>DXWE01000180.1 GCA_019417045.1 Oscillospiraceae bacterium
CCCCCGCCACCACGCCGGGGTAGTCCATCACCTCGGCGAGCCCGTGCACCCGCGGGTGCGCGTACAGCGGCTCGAGATCCGCCGCGGCCAGCCGGGCGCCCGACTCGTCAAACGGGGTGGCCGGCACGCAGGAGGGCAGCATGACATACACCGTCAGCGGCAGCCCCTCGCTGGCGCGCAGCATGTACTCGATCCCCGCCATCCCGCACACGTTTGCAATCTCGTGCGGGTCGGTCACCACCGTGGTGGTGCCATGGGCGACGCACACCCGTGCGAACTCCGCCGGCAGCAGCATGGTGCTCTCGATGTGGATGTGCCCGTCGATAAACCCGGGGCAGAGGTACCGCCCGCCAACGTCCTCCACCCGGTCCGCGTCCGACGCGGCATACGCACCCACTCCGAGAATCCGGCCGTCCCCGATCAGGACATTCGCGCGCTGAAGCTCGCCGGTGAACACGTTGACCACCGTGCCGTTTTCCAGCAATGTCTTCATATACTCCCCCCATTTCTCCAGGAGGCGTTCCAAGAGCCCGGAGGCCTCCTGCCAGCTCCATGGGATCCGGCAAATCCCGTTTTTTCCATTATAGCGGGCACAGTCCTCCCGCGCAAGGGGGGGAACGGGACATCCGCCGAAAAAACGGGATGGCCTGTGGCAGGACAGGGGGGGTCTGCTCTTTTGTGACTGGTCGGGCGGCCACGAAAAAAACAAAAAGATACAAAATTATTATAAAATTTTCTGATAATTTATTGACATTTTTGCAGCAAAGAGGTATTCTGTATCCAGATCGAGAAATCCGTCGAATCCATTTTGTCCCCCTGTCCCGTGAAATTACCGGTGCAGGTCCTCACGCGATGCAGGGGGAGCGGGCGCGGCCCGCAGGAGGAGGGGTACGGTTGTTCTGTGAAGTGTGCAAGTATCGCATTCCGGACGCCAGTGCGGTGTGTCCCGTCTGCGGGGCGATCGGCGGTCGGGAGGCGGCCGGCTGTGTGCCGCCGGCGGAGGGTTCCCCGGATCCCCGGGCGGCCGGCGGGGCAATGGACACCTGTTCCCCGGCGATGGCGCCTCAGGCCGAAGAGGGAACACCCCGTCGTCCCAGCCGGCGCCTTCGCCGCTGAGCGTTTGGATCAGAAAGCGCCCGGGGGGGCAGATCCACGGGAGCAGACGCATTCCGGTCGGGCACCCGCATACAAAGCAGGAGGTTTTGCCGGCAGACACCAAAGGCCGCTGCCATGCGGTGGGAAGCGGGTGAGGGGAATCCTTCGCCTGAGAGAAGGAGAAGGGGATAGAGAGAGAAATCCCCCGTTTGAGAGAAGGAGACAGAGATAGGCCGGAGAGTGCCGGTGACGAAAGAGGGCCCGCCAAGACCTGGCGGGCCCTCTTTCTGCTATTTTGCTTTACTCCGATTCCGGGACCGTGCCGCCGGATTCCGTCGAATCGGTTGTGCGCGCGTCGTCTGCCGCCTGCGGAGCGCGCCGCTCCCGCGGCGTCAGAAGAACGGCGGCAGCTGCAAACCCCACCACCAGGATCCCCATGGGGGTGGTGAGGAACGGGTTGAAATAGCTCGTCACCCCGACACCAAGCAGTCCGCATACCCACACCCAGGCGAGTCCTCCTGCCGTGTTCAGCCCGCACAGCTCCTGCCGGCGACCACGCGGGGCGCGCAGGGTGCGCACCAGCAGTACCACGCCATACCAAAAACAGGACGCCAGAAACAGCAGCAGTCCCGGCAATCCGGTCTTCATCCACAGATCCGGATACATATATTCCGTCTTGCCGTCGTCCCGGATTCCGTCCAGATTCTTGCCGAGTCCGTATCCGATGAGGGGATTCTCCCGGATCAGGCGCAGCTGTTCGCCCAGCGTCTTGGACCGCAGATCGGCCGCGACCCCGAACTCGTCGCCGTCCTCGACCGGTGTGGAGGGCGTCTGTCCCGGGCGCGGGGGCAGGATGACGATCAAAGACGGGTCAAACCGCTCGAGCACCGCCACCGCCGCGATCGGCGTGCGGTAAGCCGCCCAGGACGCGCCGAAAAACACGACCGTGGTCAAGATCAGTACCCCGACGCATTTCAAAACGTGCCGCCACTCCCGCCAGGACACGACGAAATACACCACGAAGGAGAGCGCAAGCCCCAGCCAGAAGCCGCGCGTATAGGTCAAAACGAGGGAAAAGGCCAGGATGGCCTGTGCCGCCCACACCACCAGCCGGTATCGCCGGGACGGGCTGACCTTCAGCAGCCAGATCCCGATTAACAGGGCGACCTGTAGAAAGATCTGGCTGCGCAGGTAGATCCGCTGCACCGATGTGGGCATGGTGGCGAAGCCGCCGAGCGCATATTGGTTGATCCAGTTGTTGAGCGCCGTGATCTGTTCGGTGGGCAAAAAAGCCAGCACAAAATGCAACACCACCGTCACGAGCGCAAGCGCCGCGGCGGAAAAAAAGAGCACCTGTGTCAGCAGCTCCAGCCTCTCACGGGTATGGATGGTGACAAAAAAGCCGGGAATCAGCGCAAACGAGAGCAAACTCGTCAGATCGGCCACAATGAAACCGCGGTTGTTGCCGTTTTGCAACCCGATGACAGCCGCGACGGCCAACACCGCTGCAAACGCCACCAGACACCAGAAATACGGCAGTCGGATCAGATGGGGCAGCTCCCGGATCACGCGCGGCAGCGTCAACAGCAGGCACGCCGCAAACAACACCATGCGGATGCTCAGCGGCCCGATCTCCAGCCAACGGCCGCTGCATCCCACGGCGCATTCGGCTGTGTAGACACAGAGGAAAAACAGGGCGAGCCGGTCTGCCCAGCGCTCCCACGCGGTGGGCGCTTCCGAGCGGCAGAGCACGCCGGTGGTCAGTTCCGTCATGAAAACCTCCTTCTGTCCCGCGCGGTGGCCATGCGCCCCGCCGCGGGTTCCCAAGAGCTGCGGCAGGTGCCGGACCAGTGGGCCGCCTGCCGCCGCAGCCGCGCAAACCTGCCGGACGCCTGCCGTCCGGGTGCTTCGCGCGTGGTCTGTCTCCCTTTAGTATAACTAAAATATATTAGCATATTTC
>DXWE01000181.1 GCA_019417045.1 Oscillospiraceae bacterium
GTACCGCACCGACCGGGCGAGCTCGCGGCCGGCCTCCTCCAGCCGGCGGCGGATCGTCTCCTCGGACTCGGTGCCGCGCCCGCGCAGCCGGCGCTCGAGCTCCTCCATCGACGGCGCCTGCAAAAAGATAGACACCGCGTCCGGCCGCTTGTCGAGCACCTTCTCCGCGCCCTGCACCTCGATTTCGAGCACCACGTGACGGCCCGCTTGCAGCTGCCGCTCCACCCAGTCTTTTGGGGTGCCGTAATAGTTGCCGGCATACTGCGCGTATTCCAAAAAAGCGTCCTCCCCGATCAGCCGCAAAAACTCCTCTTTCGAGCGGAAGAAATAATGGACACCGTCCACCTCTCCCGGCCGGGGCGCACGGGTGGTCACCGAGATGGACACCACCGTGTCCTCCCGCCGCCGCAGCAGCTCCTGCAACACCGTGTCCTTCCCGCACCCGGACGGGCCGGACAGCACGATCAACAGCCCGCGTCCGCTCATTCCGCCTCCAGCTCCTCGTCCGTCTCATCCTCACGCGAGAGCATCCGGTTTGCAACCGTCTCCGGCTGCACGGCGGACAGGATCACATGGTCGCTGTCCATCACCAGCACCGCACGGGTACGGCGGCCGTACGTCGCGTCAATCAGCGAGCCGCGCTCCTTCGCGTCCTGGATGATCCGCTTGATCGGCGCGGATTCCGGACTGACAATCGTGATTAAGCGGTTTGCGGACACCATGTTGCCAAACCCGATGTTGATGAGTTTCATACCCGTCCTCCCGGTTTCACTCGATATTCTGAATCTGTTCCCGGATCTTCTCGATCTCCGATTTCATGTCCACCACCGTGCGGGCGAGCGCCACGTCCTGCGATTTCGAGCCGATGGTGTTCGCCTCCCGGTTGATCTCCTGCACGAGGAAATCGAGCTTGCGCCCGACCGGTTCCTGCTGCTCCATCATCCCGCGCAGCTGGTCGATGTGGCTGCGCAGCCACATCGACCAGCTGCGCGGGATCCACCGCGCGCAGAATCGCGTCCGCCCGGGAGAGCACATCTGCGCGGAGCTTTTCCCCCTCGGTCTCGCGCATGCGCAGGAATTTTTCGAGCGCCGCCTGCGCGACCTGCCGGACAGCCTCCCACACCGCGTCCTCGTCCGCCGGCACGGTGTGCACGCTGAGCACATCCGCCTGCCGGGCGAGCGCCGTCACGGTGACATCGTCCTTCAGGTCATACCGTTCACAGAGTTCCCGAAACGCCGCGAGGTAGGCCTCCGCCAGCGGGTGGTTGACCGACACCCCGCTGACCGGGGTGTCGGCCGTCTCGATCCACACGGAGACATCCACCTTGCCGCGGGAAATGCCGGTCTGGAGAAAGGATTTCAGCTTTTCATCCAGAAAGCCATACACCCGCGGCAGGCGGGACGCATACTCGAAATACCGGTGATTGACCGAGCGGATCTCCACTGTGATGTCGAGGCCCCCGATCGTCTGCTGGTCCCGGCCGTAACCGGTCATGCTGCGTATCATATTCTCGCCTCCCGGTCAGACGGGATGCACCTGCTGCTCCCGATCGAGATGTTTGCCGTCAATGCCGTATTTCCGATTGCGGCGCTTTTCAAAGAACTTGACCGCCACCTGCCCGAACTGGGCGTAGGTCAGCACGTCCTCCTCCTGCTCGTACCACTCCGCCATCTCGCCCCGCAGCGTCTCGAGCTCTGGCTTGAGCAGGTCCGCCGGGCGGCAGGTGATCGGCTCCTCGTCGCCGATGATCTGCTTGACGAATGCGGGGTCGATCTTCACCGGGGTCGCGCCGTATTCCCCACGCACCAGTCCCTTGAACTCCTTGGTCACCATCTTGTACCGCTCGCCGCTGATGACGTTGAACACCGCCTGGGTGCCGACGATCTGGGACGACGGGGTGACGAGCGGCGGGTAGCCCGCGTCCTTGCGCACGCGCGGCACCTCTTCGAGCACCGCCTGCAGCTGGTCCTCCCTGCCCGCCTGCTTGAGCTGGCTGACGAGGTTGGAGAGCATGCCGCCCGGCACCTGGTAGATCAGCGCGTTCGTGTCCACCTCGAGCATCTTCGGGTTGAGCAGGCCGCTGTCCAGATACTTCTTGCGCAGCGTATGGAAATATTTGCTGATCTCGTTGAGCTTGAGCAGGTCGAGCCCCGTGTCGTACGGGGTGCCCTGCAGCGCCGCGACCATCGATTCGGTCGCCGGATGGGAGGTGCCCATCGCGAGCGGGGACAGCGCGGTGTCGATCACGTCCGCGCCCGCCTCGATACCCTTGAGCATCACCATGTCGGAGATCCCGGCGGTGAAGTGCGAGTGCAGCTGGATCGGCAGCTTCACCGTCTCCTTCAGCGCCTTGACCAGATCATAGGTGACATACGGCACGAGCAGCCCCGCCATATCCTTCACACAGATGGAGTCCGCCCCCATCTCCTCGATCTGTTTGGCGTACTTCACAAAATACGCGATATCGTGCACCGGGCTGGTCGTATACGACATCGCCACCTGCACGTGCGCACCCTTCTCCCGCTTGGCCGCCTTGATGGAGGTCTCGAGATTGCGGATGTCGTTGAGCGCGTCGAAAATCCGGATGACATCGATCCCGTTCGCCACGGATTTCTGTACAAAATATTCCACCACATCGTCCGCATAGTGCCGGTAGCCAAGCATATTCTGCCCGCGGAACAACATCTGCAGCGGGGTCTTCGGCATGTGCTTTTTCAGGGTGCGCAGCCGCTCCCACGGGTCCTCGTCCAAAAACCGCAGGCACGCGTCAAACGTCGCCCCGCCCCAGCATTCGAGCGACCGATAGCCGATATCGTCCAGCAGTTCCAGCGCCGGCAGCATCTCCTCAGTCGTCATGCGGGTGGCGATCAGAGACTGATGGGCGTCCCGCAGCACGGTCTCCGTAATTCCAACCTTTGCCAACCAAATCCACCCCTTTTTACTGCAGCGCCACGAGCGGCTTGCCGGAATCCACCGTCTCGCCCTTCTTGACGAACACACTGACGACCGTCGCGCCGTCCGGGGCCACGATCTCGTTCTCCATCTTCATC
>DXWE01000182.1 GCA_019417045.1 Oscillospiraceae bacterium
CTCTTTTGCAAGCTGTGACGGCGGAAACTATTTTTCAAAAAACTCTTGCAAAATTATTTTAAAAGTATTACTATGAACTTGGAAACTTTTGGCTATTATTCTCGAAAGAGGTGAGACCCATGCAGAGAGCAGCCCGGTCACGTCAGCAATCGCCCAAACCCTGTGCGGTATTTTTTAAGTCTGGAGGGAATAGAAATGAAATGGCATGTGAAACGCGGCATTTCCTGGGTTCTGTGTGCAATCCTGCTCCTCTCGCCGCTGACCGTCGGCGCCAGTTTGGAGGAACTGGTTCCCGCCCTGTCGTGGAAGGAGAAGCTCTCCGCCGATGTGGTGTCCCGGATGGAGGCGGCGGACACCGCGGCAGCCGAAACCATTCCCGTGTACGTCTGGCTGAAGGATATCAGCCAGACCCTGGTGGACGCACAAGTCGAGCGTGAGACCGGGCTGACGCGGGAATCCCTGTCGGTCGTGACCGAGGCGATCCCGGACTCCCTGGTGCAGTCCCTGTACGCCCTGTCCGCGGGCGAGCAGCCGACAGTGAATGTCGCGGACGAGATGCAGACCTATCTCGAGCGGACCGAGCCGCTGCGGGCTGTCGAGCGGCAGCGGACGGACACCTACATTATGGCGCGGCGGGAGATCGCGCGCGAGGAATATGTGGAGAAGAACGACGGGGTGCTCGCGGCCTGTGAGATCCCGCAGGCGGATGTCCTCTTCCGCAGCCAGTACGCCCCCATGCTCATCCTCTCCCTCACCCCCGCCCAGATCGAAACCGTCGCCAAACATCCGCAGGTGGAATCGGTCGAGCCGTATGTGGAGCTCGAGGCAACTTTGGATTATACTGGTACGCCTCCGGCCGATATGATCGAGTATAACGGCATTTCGCGGATCCATGACGAAATCGGGTTGGACGGCTCCGGTGTGAACGTGGGCATCATCGAAACAAATACCATTCAAGCCGACGCCTATCTGCCGGCTGACCGCGTCCATGTGTTGGGGTTTCCCTATCATCCGGAACCCGCAGACGGGCATGCCGATGGCTGTGCTCGTATCATGGCGGGTACCGATGGCGTGGCGCCGGGGGCTGAGATTTATTCTGCCTCCTCACAGGCCGGCAGATTCTTCATCGGGGCGGAGTTACTGGTCTCCGCCGGCGTCAAAGTGATCAGTTGCAGTCTTAGCTTTTCAAGAGGGAACACGTATACTTCCATCGAACAATGGACAGATCATGTGATCTCCATTCACAATGTCAGCTTTACAAAATCTGCCGGTAACAGCCCTGAAAATGCGGTTGGTAGTCCCGGGTTGGCAGACAACGTCATCACTGTAGGATCCTATAATGATATGTCCAACAGCAATCCTGCGGATGACACCATGTTTGACTACTCCAGTTATATTAACACCTATGCTGGCCAAACCGGCTGCATGAAACCCGATCTGCTCGCGCCGGCAAGTTTGTTTGGAGGAACCAGCAGCACGACGCCCGTGGTGGCGGGCACCATCGCGCTGATGTTGGAGCTGCGCCCGTCGCTCGCGGCCTACCCGCAGGCGATCAAGGCCATCCTGCTCGCCTCCTGCCAGCGAAAAGCACTGAAATATGCCGGTGACACGGACCCGCAGGAGACCATGGCCCAGGGCCTGACGGATAAGCAGGGCGCGGGGGTGCTGGACGCATATCTCGCCGTCTGCATCACCGGTGCGGGACACTACGTCATACACGAAATGCCCGCGTCTACGGTTGGCCAGACCTTCCGGCTGAAGGTGCCGTCTTACGGGGCCTCCGGCTTGAACGTCAGCCTCGCCTGGCTGCGGGAGGGCACCGTGACCGGCGGTGAACACGCCGAGGGGGATGTTACCGCCGATCCCCGGGTGAATATGAACCTGTGGGTCACCTACCAGAATACAAGCGGTTCCAGTGTGACAAAGAAATCCGAAAATACCATCTCTTCCACGGAGATGGTCTATCTCACCGACATGGCCTCGGTCAGCGACTACACCATACAGGTGAAAAAGGTCGGTTCCTCCTCCAGCGAGGTGCGCTTTGCCTACGCCTGGTGTCTGGAAAACGAGCCGTTCCAGGGGGCGGCGGAATTTGAGGGGATTTACTATCTGAAAAATGATAACGGGCAGTATCTGACCCTCAACACCTCCACCCGTGCCCTCACCCGGCAGGCGTTCACCGGCGCCGAGAACCAGCAGTGGGTCATCCGCAAGTCCGGCAGCCAGTACATCATCCAGACCGTGTCCTCGGCGGCGCCGGGCGGGATCGCCTGGGGCAGTTACATTGGGACGGATGAGAATCAGAATGTATATAGTGCCAACCTGTCCTCCGGCGGCAGCGGGGCTGCTGTGAACATCAATTGGAATGCGAATGGATCGGTGTCCTTCTGGCGGACGGTCAGCGGGGTGAGCAATGCATTTGGGTTCCACTCCAATACCACCGGCACATTCACCGGGAGCATAGCCACCTGGTTCCTGGCAAGTGGCGGTGCCAAGTACCACGACCAAGAGTGGTCTTTGGAATCCCTGGCCTACCGCAAGGGGGATGTGGACAGAAACGGCTTGATAAACAGCAGCGACGCCCGCATGGTCAACCAGGCCTCCGTGGGGAGCATCACGCTGTCCGACGTGCAATTCTACCTCGCCGATGTGGACAATGACGGCGCGGTCAATTCCAATGATTCCCGCCTGATCCTGCAAATGACCGTGTCGTGATCCCCGCCCTGTAGTTAAGGAGTGTGAGTGATATGAAGAAGATCTGGCGGTACTCCCTGTGCCTTGCCTGCACCCTGGCGCTCTCGCTTTGCTCTGCTCCCGCGGGCGCGCTCGCCGCCGAGCCGTGGGATCCCTTCGTGGTGGAGGACGGCGTGCTGGTGGAATATAAGGGATATTCGGGACCGGGGCCGGACATAATTGTCGTGATTCCCGACACGGTGACCTCTATCGGCAGCGGCGTCTTTTCCTACATGCGGTTAGACAGTGTTATCATCCCGGACAGCGTGACCGAGATGGGAGTGAACCTGTTTGAGTGGTCTACCGAAC
>DXWE01000183.1 GCA_019417045.1 Oscillospiraceae bacterium
GGTATGGGCAGGGATGGACAGGTGCGGGCAGGCGTGGCCGGGCGTGGGCAGGTGCGGATGGGAGAGGGCGGGGAATGACAGGCGCCAAGATATGTGTCAGGACATGTGCAAAATTTGTCGAAAGAAGCAAAAAAGGCCCGCTTGTGGCGGGCGGATCCGGAAAAAGGCAAAAAAAATTTGCCGATCGCCTGCAAAACGATTGACAAATTTAAACCTATATAGTATGATAATACACTGCACGATTATGAACCATGGGGAAATCACGGCAGAAAACAGTATAGCACACTTCGCTGTCAATTGCAACCCCTTTTTTCCCGTTTTCCGGCGAAAGCCCCCGAAATCCATCCGGCAAAGACGAAAATCACATACAGAATTTGAAACAGGAGTGATGAAGCCTATGACGAATCTGAAACCGGTCAAGCTCGGCAGGACGACGCGCATGAGTTTCGCCAAGATCAATGAGGTTCTCGACATGCCCAACCTCATTGAAGTGCAGAAGAACTCGTACGAGTGGTTCCTGAACGAAGGGCTGCGGGAGGTCTTCCGCGACACCGCCGCCATCACCGACTACACCGGTAACCTGGTGCTCGAGTTCCTGGATTACCGTCTGGACGACACTCCGAAATACACCGTGGAGGAGTGCAAGGAGCGGGACGTGACCTATGCCGCGCCGCTGCGCGTGCGCGCCCGCCTGCTCAACAAAGAGACCGGCGAGATCAAGGAGTCCGAGGTGTTCATGGGCGATTTCCCGCTCATGACCGAGTCCGGCACCTTCGTCATCAACGGCGCCGAGCGCGTCATCGTCTCCCAGCTCGTGCGCTCCCCCGGCGTCTACTACGGCATGAGCTACGACGCCACCGGCAAGAAGCTGTTCACCTCCACCGTGATCCCCAACCGCGGCGCGTGGCTCGAATATGAGACCGATTCGAGCGACGTGTTTTACGTGCGCATCGACAAGAACCGCAAGCTCCCGGTCACCGTGTTCGCCCGGGCGCTCGGGCTCGGCACCGACGCGCAGCTGCTCGACTTCTTCGGCAACGACGAGTGCATCCGCGCGACGATTGAGAAGGACATCACCAAAAACTCCGAGGAGGCGCTGCTCGAGGTCTACCGCAAGCTGCGCCCCGGCGAGCCGCTGACGGTGGAGAACTCCCAGCAGCACCTCGAGAGCCTGTTTTTTGACCCGCGGCGGTACGACCTGTCCCGCGTGGGGCGGTATAAATACAACAAGAAGCTGGGGCTGTCCAACCGGCTGGCCGGCCAGGTGCTCAGCCAGCCGATCGTGGACCCGGCGACCGGCGAGCTGCTCGCCGAGGCGGGCGAGCGGATCGGCCGCGAGAAGGCGATGGAGCTCGAGGACAAGGGCGTCACGGTCGCCTTTGTCGACGTGGAGGAGCAGCACGGCGAGCACCGCGAGGTCAAGATCATCACAAACGGCATGGTGGACATCCAAAAGTACGTGCCGTTCGACGCGGAGGCGGAATGCGGGATCCACGAGCGGGTGCGCTATTCCGTGCTGCGTGAGATCCTCGATCAGAACCTCGCGGAGGACGCGCTGAAAGAGGCGGTCGCCGCCCGCAAGGAGGAGCTCATGCCCGCCCACATCATCGTGGACGACATCCTCGCCTCCATCAACTACCTGCTCTGCTTACAGCACGACATCGGCACCACCGACGACATCGACCACCTCGGCAACCGCCGCATCCGGTCGGTCGGCGAGCTGCTGCAAAACCACTTCCGCATCGGCTTTTCCCGCATGGAGCGCGTCATCCGCGAGCGCATGACCCTGCAGGCGCAGGACATGGACGTCATCACCCCGCAGGCGCTGATCAACATCCGCCCGGTGGTGGCGGCGATCAAGGAGTTCTTCGGCTCCTCGCCGCTCTCCCAGTTCATGGACCAGAACAACCCGCTCGCGGAGCTGACCCACAAGCGCCGCCTGTCCGCGCTCGGCCCCGGCGGCCTCTCGCGCGACCGCGCCGGGTTCGAGGTGCGCGACGTGCACTACAGCCACTACGGCCGCATGTGCCCGATCGAGACGCCCGAGGGCCCGAACATCGGGCTGATCTCGTATCTCGCGACCTATGCCCGTATCAACGAATACGGCTTTATCGAGGCGCCCTTCCGCCGGGTGGACAAACCGAGCGGCCGGGTGACCGACGAAGTGGTCTACATGTCCGCGGACGTGGAGGACAACTATATCGTGGCGCAGGCCAACGAGCCGCTGGATGAGAACGGCGTGTTCCTGCGCGACCGCATCAACGCCCGCTACCGCAGCGAATTCCTCGAGGTCACGCGCGACAAGCCCGACTTCATGGACGTGTCCCCGAAGATGGTCGTCTCGGTCGCGACCGCGATGATCCCCTTCCTCGAGAACGACGACGCCAACCGCGCGCTGATGGGCTCCAACATGCAGCGCCAGGCGGTGCCGCTGCTGAAAACGCAGGCCCCCATCGTCGGCACCGGCATGGAGTACAAGGCCGGCGTGGACTCGGGGGTGTGCGTGCTCGCCAGAGAGGCCGGCACGGTCAGCTATGTGGACGCCGACAAGGTGGTGGTCGCCCGCGACAGCGACGGCGGGGAGGACACCTATACCCTCGTCAAATTCGCCCGCTCCAACCAGGGCACCTGTATCAACCAGCACCCGATCGTCATGCTCGGCGACCATGTGGAGGCCGGCGAGGTGCTCGCGGACGGCCCCTCCACCGACGGCGGCGAGATCGCGCTCGGCAAGAACGTGCTCATCGGGTTCATGACCTGGGAGGGCTACAACTACGAGGACGCGGTGCTCATCAACGAAAAAGTGGTGCGGGACGACGTGTTCACCTCCATCCACATCGAGGAGTACGAGATCGAGTGCCGCGACACCAAGCTCGGGCCGGAGGAGATCACCCGCGACATCCCGAACGTCGGCGACGACGCGCTCAAGGACCTCGACGACCGCGGCATCATCCACATCGGCGCGGAGGTACGCTCGGGCGACATCCTCGTCGGCAAGGTCACCCCGAAGGGCGAGACCGAGCTGACCGCCGAGGAGCG
>DXWE01000184.1 GCA_019417045.1 Oscillospiraceae bacterium
CGACCGCAGCCCCGAATGGAAGCGGGTACAGCTGGTGCAGCGGGTGTTTCCCGGGGTCGAGCCGCTCTATATCCGCTTTGCGGACACGGGCAAGCTCGTGAAGGCGCCGGTCTCCCTCTGGGTGGAGCCGGACGGGGAGCTGCTCAAGGAGCTGCGCCGCATTGCGGGGGAGGAGAACGTCGCGGTCGTGAGATAAAACGGGAGAAAAAATGGCGCCGCCCCCTTGCGCTTTTGGGAAATCCTGTATATAATATCTACTGATTGCGAAATAGGGGCCGGCGGCCTGGGTATTAAGGAGAGAGAGGATCTATGGCTATCAAGAAAATCGGCGTGCTGACCAGCGGCGGCGACGCGCCCGGCATGAACGCCGCCATCCGCGCGGTGGTGCGTACCGGTATCAACCGCGGCCTGAAGGTGGAGGGCGTCTACCGCGGGTATAACGGGTTGATCAACGGGGATATCGAGGAGATGAACCTGCGCAGCGTGTCGGATATCATCCACCGCGGCGGCACCATGCTGTTCACCGCCCGCAGCCCCGAGTTCCGCACGGAGGAGGGCATGCAGAAGGCGATCAAGGTGTGCCTCGACCGCGGGATCGAGGGGCTGGTGGTCATCGGCGGCGACGGCTCGTTCCGCGGCGCGCAGGACCTCACCCGCCGCGGGTTCCCGTGTATCGGGATCCCCGGCACGATCGACAACGATATCTCCTGCTGCGAGCATACCATTGGCTACGATACCGCGATGAACACCTGTATCGAGATGATCGACAAGCTGCGCGACACCGCGCAGTCGCACGACCGGTGCAGCGTGGTGGAGGTCATGGGCCGCCGCGCCGGGCACCTCGCGCTGAACGTCGGGATCGCGGTCGGCGCGACCGGGATCGTGGTGCCGGAGGTGCCGTTCGACTTCGAGCGGGATATCCTCGGGCGCATGCACACCGCCACCCTGACCGGCAAGAAGCACTTCATCTTCGTGGTGGCCGAGGGCGTCGGCCATGTGATGGAGATGGCGGAGGAGATCGAAAAGCGCACGGGGGTCGAGACCCGCGCGACCGTGCTCGGCCACGTGCAGCGCGGCGGCTCGCCGACGGTGTACGACCGGGTGCTCGCGAGCAAGATGGGCCACTATGCGGTCGAGCTGCTGATCGAGGGCAAGGGCAACCGGGTGGTCACCATCCAGAACGACCACATCCTCGACTACGATATCGAGGAGGCGCTCGCGATGAAGAAGCCGTTTGATAAGGCGCTGTTCGATATGGCGCTCGAGATCTCGACCTGATTGAAAATGAAAAAGGAAAGCCCCTCCCGGCCGGGAGGGGCTTTGTTGCGGTTTGGTTGGGTATCAGCCGGCGACGGCGGCCTGCAAAATCCGGCGGGCGTCGGTGGAGTTGACCTCGCCGTCGTCCGAGATGTCGGCGATGAGCCGCTCGGCGGGGGAGAGGTCGACAAGCTCGACCGTGTGCTGGAGCACCAGCCGGGCGTCGCTGCTGTTGAGGCGGCCGTCGCTGTTTACATCTCCGAAGTACCCACGTGTAAGGCCACTGGCCTGTACGCTTGCGTCGATGGCGGGATTGTCACGATAGTATACGAGGGTGTCTGGAACAAAATAATCCTGTGTCCCCATTTCCGTGACCGTGTCCGGCAGCACCAGCCTTTTGAGAGAGGGACAGCCGGAGAGAAAATCGGCGGATATGCGGGTGACGCCTTCGGGAATGACGAGTTCTTCCAATTTAAAGCAACTCATAATCATCTGCAAGGGAAGACTGGTGATTCCCGGCTGGATCGTAATAGTGTTCAGCTGATCACACCACTCGAATAGAGTCACACCCATCTCCGTGATCCCGCCCGGTAGCGAGATACTGTGAAGAGGACAATATCCAAACACACCGGATCCCAGGATTTTTACTGTATTCGGAATGTGGATGGATTCGATTCCCGAACGGTAAAATGCGGCGGATTGAATTTCCTCCAATCCCTCTGGAAGGTGTATGCTTTTTAATTGGCTGCAACCTTCAAACGCAGAGGGCCCGATTACTTTCAACGTAGACGGTAAGGAGATATGTGTCAACTCACTTCCTGCAAACGCACTCCCGCCAATTTCTGTGACTCCTTCCGGTATGACAAGAGATCGCAGGGGCTTTTCGTTGCTGATACACCAGAGATAGCTCCCAATTTTGACAATTCCCAATGAATCTGGAATGACAATATCCGTTTCCTCACCCGTATAGTCAATGAGAACGCCGTTTTCAACGACAAAGGCACCATCGTCTACACTGCCCGGCTCGACGGCGAGCGCGCCCGCGGGAGCAGAGCAAAGCGAGAGCGCCAGGGTGCAGGCAAGGCACAGGGAGTACCGCCAGATCTTCTTCATATCACTCACACTCCTTAACTACAGGGCGGGGATCACGACACGGTCATTTGCAGGATCAGGCGGGAATCATTGGAATTGACCGCGCCGTCATTGTCCACATCGGCAAAAGAGGGTCACGCGGCGACGGCGGCCTGCAAAATCCGGCGGGCGTCGGTGGAATTGACCTCACCGTCGTCCGAGATGTCGGCGATGAGCCGCTCGGCGGGGGAGAGGTCGACAAGCTCGACCGTGTGCTGGAGCACCAGCCGGGCGTCCGAGCTGTTGAGGCGGCCGTCCTCGTTCACATCCCCGTAGTAGCCGCGGTGAAGGCCGTTTTGCTCGATGAAATCGGCGGCATACGTGCCGTCCCGGCAATAGAGCGGGAAGTCGGAGGCGTAAAAGGTGTCCTTCTCCATCTTGGTAACACCGTCTGGCAAAAACAGGCGGGGCAGGCTCTCGCAGCCGGCAAAAGCGAAATTGCCGATCACGGTGACGCTTTCGGGGATGGAGACGTCGGTCAGACCGCGGCAATTCCAGAACGTACCCTGGGGAATTTCGGTCAGAGAGGAGGGCAGGGTGACCGAGGTCAGTTCGGTAGACCACTCAAACAGGTTCACTCCCATCTCGGTCACGCTGTCCGGGAT
>DXWE01000185.1:0-874 GCA_019417045.1 Oscillospiraceae bacterium
GGGATGGGCTCACTGGAGATACTGCTTGAGCTCGTCGAGATTGCGCTGCTCGATGCGCAGCAGGTCGTTGGCCAGATGGACCACCTTGCGGTCGGCCTCGGGGTACTGGTGGAGGTGCTTGGTGATCTCGATGATCCCCATGTTGCTGCCCTTCATCATCATCTCCGCGACGTGGGAGGAGGAGTCGTCCACCAGCGTCTGCATCTGGAGCATCATGTCGGCGCCCATCTTCTGCATGGTGCCGATCTCCTTGGGCTCGCCGCCGTCCTCCTGGATCAGCCTGCCGGCCTCCTCGCCGACCGCCTGGTACTCCTGCAACTGTTCGTGCAGCAGGCTGCGGAACCCCTCGTCGTCCACCTTTTCGAGCAGCTTGGGGATGGTGGTCCTGCCCATCTCGGCATTTTGGTAGATGAAATTCAAAAATTCCCGGTTTTGTGACATCATGGTCGAACACTCCTTTTCAAATAGCGGTGTGCTTACTATGTCCGCCGAAGGGAGCGGGTATGTATCGGGCGGGAAAATTCGTGTTCACAAACCGGCGGGGATGTGGTATACTGACAACAAAACAGACGAAGGGGGGAGCGCACGGTGCCACGGCAGAAATCAGACGCGGACTTTCTGTTTGAGGACGGGTACTTTGCCTCCCGGGGGGAGGAACCCGGCCCGGAGCTGTACCGTGTGGGGTGGTATGACGTCCCGCTGCCGCAGGGAGGCCGGGCGGACGCCCACCGGCTGTGGCTGCTCGAAGAGGGGGAAGCGGCGCTGCAAGTCGACGGGGAGGAGCGGCCGCTGGCCCCCCTTTCGCCGGTATTGGTGCCGCGGGGGCACGTCTGCACCCTGCGCCCGGCGGGCACGGGGCCGCTGCGGTGCTATG
>DXWE01000185.1:884-2956 GCA_019417045.1 Oscillospiraceae bacterium
CTGCCCGCAGTGTCCGCCGCTGGGGGATCTGGCCCGCTTTTATGAGGAGCAGAGTTCCGTGTGCGAGGGGGGAGAGGCCCGTCACGGCACCTCCCAGGCGTTTGCACGCCTGCTCGGCGAGCTGTACGAGCAGACCGTGCCGACCCTGCTGCGCCGATACCTGACGCAGCTGCTCGTGTGCGCGTACCGGGATTTCACGGCGGCGTCTCCCCAGCAGCGCCTGCCGGGGGCGACGGGGCTGGCGGTCGGGTCCACCACCTACGCGGTGGTGCGGTATGTGGACCAGCATCTGTGCGAGCCCGAGCTGCTGCCCGGCCTGGCGCGCGCGCTCGGATATAACTATCAATACCTGTCCCATCTGTTCCGCCGCAAGACGGGGATGACCCTGCGCGCCTACGTCACCCGCCGCCGGATCGACCGCGCGAAGGCGTGGCTCGAGGAGGGGGAGCTGCCGGTGGCGGAGATCGCGCGGCGGCTGCAATACCAAAGCACGTCCGCATTTAACCAGTCGTTCCGGCGGGAGACGGGGTGCTCCCCGGCGTTGTACCGGGCGCGAGCGGGCTATTCGGAGACGGCCCGCGCGGCGTCCGCCAGAAAGGAGAGGGGAAGATGAAGCTGCCGAAAACCCGCACGCTGGCCGCACACGAGAGGGACGGCGTGCCGTATGTTGCCTTTCCGGCATTTGAAGCGTATGCGTTCGTGCGCCACGGGATCTCGACCCGGCTGGGCGGCGTGAGCGGCGGTGTGTGGGAGAGCATGAATCTCAGCTTCACCCGCGGGGACGAAGAGGCCCGGGTGAAGGAGAACTTCCGCCGGTTCTGCGGCGCGATCGGGGTGCGGGCAGAAGAGGTGGTGGTCTCGGCGCAGACCCATGGGACGGTGATCTACAACGCCACGCGCGCCGACCGGGGCCGCGGTATCACCCGGGAGCGGGGGTATACGGATGTCGACGGGCTGGTGACGGACGAGCCGGGGGTGGTGCTGTGCACCCAGTATGCGGATTGTGTGCCGCTGTTTTTCCTCGACCCGATCCGGCGGGTGGTGGGCACTGCCCATGCGGGCTGGCGGGGCACCGCCGACGGGATCGGCGAAGTGATGGTGGAGAAGATGGCGGCGGACTACGGCTGCCGGCGGGAGGACATCCTGTGCGGGATCGGGCCGTCGATCGGGCGGTGCTGCTTTGAGGTGGACGAACCGGTCTACCGGGAATTTGCAAAGCTGCCGGTGTTCGACAGCGGCTGCGGCGCGCCGGACGGGACAGGCAAGTATCATGTGGACCTGTGGGAGGCCAACCGCCGGATCCTGGTGCGAGCCGGGATCGATCCGGCGTACGTGACCGTGACCGACCTGTGCACCCGCTGCCATCCGGACGTGTTCTGGTCCCACCGCGCGACCGGCGGGGAGCGGGGAAGCCTCGCCGGGATGATCGCGCTGCACGAATAGGCAGACCGACCGCAGAGAACCGACAGCAAGAGCCCTCCGCGCATCCACGCGGAGGGCTCTGTTTGTCCCCGGCAAGGCCCGATTCTGCAAGCGCCGACTTCTCATGCGGGGCCGTTTTGGTGCCGCCTGCGGTATTCCGAGGGCAGCGTCCCGGTCAGCTCTTTAAAGGCCCTGGTGAATTTTCCCTGGGAGGTATACCCCATCTGTCTGGCGATCGCGGCAATGCTCTCGTCCGTGTCCCGCAGCAGGTCGGCCGCGCGGCGGATGCGGTATTCCCGCATGTAGGCGCCCACCGGCAGCCCATAGACGCTCTTGAAAGCGGCTTTTAAGGAGGAGGCGTTGATCGGGTACCGCCTGGCGAGCTCCTCGACGGTGACCCGCCGCTCCGGATGAGAGATGAGGAACTCCCGGATCTCCCGCACCAGCTCTGTCTGCTGTGAGACGGGAGCGGCCGCCCGGCCCGGCTCCTGCCGGGAGAGATAGAGCAGTAGCTCCTGCGCCTTCAGCGCGCAGTAGGGCACGCGCAGCCGCGGCGGGAGGTCGTAGAGCACGAAGAGCAGCGGATCGAGCGCGCTGCCGGCGGGGAGGACGAGCGGCCCTTCCTGCGCCTGAAACGACCGCTGCAGCCC
>DXWE01000186.1:0-841 GCA_019417045.1 Oscillospiraceae bacterium
GGTCTCCGGCTCGCTGCTCATCATCTCGCACCAGGAGCGGATTTTGCAGATCGCGGACGAGATCGTCGTCATCGCGGACGGGCTGGTGCGCACCGCCGGCAGCCGGGAGGAAGTCATGCCCACCCTGCTCGGGGAGGAAAAGGCCGCCCGCTGCCCGCTCGGAAAGGAAGGGAGACCGCTATGAATGCGATTACGGAAAAACTGCTCGGCATCGTATCCGACTGGAAGGGCTCGTTTGAGGGCGCGTTCAACATCCGGGAAAACGGGGAATGCGCCGGCCGCCAGTCCTCGCGCTTCACGCTGATCGAGTCCAAGACCGACGGGCCGGGGCTGGTCATCCATGTGCTGCCCGGCGCGAAGAACGAAAAGGTGTATATCCCCGCCTGCGTCACCCACGGCGATATCGACGACCTGGTGTATAACGACTTTTACATCGGCGAGGGCGCGGACGTGACCATCATCGCCGGGTGCGGGGTGCACACGGACGATGAGGAGGAGGCGCGGCACAACGGGATCCACCGCTTCTTTGTGGAAAAGGGCGCGCACGTTCTGTATAAGGAGAAGCACATCGGTACCGGCGGGGGCACGGGCGCGCGGCGCATCGACCCGGTGACGGATATCGTGCTGAAGGAGGATGCCTCGCTCGAGATGGACACGATCCAGCTCAGTGGCGTGGACAGCACCTTCCGCAAGACAAAGGCCGTGCTCGGCGACCGCGCGCGGCTGGTGATCCACGAGAGCATCCTGACCGACGGCGAGGAGACCGCCGAGACGGATTTTGAAGTGGTGATGAACGGCGAGGATTCGGGGGTGAATCTCGTCTCCCGCTCGGTCGCGAAGG
>DXWE01000186.1:851-2364 GCA_019417045.1 Oscillospiraceae bacterium
CCGCTGTTCCGGCCATTCGGAATGCGACGCGATCCTCGTCGGGCACGGGACGGTGAACGCCTCCCCCGACCTGTTCGCCGGGCACATCGACGCCTCCCTCATCCACGAGGCGGCCATCGGCAAGATCGCAGGCGAGCAGATTTTGAAGCTGCGCACCTTCGGACTGACCGAGGAAGAGGCGGAGCAGAAGATCATCGACGGGTTCCTCAAGGGCTGAGCGGAGCGCCGTTGACAAAAGGAGGCGGGGAAAATGGGCCAGGCAGTGGCATGGGCCGCCGGCGGCACCGGTTTTACCTTTTTGATGACGACTCTCGGGGCGTCGCTCGTGTTCCTGTTCCGCAGGCGGGTGAGCGAGACCATCCAGCGGGTGTTCCTCGGATTTGCCGCCGGGGTGATGATCGCGGCGTCCGTGTGGAGCCTGCTCATCCCGGCGATCGAGGAGGCGTCGGCCGCCGGCCAGATCGGCTGGCTGCCGGCGGCGGGCGGCTTTGTGCTCGGCATCGCGTTTCTGATGCTGATGGACACCCTGCTCCCCCACCTGCACCCGGGCGCGCTCAAAGCGGAGGGGCATGCCTCCACCTGGAAGCGCACCACCCTGCTGGTGGTCGCGGTGACGCTGCACAACATCCCCGAGGGGATGGCGGTCGGGCTGTCCTTTGCGCTCGCGTCCCAGCACGGCAGCGACCCGGCGCTGTACGCCGCCGCCATGGCGCTTGCGATCGGCATCGGGATCCAGAATTTCCCGGAGGGCGCCGCCATCTCCCTGCCGCTGCGGCAGGAGGGGATGACCAGCGGCAAGGCGTTTGTGTGCGGCAGCCTCTCGGGCGTTGTAGAGCCGATCTTCGGCGTCCTGGTAGTGCTGGCCGCAGGCACGATCCAGCCTCTCATGCCCTGGCTGCTCTCTTTTGCGGCGGGCGCGATGCTGTATGTCGTGGTCGAGGAACTCATTCCCGAGGCGCATCTCGGGGAGCACTCCCATCCCGGCACGCTCGGCGTGATGGGCGGTTTTCTGATTATGATGATTCTGGACGTGGCTTTGGGGTAATACTATTCTTGCAAAAGGAGGTTTTGCCATGAAACTCGTATTGCTGCGCCACGGGGAGAGCGTGTGGAACCGGGAAAACCTGTTCACCGGCTGGACGGACGTGGATCTCTCGGACACCGGGCGGCAGGAGGCCGCGAACGCCGGCCGCCTGCTGAAAGAGGCGGGGTTCGATTTTGATATCTGCTACACGTCCTATCTCAAGCGCGCGATCCACACCTTATCTCTCGCGCTCGAACAGCTCGACCGCGAGTGGCTGCCGGTCATCAAGACCTGGAAGCTGAACGAACGGCATTACGGCGCGCTGCAGGGGCTGAACAAATCCGAGACCGCCGAAAAATACGGCGAGGATCAGGTGAAGATCTGGCGCCGGTCGTTCGACGTGCCGCCCCCGGCGCTCGAGCCGGACGACGAGCGCAACCCGGCGCTGCAGGCGCCCTACCGCGAGGTGGACAGGCGCTTCCTGCCGCT
>DXWE01000186.1:2374-2920 GCA_019417045.1 Oscillospiraceae bacterium
CCGGGATCCCGCTCGTCTATGAGTTTGACGATGCGTTCCGGGTGGGGGAGAAACGGTATCTCGGCGACGCGGACGAGATCGCCGCCAAAATGCAGAAGGTCGCCAATCAGGGAAAGGCAAAATAAAGGAAAAATAACACGAAAGCCGGGAGACTGTCTCCCGGCTTTCTGCTTTTTTATTTTTCAGCATCTCGAGACAACGTCTCGAGACAGCGTCTCGAGGATCTGCTGCTTCAATGTCTCGATCGACTGGAGCTGCGCCTCCTTGACGGACGAGCGGATGCTCACCGTCTCGGGCAGCACGCGCATGTCCTTCATCCCCTCGAGCGCCTGCCGCATCAGCTTGCCCGACTGCGGCGCCCACGACCCGTTTTCGATCAGCCCGACCGTCCGGTTTTGCAAATTCAGCGCCTGCATGTCGCTGATAAACGTGTGCATCGCGGGGTAGATCCCGTTGTTATACGTCGGCGCGGCGAGCACCAGATGGCTGCACCGGAACACCTCCGCGATCAGATAGGACAGATGTGTCTTGGAGAGGTCGTATACC
>DXWE01000187.1 GCA_019417045.1 Oscillospiraceae bacterium
CTGTGAGGGGGCGCCGCCGCCCGCGGGCCCACGCTGTCCGCGCCGGCGCCCCCTCACAGCCAGCCTCACCCGCGGCTGCCCCGCGTCTATCCTCACCCGGGCACCCGATCCCCCTCGCGCTCCGCCGTTTCGTGCTTTTTCCGTAAACCGTATTGTGTGTAAATTATACAAATTTAGAAAGATGAATGTGGGCATTTCAGAAGAAAAACAAAATAAAAACGTCCACATCGCCGTCCCCCTGTTGCACTTTGGACGGCGATGTGCTATACTGATCCTCGGAACCTATTGGCAATCTGGCAAAGATCCCGAAATTGTGAAAAAGGGAGGACTTGTGGATGAAAACCAGGGCAAGAAAATGGGTCAGCGTCCTGCTGGCCGTCGCCATGCTGGCCACCATGCTGTCGGTGGCGGGCGTGCTGGTGGGCGCGGAGGTGCCGGAGGAGTATTCGGCGGTGTACACCTTCGATTTTGAGCCCGACTCGGCCACCGAGTCGCAGCTCAGCCCGATGTACAACGGCTCGGTGTCGGCGGATGCCGCGCGGGAGGGCACGCAGGGCCTGAATCTCGCGTCGTGGGGCCAGTTTGCGCTCAAGGGCGATTTTGCGCCGAGCTCCATGTATGTCGTGACCGGCTACGTGAAGGTGGCGCAGGAGATGACGCTGCGCGTGGTCGGGAAACAGGGCCCGGCTGCGGGTGAAAGCGAGACGACCGTCGCCTCTGCCGACGATCTGACCGTCTCGACGCTGAACGAATGGGTGCCGTTTGAGGTCACCCTGACCATGCCGGCGAACACGACGAACGTGTACATCTTTATCAAGAATCAGGGGAGCACGTCGCCGATGTATGTGGACGACGTCGTGGTGTACGGGCCGTCGTCCAAGGCCCAGCTGGAGACGCTGGTGCAGACCGTGGCGGACTACAATCCGGCGAACTTCACCACCGCGTCCTGGACGCCGGTGGAGCTCGCGCTGGAGGCTGCCAACACGGCTCTGGAGAATCCCGACGCTTCCGAGCAGGACTATGCCGACGCGCTGGCGGCGCTGTCCGGAGCGGTTGCGGAGCTCGTGTGGCAGAACGCGGCGGGCGTGTACAACGATTTTGAGAACTTCATCAACGGCGCGGGGACGGTCACGGTGGAGAACACCTACGGCCACACGGTGGCCCTGAGCACTGATAATCCGCACAGCGGCACGTACAGCGTGCGCATGCAGGAGGGGAACGCGTGGGCGGTGAACCCGGACGGGTACTATAATTACGCGGTGCTGCTCCCGGGCGACGCGAGCGCGAGCATCAATGCCGCGGCGTATGACACGCTGGTGTTCTGGGTGTACAACGGCGGCTCGGCGGCCCGCGTGCCGCAGGCGCTGATCGAGGACGCGTCCGGCACCAAGATCAACCTGACCGCCGACGGGTACCTCACCACCGAGGCGGCCGCCGGCCAGTGGACCGAGATCCGTGTGGACCTGTCCGACGCGGTTGGCGCCGGGCTCAACCTCTCCCAGATCAGCAAGATCAGCCTCGGGTTCAACGGCGAGGCGAGCGGGGTGGTGGACTACTTCGACGATATCACCTTTGCCTCCTCCGCCGCCGAGGTGACGAGGGAGGACCTGGAGGCGCTGCTCGACGAGGCGGAGCAGATCGAGAACCTCGGCCAGCCGGGCTTTGCGGCTCTGGCAGAGGCCATTGAGAACGCGCGCAATGTGCTCGAGGGCACCCCGACCGACGAGGAGATCCAGACCGAGTACCAGAACGTGCGCACGGCGCTCGCGTCCCTCGGCGCGGTGCCGACCGTGAAATACGAGGCGGAGGACGCGACCGGTTTCGGCGACAATGTGCAGCCGGCGCATGACAACGAGTGCACGAGCGAGACGGGCGCCGACCTCAACTCGATGGGCAACCTGAACTCGTCCTTCACCCCCTCCACCATCCCGGCGGATTGGGACACGCTGCGGCATGTCCGGTTTGACGTCTCGGTGGATGTGGCGGGCACCTATACGCTGACCCTCGCCTATAAGGGCAACGCGGACGCGTCGACCAACTTCCAGTTCCTGCTGCAGGTCGGCGAGAGCGCCGCCACCACCCCGTCGGACGACGCCGAGACCCGGCTGATCCAGATGGCGAAGCCCTCCGGCTGGGTGCTGAGCACCGTGTCGGTGCCGGTGGTGCTGGAAGCGGGCAGCAACACGATCTTTATCTCGGGCACGATCTGCGGCGAGGACAGCGCGAACGCGTGGGCGAACTACGACTATATCACGCTGCAGTGCCAGAGCACGAGCACCGAGCCGATCGAGCTGGACAGCATCAGCCAGCTGTACAACGCCTACCGCGCGTACCCGCTGAAGGGCCTGGCCACCGACGCGGCCGCGGTGCTGGACAGCTTCTATAAGACGGATGCTGAATCCGCGCAGGCCGCCGCGGCGGCGCAGCTGCCGGCGCTCCAGGGCAATCCGCTGGACTTCGGCGTGACGATGGACGGCGCGAGCATCCGGGTCCCCGACCCGATGGGATTGCGCTTCAAGTCGACCATCACCATCCCCGAGGCGCTGAAATCCGCGATTGAAGGCGGCACCGCCACGGTCAGCTACGGCATGCTGATGCTGCCGACCGAGATGCTCGGCGGCGGGGAGCTGACGCTGGACACGGCGGATGTGCTGAACATCGCGGCGGAGAAGTTCTACGCGCAGGACGCGGATCATGTGGAGTTCACCGGCGTGCTGGTGAGCATCCCCGAGACGGCGTATGCGCAGCAGATCACCGCGCGGTCGTACGCGACCGTGACGGTGGGCGAGGAGACGGTCACGGTGTACTGTGACGCGACGCTCGAGCGCAGTGTCAGCGATGTCGCGCAGGCAGCGCTCGAGGCAGGCGGCTACAGCGACGAGATCACGCCGGCGCTGCAGGAGATTG
>DXWE01000188.1 GCA_019417045.1 Oscillospiraceae bacterium
TCCACCAGCAGCCGGACCTCCCCCTTCGGGATCCGGCCCGCCGCCAGCACAGAGACCTCTCCGCCGTCGTTGCGGATCAGCCGCCAGTCCCCCTGCCCGGTCAGGTACACGCCGTAGCCCCGGTAGAGCCAGCGCCCTGCCGCGGGAAGGGTGACGCGGAAGAGAAAGCCCGCTTCCCCCTCCCCGGAAATGGTCTGAAAGCGCACCCGCGCCGCAAAATCCCCGAACACGCCGTCCCGCAGCAGCGCCTTGTCGCCGAAATCCGGGCAGGCCGTACCGTCGATGCGCAGGGCATCGCCCTCATAGAAAAAGGTGGCGGCGCGGGCGTATCCATAGGGCACCAGGCGGTCGGCCGCGCGGCCGGGCAGCAGGCGGACCGCCTTCCCCTGCGGCAGCGGCGGCTCGCCGGAGGGTACCGGCCGCGGCTCTCCCCGGCGCGGCAGCGGATCGAACACCGGCCGCTGCCGGTCGTCCCAGCGCACCCGCAGCAGATTGACCACCCGGTTCCACCCGGCAAACAGGGCCTCCTCCCGGTCGAATTTGCTGTGGAACACCAGCCAGTCCTCCGTGCCGTCCGGCGAGGGCACGATGCACGCGTGCCCCGGCCCGAGGATATCGTCCGTCCCGGTGAGGACAGGCTGCGGCTCCTTGACCCACACCGCCGGATCCTCCGCCCGCGACGGGTCGGTGCAGCACAGCAGCCCGAGGCAATACGCCGGCAGGTGCGCCGCATTGGCGGCATACAGCAGCCGCACCTTGCCCTGGCGCACAATCGGGAACGGCCCCTCGTTGATGTCCGCCTCCCAGGGGTATTCCGGCCGGCACAGCAGCCGCGGCGGGCCGGCGATTTTCGTCGGGGACGCCATCGGCGCCACAAACAGGGCATTCACCCCGTCGCACCGCCCCATGTAAAAGAAGAGCAGGCGCCCGTCCGGCAGTTCCATCACCGTGCCGTCAATCGACATGCGCTCCCCGAGCTCCAGCCGGCCGGCAGGGCGGTAGGGGCCGAGCGGATGATCGCTCTCGAGCACAAACATCCGGTGGGTGTGCCAGTTCCTCTCCCCCCTGCCGGACGCCCCGGCATAGTAGATATACCACTTTCCCCGCAGGTGCCACAGCTCGGGCGCCCACAGATCCGCGCACGAGGGCCCGCTCTCGGGGGCCACATAGGCGGTCCGGCAGATCCCGCGGTCGGTCAGCCGGTCGGAGGCATATACGTCAATTCTGCGCGAATCCGCGGACTCCGCCACACTGTAGTACCGGCCGTCCGGCCCCTTGCAGACGAACGGGTCCTGTCCCCCGTAGACGGGATTGGCAAATTGCCCCCGCACAGGTCTCCCCTCCATTTGTATTTCCTCCGTTCATCCCACCGTGAAATCGATCCTGACCAGCGAGATCGGCTTGGTCACGGCCGTCAGGCTGCCGCCCGTCACGACCTGTCCCGCGGGATATTCCGTCAGCTCCACCATCGTGGGATTGGCATAGTTGTTTTTGGCCACAAAGCTCTCCTCCCACAGCTCGGTCACCGCGTCCACCGTCAGCCGGTCAAACGGCAGGGAGACGGAGAATTCGGTGTTCTCGTCGTAGGACTTGTTGAGCAGAAACAGGCTGCCCTGGCCGGATGCCTCGTCGTAGTATACCGCGGCCTCCCCGGTCGGCACGTCCGAGATCGCGGGCACCAGCCCGACGCCGATCGCATCAAAGGTCCTGCACCCGCTCACGGCGGTGTGCAGCACGGCGCGATCGATCTGCTCGGCATACATGCGGAACACATATGTGGCGCAGTTGTCCCAGTACACCTCCCGCCCGGCGACGCTGAGATCTGTCAGGGAGCCGAGCAGGTTGGCCGCCTCATAGTGATTGATCAGCGGCAGATAGCAGGCGGAGGTCACCTTTGGCTCGGCCAGCACGGTGTTCAAAAAGGAGGCGTCGTACAGCGCCGCAGCCACCGAATTCGGATAGTTCCCGCCGACCGAACCCCACTCGGTGATCTGGATGCCGATCTCGTTTGCATACTCCCCGGCATTCTCCTCGATCAGCGCGATCTCCTCCTCGATCAGCCCCCTGACCCACTGGGAGGACGCCATATAGCACTCCACCGCCTCCCGCTCGGACTCGCCCGTGGAAAAATAGGGGGTGTAGCCGATGTGTACGTCGATGAAATCAATCTTGTCGGCCAGCGCCTGGAGCACCACGCTGTCCCACTGCCGGTACTTGTTCAGAGGATGGGAGGGGGTGATGCCGATACAGCCGAGCGTGATCTCCTCCGCCCGCTCTCCCAGCGCGTCGTACACGGCGTTATAAAACTCGATATACTCCTGCGGGCTCTTGGTCACGGTCATGCCGGCCACCCGCTCCTCCGCCATGCACACCTCGTTGCCGACCGCAAACGACCAGGTCTCCACATCCGAGGCGAGGTAGTATTCCACCCACTCGGCCGCCTCCTCCGGCGTGCCGTTGCCCGCGTTGAGCTGGATGGTCGCGGCCGTCCCGGACGCCTGGCACAGCGCCAGCAGCTCATCCGGCCCGAAGGTCGCGACATAGCGCTCGCCGTCATAGGCGTCGTAGGTCGGGAAGTCCTTGGAAAACGGGTCGATCTGCGCCACGCGGTCCTCCACCTCGCCGACCGACTCGTACCAGTGGAAGTAATCCCCCTCGATGCCGCCCGGGTAGCGCAGGTGCGTCA
Organism: Oscillospiraceae bacterium; assembly: GCA_019417045.1. Taxonomy (GTDB): domain Bacteria; phylum Bacillota; class Clostridia; order Oscillospirales; family Acutalibacteraceae; genus DXWE01. The sequence continues at coordinate 2,687 of DXWE01000188.1, forward strand.
CACCGCTGTTTTTGAGGCTCTCGAGCAGGGTGGAATCCGGCGAATCTGTCTCCGAGTCCCACACCCCATAGCCGTCCCCGCGCCAGGAGAGGTTTGCCCCGAAGATGTCGGGGCGCACCGTATTGACCACTCCGGTGCC
>DXWE01000189.1 GCA_019417045.1 Oscillospiraceae bacterium
CGTCAGATGTGTATAAGAGACAGCCCCCCAACCGCGTGCAACTTTTGCGTTTCATAACCAAAACTATACCCATATAAGGTGCGGCGCACAACCAAAGAGGCCCCCGGCTTTGAGCCGGGGGCCTCTTCTCCCTGTCTCGTGCGGTTTTTCAGTCCTTGCCTCTTCCGGGATCGCGGCGGTGCCGGGCGTGGCGCCGGCGGCGGCGGAGCTGGACGCGCCAGCCCACAAAGAGCGCCGCCGTGGCCACGAGCATCACCCCCGCGAACACGAGCAGCCCGATCAGCACGCCAGTCGCCCAGCCGCCCCCCTCCTCGGCGGGCACGGTCGGCCCGGTGGAGGCGGCGGTGGTCGGGTCGGGCTCCGGCTCCGGCTCGTAGAGGTTCGGCGCAATGGCCGGCGCGACCCGGTGCGCGGTCGCCTGCTCGTAGCCATAGGCGATCGCAAGCAGGGTGTCCTCCGCGTACTCCCCGCACACGAACTGCACCCCCATCGACACCCCGTCCGCCGTGTACCCCATCGGCACCACGATCGCCGGGAACCCGACGGTCGGCGCGAGGTACACGCTCGTGCTGATGAGGTCCTCGGAGGTCACCCACGTGCCGTTCTCCACCGGGTCGCTCAGATAGCTCGGGTACACCAGCGCGTCGAGGTCATACTCCTCCATCAGCGCGTACACCGTCTCCTGCATGTCCTCCATCGCGCCGATGTCCGCCATCACCCGGTTATAGTCGTAAAACAGGTCGGGATAGGACACGTCCACGATCACCGCGCCCGCCTGCTCCATGTCCTCGAGCGCCTGCGCAAACAGGCCGGTCGCGACCGGGGACACGAGGGACGCGTTCCACGGGCTGACGCTCGTGGTCTCGCACAGCTCCCGCAGCCGGCCGATCCGCCTGCCCCGCAGGCCGTCCGGGTCGAGCGCCGCCGTGTAGGCGCCGCCGTCGTCCCGGTCGACCAGCACATCCAGCATCACCGCCGTGTCGCTCACCGTGCGGGTGAGGGTGCCGACCGCGTCGCGGTAGCGGTTGAGCTCCACCACCCCCGTGCGGTCGATCAGCCCGGTGGTGGGGCGCAGGCCGCACAGCCCGTTGACCGCCGCCGGCGCGCGCACCGATACCCCCGTGTCCGTGCCGAGCGCGGCCGCCGCGAGGTTCGCGGACACCGCCACCGCCGACCCGCCCGACGACCCCGCCGCCGAGAAATCGAGGTTATACGCGTTGAAGGTCTCGCCGTAGGCGTTGGAATAGGTGAAATAGCCGATCTGCGCCTCGGTGCTCATGTTGGTCTTGCCGAGGATCAGCGCGCCCGCGTCTTTCAGCAGCCTGACGCACGCCGCGTCCTCGGTCGCGATGTTGTCCAGCCAGGACTCGTAGCCGTTGGTGGTCGGCAGGCCCTTCACATCGATGTTGTCCTTCATCACGAGCGGGATCCCGTGCAGCGGGCCGCGCACCTGCCCGGCGGCGCGCTCGGCGTCGCACGCGTCCGCCTCCTCGAGCAGGTGCTCGTTGATCGACACCACCGCGTTGTACTGCCCGTTGTACGCCTCGATCCGCTCGAGGTACACCTCGCACAGCTCGCGCGAGGTCAGCGACCCCTCCGCCATCCACTGCTGCAGCTCGGTCAGCGTCGCCTCGAACACGCGGTATTTCGAGGTGTCCTGCCGGGTCGCGCCGCCGGCAGCGGCGTCGGAAGCGCCAGTCAGGCCGGAAGCGGCGGTCTCCCCGGCCGCGGCGGCCGGGAACCCCAGCAGCAGGCAGCAGCACAGCACCAGCGCCAGCGCGCGGCTCCCCGCGCGGACACAGGCTCTCTTGCGGCTCATGACGATCTCCCCTCTCCGCCGGCACTGCCGGCCGTTGCCCCCATTATACCGCATTCCCCGCCGAAAGGACAAGTTTTTTTCGTTTGACATTCAGTGAATGTCATATGGCCAAAAATATATGTTATAATTTGAGTATAAATCGCCCGTTATTGACTGTGAGCTAATAATTGTTATATTACAGTGAATGGTGCTGACCAGACTAATTTGCTATACTAATTGACAAGGGGCAGCCGCATACATATTGTATTCGGATTTGTAAGTGAAAACAATGGCGCATACCGAATCTATACGGGAGAGATAAATTTTCATATACTACGGGTATAGGGAGGTGAAAATACATGTCGGCGTTCATCCCGAAACCGTATAAAAAGGATCCGATCACTGTACGGTTGGATGATCAGAAGCTCGAGACGATTGACCATCTGGCGTACCGGTTTGGGATGAGCCGGAGTGAACTGATTAACCAGTGTATTGATTATGCGCTCGAGCATATGCCATCGCTGACGGAAAAATTCTGATATGGCTAACAGATATCCGATAGACGAGCAGCTGCGGTACGCGAACGTACCGCGCACCATCCGATTCACGGAAGAGCTGTTTGAGGAGCTGCGCGCGGTGTGTGAGGAACATCACTTCTCGTTTAATCAGCTGGTGCTGTGGTGCTGTGAGTATTCATTGCGGCACCGTGATCCCGGAGAATCGTGAGAACAGTTACGGAGAGGGCTTTCTTGTGAAAGCCCTCTCCGTAACTGTTCACCTTTTTAGGTTATAATTATGGTTATATAATTGCAAAAGTTGCACGCGGCTTGGGGTGCGGGCAGGCGCACAGGGGCGGTGGCTGGGGATCACAGACCCACTACGTGGAGAAGGGAGCAGGGGCACGCGGTTGCCTTGTAAACTGATCCCCTTCCTAACGGGTGGCGTGGCAGTGGACGGCGGCTGCGGACAGGAGACC
>DXWE01000019.1:0-10013 GCA_019417045.1 Oscillospiraceae bacterium
CCGCCGTTACCGGGATCTGTGTATGATGGTACGCAGAATGAGTGCATCCGTTTTGGCGGATGAAGCCGGGTGGTACCGCAGGAGTTAGGAGAAGAGCTCTTGTCCCAAGCAGTGAGGGACAAGGGCTTTTTTGTATGTACACACGACAGAAGGGGTGGGACGGACAATGAGACAAATGACCAGACGATGGCGATGGCGGCGCTCTGTGGAGCGGATCCGTCCGAAAGGGTATGTATATTGATGAAAGTATAATTATGAAAAGAGGGAATTTCCGATGAAAATAGTTCGAAAAGTGTTGGCCCTTGCGATCTGTGTCCTGCTGGTGATGGGAGCCTTTGCCGGGTGCAGCGGCTCATCCAAGCTGAAGGTGGGCGTGATCCAGTACGCCACCCATCCGTCGCTGGACAATTGCTGTACCGGCCTGATCCAGGGGCTGGAGGAGGCCGGGTTTGTCGACGGTGAGAACATGGAACTCGAGGTGGTCAACGCGCAGAATTCCGTGGAGACCGCCGACCAGCTGGCCGGGAACTTTGTCGCGAGCCAGTATGACCTGATTGTGGGGATCGCCACCCCGGCGGCGCTCAGCGCGTTCAGCGCGGCGCGCGGCACGGGGATCCCGACGGTGTTCTGTGCGGTGTCCGACCCGGTAGCCGCGCAGCTGGTGAAGAGTCTGGAAGCACCCGGTGACAACTGCACCGGCTCCTCCGACCTGCTGAACCTGGAGGCGCAGCTCAAGCTCATCCGCGCGCTGCAGCCGGAGGCGAAAAAGATCGGCGTGCTGTACACAAGCAGCGAGGCCAACTCCGTTTCGCACCTGAAAAAGCTCGAGGAGCTGGCGCCGGCCTATGGGTTTGAAATCGTGTCGAGCGGCGTGACGTCCGCGGCGGATATCCCGCAGATGGCGGCCGATCTGGTCACGAAAGTGGACTGTGTCAACAATTTCACGGACAACAACGTGGTGGAAAATCTGCAGGTGCTGCTGCAGGCGGCGGACGCCGCCGGGATTCCGGTCTACGGGTCGGAGATCGAACAGGTGAAAAACGGCTGCCTGGCCTCCGAGACGCTCGATTATGTGGCGCTCGGGAAACAGACCGGCGCGCTGGCCGCCCGGATCCTGAACGGGGAAGAGGCGGCGCAGATCCCGGTGGTGCAGGTGGAGGACAGCTACCCGGTCATCAACACGGATGTCGTCGCCAAACGGGGGCTGACGATTCCGGAGGACTATGCCTCCGCCGAGAAGGTCACGACACAGGAGAGCTGAGAGGGACGGAACGCGCGGCTTCTCTGAGCAGCGGGAAAGGATAGACGGGCATGGTATTTCTGAACATTGTGGAGCTGATCCTGCGGGAGGGGTTCCTGTACGCCATTCTGGCGCTTGGCGTATATATCACCTATAGTATTCTGGATTTTCCGGATCTCTCGGTGGACGGGACGGTGCCGCTGGGCGCGGTCGTCACCGGCGTGCTGATCTCCGCCGGCGTCAACCCGTGGCTGTGCTGCCTGATCGCGTTTGCAGCGGGCGCGGCCGCCGGCTGCGTCACGGGGCTGCTCAACGTGAAGCTGCACATCCGGCCGCTGCTGTGCGGGATTCTGACCATGACGGCGCTGCTCTCGTTCAATCTGGTGATCTGCAAGGCCGGGACGGACGGCATGTCGATCGTCTCGTTCTTCGCCCAACCGACGATCTTCAGCAGCGGGCCCGCGGCCTGGATTCCGGAGACGGTCGGGGACCTGGCGATCCGCCGGGTGGTGGTGCTGCTGGTGCTGGTGGCGGCGTGCAAGCTGCTGCTGGATCTGTATCTCAAATCCAAATCCGGGCTGCTGCTGCGGGCGACCGGCAGCAATGACCAGTATGTCATTCTGCTCGCGCGCGATCCGGGGCTGTCGAAAATCCTGGGGCTCGCGCTGGGCAACGGATTTGCAGCGCTGTCCGGCTCGGTTATCGCGCAGAGCAAGGGCACCGCGGATTTGAACATGGGGACCGGCATGGTGGTGATCGGGCTGGCGTCGGTGATCATCGGGCTGAGTATTTTCCGCAAGGTCCGGTTTATGCGGTTTACGACCATGGTGGTGATCGGCTCCCTGCTCTATAAGACCTGTTTGCAGGTGGCGATGTCCTTTGGACTGAATCCCGACTATTTGAAAGCGGCGATGGCCGTGATCTTCGTGGCCGCACTGGTGCTCAGCCATGTGACGGAAAAGGGAAAGCGAGGGGTGCCGCATGCTAAAGCTTGAACATGTCACCAAGCAGTTCAACCGGGGCACCGTGGACGAGATGACCCTGTTCCGGGAGTTCGACTTCGAGGTGGATGCAGGCGAATTCGTCTCGGTCATCGGGTCGAACGGGTCGGGCAAGACCACCCTGCTGAACCTGGTGTGCGGGTCGATCCGGCCGGACGGCGGCCGTGTGCTGTTTGACGGGAAGGATATCACCAAGCTCAGTGAATACAAACGCGCCCGGTTCATCGGGCGGGTGTTTCAGGACCCGAAGCTCGGCACCTGCACCAATCTCACCATTCTCGAAAACATGGCGCTGGCGGACAATAAAAACCGGCGGTATGGGTTGACCCCGGGGGTCAACCGCCGCCGGCTGGACTATTACCGTACCCTGCTGGAGGAGTGCGGCATGGGGCTGGAAAACCGCCTGAACGTGCAGACGGGCACGCTCAGCGGTGGGCAGCGGCAGGCGCTGGCGCTGGTCATCGCCAACATGACGGATATCCGGCTGCTCGTGCTGGACGAGCACACCGCCGCGCTGGACCCGAAATCGTCCGAGACGGTCATGCACCTGACCGACAAACTCGTGCGGGAACGGGGAATCACCACCCTGATGGTGACGCACAACCTGCGGTTTGCGATGGAATACGGTACCCGGCTGGTGATGATGCACGAGGGCCATTGTCGGCTGGATCTGCGCGGGGAGGACAAACGCGCCGCGAAACTCGACGATCTGTTGAAGATCTTCAATGAGATCAGCATCGAAGTGGGAAACTGAAGGGCCGGACCGAAGGAGAAAGGCGCTGCCGAAAAAGCAGCGCCTTTCTCCTTCCGTTATTCCACGTCCTGGAATTCCGACGGATTCCGGTCGTCCGACACCTCGATCCCCAGGCGGAGTCCCAGCCGGAACCCGCGCAGGAATTGCTCCTTAGCGGTGATTGCGTTCAACGCCTCCTGCGCCTGCCGGTACGCGAGCAGGGCGTCCGCCTGGCCGCCGGCCGACTCCCATTGCCGGCGCAGCGACTCCTCCGCATTTGCAACATGCTCTAAACAGTGAGCATACTCCCCGTTTGGAGCGAAACTCGCCTCACTGGGGTGAAGATTCCCCTCGTAGAACTCCTCGAGAATCCGTTTCATTCCGGTTTTCCTCCCGCGATCAGGAAAAACAGCCATTTTTCGACTGGATTCCTCTTATTTCGTATACTTTATTTACATTATACTCAATAGTTTAAGCATAGTCAAGTGTTTAGTTATGCTATACTACTGGTGGGTGATGCATGATGATTAGTTATGAACCCATGTGGGAGACCATGCGCAAAAAGAACATTACCGAATATGCGCTGATCTACAAACAGGGCTTCTCCTCCAACACCATCCACCGGATGAAATACGGAAAGGCGATCAGCACCAAGACGCTGGACGCATTATGCTATGCGCTGGATTGCGAGGTCGGCGACATCCTCAAACATGTAAAGGACGAGTAGCTTGTAGCCCATAGTTGCAATAGTCGCCAGCAGGGATTCGGTTCCGGCCACGGGACGGGGTCTGTTTTGGTGTTCGTTTGTGTGGGGCCGTGTGGCCCTTTGGGGAGAGGAAGGCCGGTTTCGCCGGGGAAAGACGGGGAGATTCGGTTCCGGATGGGAAAAGGCAGGAAAGGGGTTCCGATTTTTCAGGAACCCCTTTCGGCTTACTAAAGCAGGAAACGGTTACTAAAGCAGGAAACGGCAGGAGGGAGATTTCCCTAAAAGCAGGAAATGGCGGGAAGAGGTCGCTAAAGTTTGAAATGGCGGGAGGAGGATTCGGAAAGTTTGAAATGGCGGGAAGACGGGGCGGGAAACCGCCCGGCACCCTGTCCTTGCCGGGCACGAGCGATTCGAGTCCGCTTTCCGGCGGTCAAAAGAGGGGGGCCATCCGGTCTCCCCTACTGAAACAAGGGGTTCCGGCATCGCCGGAACCCCTTGTGGTGTACGGAACCCCTTTTTGCGTAGAGCGCTTATTTGTTCTGGCTGTACAGCTCGCCCAGGCGGACCAGATGGTCGTACCGGGACTTCGCATTCTTCTCGGCCTTGTCGAACAGCACCTGCGCACGATCCGGGAACGCGCGGGTCAGCGCGCTGTAGCGGACCTCGTTCATGATGAAGTCATGATACGACGCGGTCGGCTCCTTGCTGTCCAGCGAGAAGGCGTTCTCCTTGCGCGGATCAAAACGGTACAGGTGCCAGTAACCGGCCTCCACCGCCTTTTTCTCCTCGGTCTGCGCGAGCCCCATGCCGCCCTTGATCCCGTGGTTGATGCAGGGAGCGTAGCCGATGATGAGGGACGGGCCGTGATAGCTCTCGGCCTCCTGAATCGCCTTCAGGCACTGGTTCATATCCGCGCCCATCGCGATCTGTGCCACATAGACATATCCGTAGCTCATCGCGATCGCGCCCAGGTCCTTCTTCTTGACCGATTTGCCGGCGGCCGCAAACTGGGCGACCGAGCCGGTCGGGGTGGCCTTGGAGGCCTGGCCGCCGGTGTTCGAATACACCTCGGTGTCGAACACCATCACGTTCACGTCCTCTCCCGAGGCAAGCACATGGTCGAGGCCGCCGAACCCGATATCATAGGCCCAGCCGTCGCCGCCGAACATCCAGAAGGACTTCTTGACCAGCAGATCCTGGTTCTGGAGCACTTCCTTGTACAGCGGATCGAAATCGCAGCCACAGCTGCCGCAGGCGGCCACAGCCTTTTCGAGCGCCGGGACGAGCTTCGCGGCCGCCGCTTGGGAGGCCTCCGCGTCGTCCCTGCCCTGCAGCCACTCCTGCGCGGCTTCCTTCAGGCCCCACTCCGCCGGCAGGTCTGCGCCCGCAAACTGCTCGAGGATGTCGGCAATCCGCTGGCGGCGCGCCTTCACCCCGAGGAACATACCGTAGCCATACTCGGCGTTATCTTCAAACAGGGAGTTGGCCCAAGCCGGCCCGTGCCCTTCCTTGTTGACCGTGTACGGCGTGGACGGGGACGAGCCGCCCCAGATGGAGGAGCAGCCGGTCGCGTTCGCAATGTACATCCGGTCACCGAACAGCTGGGTGATGAGCTTGGCGTACGGGGTCTCGCCGCAGCCGGCGCACGCGCCCGAGAACTCGAGCAGCGGCTGGCGCAGCTGGCTTCCCTTGACAGTGGTGGGCTTGAACTTCTCGGTCACTTCCGGCTTGATCGGCAGGCTGATACCATAGTTAAAGCCCTCCTGCTCGGACAGGTTCTCCTCGAGCGGCTTCATCACCAGCGCCTTGTTGCCCTTCATGCCCGGGCACACGTTCGCACACGAGCCGCAGCCCGTGCAGTCGAGCGCCGAAATGGTCATCGCAAACTGATAGCCGGGCAGGCCGGTGGCGGGCTTCATCTCCATCCCCGCGGGGGCGTTCTTCGCCTCTTCCTCGGTCATGATCGCCGGGCGGATGACCGCGTGCGGGCACACATAGGAGCAGAAGTTGCACTGGATGCAGTTCTCCTTGACCCACACCGGGACATCCACCGCGATCCCGCGCTTCTCATACGCGGAGGAGCCGAGCGGCACCGTGCCGTCCGCGTCCTTGACAAAGGTGGATACCGGCAGCTTGTCGCCCTGCTGCGCGTTGATCGGGCGCAGCACATTTTCAATATAGTCCTTGATCTCCGGACGTCCGCCGTCCATGGCTGCCGCGCTCTCGATGTCCTTGGCGTTTGCCCACTCCTTCGGGACGGTCACCTTCTTGACCTGCTTGATGCCGGCGTCGATCGCGTCGTGGTTCATCTTGACGATCGCGTCACCCTTCTTCGCGTAGGACTTGGTGGCTGCCTCTTTCATGAACTTCACCGCGTCGTCCGTCGGGATGACGTTTGCGAGCTTGAAGAAAGCGGCCTGCAGCACGGTGTTCGTGCGGTTGCCGAGTCCCAGCTCTTTGGCAATGTGGATCGCGTCGATCGTGTACAGCTTGATGTTGTTCTTGGCGATGGTACGCTTCATCTGGGCGGGCAGGTGCTTCGAGAGCCCGTCCACGTCCCACGCGCAGTTGAGCAGCAGGGTGCCGCCCGGTTTGATATCGCTGACCATGTCGTACTTGTCGACATAGGAGGGGTTATGGCACGCGACAAAGTCCGCCTTGTTCACAAAATAGGTGGACTTGATCGGCTTTTTGCCAAACCGCAGGTGGGAGATCGTCACACCGCCGGATTTCTTCGAGTCATACGAGAAGTACCCCTGCGCATACATATCGGTGTGGTCGCCGATAATCTTGATGGAGTTCTTGTTCGCGCCGACCGTGCCGTCCGACCCGAGGCCCCAGAACTTGCAGGAACGGGTGCCCTTCGGAGTGGTATCGATCTCCTCTTTCACCTTGAGAGACAGCTTGGTCACATCGTCCTCGATGCCGATGGTGAAGCGCTTCTTCGGGCGGTTCGACTCCGCGTTGCGGTACACGGCGATGATCTGGCCCGGGGTGGTGTCCTTCGAGCCGAGGCCGTACCGGCCGGTGTACACCGGCACGTTCGCAAATTTGCTGTCCTTGAGCGCGGCGCACACGTCGAGGAACAGCGGCTCACCGATCGAGCCGGGCTCCTTCGTGCGGTCGAGCACCGAGATGGTCTCCACCGTCTTGGGCAGCGCGGCGATCAGGTGCTTTGCGGAGAACGGGCGATAGAGCCGCACCTTCACCAGCCCCACCTTTTCGCCGGCGGCGTTCAGGTGGTCGACAACCTCCTCGATCGTCTCGCAGGCGGAGCCCATCGCGATGATAACGTGCTTCGCGTCCCGTGCGCCGTGGTAGTTGAACAGCTTATATTTGGTGCCGATCCGCGCGTTGACCTGGTTCATGTAGTCCTCGACCACCGCGGGCACCGCGTCGTAATAGGTGTTGCAGGCCTCGCGTGCCTGGAAGAAGATATCGGGGTTCTGCGCGGTGCCGCGCTGCACCGGGTGCTCCGGGTTGAGCGCGCGGGCGCGGAACGCCTCGACCGCGTCCTTATCGAGCATCTCGTCGAGATCCTTGTAGTCCCAGACCTGGATTTTCTGGATCTCGTGGGAGGTGCGGAAACCGTCAAAGAAATGGAGGAACGGCACGCGACCCTTGATTGCGCTGAGATGGGCGACCGCGCCGAGATCCATGACCTCCTGCACGCTCGAGGAGCAGAGCATCGCATAACCGGTCTGGCGGCAGGCGTACACATCCGAGTGGTCGCCAAAGATGGACAGCGCATGGGAGGCGAGCGCGCGGGCCGACACGTGGATCACGTTCGGCAGCAGCTCACCGGCCATCTTGTACATGTTCGGGATCATCAGCAGCAGGCCCTGCGACGCGGTATAGGTGGTCGTGAGCGCGCCGGCGGACAGGGAGCCGTGCACCGCGCCCGCCGCACCGCCTTCCGACTGCATCTCGGTGACCTGTACCGGGCGGCCGAAGAGGTTCTTCTGCCCGCCCGCAGCCCAGACGTCGGTCACTTCCGCCATCACGGAAGAGGGCGTAATGGGATAGATTGCGGCAACATCCGTAAACGCATACGACACATATGCGGCGGCATTGTTACCATCCATGGTTTTGAATTTTCTGGCCATGAATTTCGTTCCTCCTTGTGGATTGCAACATCCTTTGATTTTTCACCAACCCTTATACTACCACTTTTCCGAAATAGTGTAAAGCAAATTCTTTTAAAAATTCCCGAAAATCAGAAAACCATTGACAAGTGCGCTAAAAACCCGTATCATATAGGAGAAATATCAGGCGGCAGGCCGGTTTTCGGCTGCTGCCGGGAAAGAAAGGAACGGTTTTTTACATGGAAGACCCTGACCCTGCGGGCAACTTATGGCTGCAAATTGTCCTGATCGTCGTTCTGATCTTTGTCAACGCGTTTTTTGCCGCGTCGGAGATCGCGCTGATCTCCTTAAATGACAATCGGATTCGGAAGCTGGCGGAAGAGGGCAATAAAAAGGCCAAGCAGATCCTGAAGCTCACGGCAAATTCCTCCAATTTCCTCGCGACCATCCAGATCGGCGTGACCCTTGCGGGCTTTCTGACCTCCGCCACGGCGGCGGGCTATCTGTCCGATCCGCTCGCCCGGTGGTTCGTGGGGCTGATCCCCTCGCTCGAGCCCTATCTCGGCGCGATCCAGACAGTGAGCCTGGTGCTCATGACGCTGCTGATGTCCTTCTTCTCGCTGGTGTTCGGCGAGCTGGTGCCCAAACGTGTCGCCATGCAAAAGGCGGAAAAGCTCGCGTTTCTGGTCGTGGGGATCCTGCGCGGCCTGTCGATTTTTCTCCGCCCGTTTGTGTGGCTGCTGTCGGTGACGACCAACGGCGTGCTGCGACTGTTCGGTATGGATCCCCAGGCGGCGGAGGAACAGGTCACGGAGGAGGATATCCGTCTGCTCGTGGATGCCGGCGGCGAGACCGGCGTGATCGAGGACGCCCAGCGGGAGATGCTCGATAACGTCTTCGAGTTTGACGATGTGACGGCGGAGGATCTGATGACCCCCCGTGTGGATGTGGAGAGCGTCGAGGTGACGGACAGTATCGATGAGGCGCTCGGGATCTGCATGGAGTTCGGCTATTCCCGCCTGCCTGTCTATGAAGAGGATATCGACCATGTGATCGGCCTGCTGTTCGCCAAGGACCTGCTGCCGTATGTGGGCAAGCCGGTGCCGCAAGAGGTGACGCTGCGTGGCCTGCTGCGGGAGGCGTATTTCGTCCCCGGCACGAAAAAGGCGAGCGAGCTGTTCTCCGAGATGAGCGAGAAGCACATCCAGATGGCGGTGGTGGTGGACGAATATGGCGGCATGGCCGGCGTGGTGACGATGGAGGATCTGCTCGAGTCGATTGTCGGCAATATTCAGGACGAATTTGACAACGAAGAAGAGGAGGTCACCCAGACGGGCGAGAACTCCTTTGAGGTGGATGGCTCGATCGCGATGGAGGAGCTGTCCGACCTGCTCGGCATCACCTTCCCGGAGGGGGATTACGACACCCTGGCCGGGTTCCTGATGAGCGAGCTCGGGCACATTCCCGCGCCGGACGCGCACGAGATGGTGCAGTATCAAAACGTCACCTTTACTGTGACGGAGATGGAGGATCTGCGCATCGAGACGGTGCATGTTGAAGTGACGCCTCCCCCGCCGGAGGACGAGGAGGACGGCAAGACGGGTAAATCCGAGAAGACGGAGAAGGCTGAGAAGCCGGGAAAAACGGAAAAGTCGGAAAAATCCAAAGAGATAAAATGACAAGTGCGCCGCGGGGTTCTCCCCGCGGCGCGCTGTTTTATTCGGCTGTGAAGCTGTGAAGAGCGGCCGCCGGGATCCTGCCGGCGGCCGCTCGGTTATTCTTCGTAGATATACTTGTGCAGCTCGAGCACGGTCTGGGCAGGGTCTTCCAGCCACAGCCCTTCTCCCTTGCCGCTGAGAGTCTTGTTCGACCAGTCGGACTTGTGGATATCCGGCAGGGAGTAGTCCATTTCAATGGAATAGCCGGCGTATTCCAGCACCCCGAGTGCATACTCCCTTAGCTCGGATCTCGGGATGTTGGTGGTGACGCAGGGCAGCACGTCCTCCAGCATCGAGAGCAGGGCTGTCGGGCTGGAGCCCTTAGCCTTTTCGATCAGCTTGGAGACCACCACCCGCTGGTTGGATTGCCGCGCAAAATCGCTCGTGCTGTACAGCTTCCGGATCCGGCAATAGGCAAGGGCCTGGTGGCCGTTGAGATGGTAGATCCCCGCTTCGGAACCGATGGATGGCACGGTCGGCGGGTCGGCAAACCAGTCGGGGTTGGGCTGTTCTTCAAGCGGGATATAGAG
>DXWE01000019.1:10023-21677 GCA_019417045.1 Oscillospiraceae bacterium
TCTTTGGTGAGCTCGACATCCACTCCCCCGAGCGCGTCCACCGCCAGCCGGAACGCGTCGAAATCCACCTTGGCGTACTGGGTGATCTCCAACCGGAAATTCTCCCGGATGGTGGAGGCGAGCAGGTCAAATCCACCGTTGAAATACGCGGAATTGAGCTTGCTGTAGTCCCGCACGCCGTCCCCGTCCTCGTCCAGGCCGGGGATGGTGACCCACGTGTCCCGCAGCAGGGAGATGATCTTGATCGTCTTGGTCCTGGAGTTGATCGAGACGATCATGTTGGTGTCCGACCGGCCGTTGCCGCCCGTCTCGCGGGAGTCCACCCCGAGCAGCAGAAAGTTGGTCACATAACTGGTATTGCCCTGGATCGGAATATCGCTGAGGGTCTGCGCCTCGTCAGGCAGTGTCAGCTCGCTCTCATCCTGTATGAACGAGACCTCGGAGGGGGCGGACTGTGTGCGGTCGATCAGGTCGTTGATCTTCCATTCGATCAGCCCCCAGCCGATCAGCGCCAGCCCCCCGAGTACCAGTACCACAATCCCGATCGTCCCCAGCACGCGCCCGAGAATCCCGACCCGTTTTTCTGGTTGTTTCGCGTGCTTACTGCTCATGGGACAAAACCTCCTGAAACTCGACAGTTTATGTATGTATCATCATAGTATACCTTGCCCCAAAAAGCAAGGTAAAAGTAAAATGTTTCAAAAATTTAACAGTTTGTCCAAACTAACAACGGTATACTCTGCCAGAATAGTCCCATACTAGCAGGGAAACATCGGACACAGGAAAAGAGGGATTTGGATGAAAGACCGAACGATTACGACCGTACACGGGTATGAGATCCTCGACTCACGGGGCAATCCCACGGTTATGGCGGAGGTGACGCTGTGCGACGGGGCAACGGGTTTTGCCTGTGTGCCGTCGGGCGCGTCCACCGGCATTTTCGAGGCGCATGAGCTGCGCGACGGGGATGCCTCCCGCTATGGGGGCAAGGGGACACAGCAGGCGGTGAAAAACATCGAGACCCGGATCGCACCCGCGCTGTGCAAACTCGGCTGCTCCTGCCAGGCGGTCGTGGACCGCACGCTGCGGGAACTGGACGGCACCGAAAACAAGAGCAGCCTGGGCGCCAATGCGATCCTGGCGGTGTCGCTTGCGACCGCCCGGGCCAACTCAGCAGCGCTCGGGCTGCCGCTCTACCGGCATCTCGGCGGGCTGATCGCCCACCGGCTGCCCGCCCCGATGATGAACATCTTAAACGGCGGCGCCCATGCGGGCAACAACGTGGACATTCAGGAGTTCATGGTCATGCCGGTCGGAGCGCCCACCTTTGCGGAGGCACTGCGCTGCGGCAGCGAGGTCTACCACGCGCTCGGGGGGCTGCTGAAGCGGCGCGGGCTGTCCACGGCGGTCGGCGACGAGGGCGGCTTTGCGCCGGATCTCGGCTCGGACGAGGAGGCGCTTGAGCTGCTGGTCGAGGCCATCGAGGCCGCCGGCTACGACACGGACACGGTGAAGCTCGCGGTCGACGCGGCGGGCAGCGAGTGGGCCCGCGAGAGCGGCGGGTATCATCTCCCGAAGCGCGGCAGGGATCTCTCCACCGACGAGTTGATCGCCTACTGGGAGACGCTGTGCGGCAAATACCCGATTCTCTCGCTGGAGGATGGACTCGGGGAACAGGACTGGGACGGCTGGAAAAAGCTGACGCAGCGACTGGGAGACCGCGTGCAGCTGGTGGGGGACGACCTGTTTGTCACCAACGTCAGCCGCCTGCGCCAGGGGATTTCGCACGGCGCAGGCAACTCGGTGCTTGTCAAGCTCAACCAAATCGGCACCCTGACCGAGACGCTCGAGACGATCCACACCGCGCACGCCGCGGGATACACGGCGGTCATCTCCCACCGGTCGGGCGAGACGGAAGATGCCTTTATCGCGGACCTCGCGGTCGCGACCAATGCCGGGCAGATCAAGACCGGCGCACCCTGCCGCAGCGACCGGGTGGCGAAGTACAACCGCCTGCTCTATATCGAGCAGGAGCTCGGTGAACGGGCCGACTATGGATTTTGACAATTCTGGAGGGGAAAGGAATATGGCAGCGGAGTTTAAAAACAGCGAGACCAAAGTCAATCTGATGCGTGCGTTTGCCGGCGAGAGCCAGGCGCGCAACCGGTACACCTTTGCCGCGTCGATGGCGCGCAAAAACAACCTGTATGTGGTGGAGGCGGTGTTCAACTTTACCGCCGGGCAGGAAAAGGAACACGCGGAGATCTTTTTCGACCATCTCAAGGAGCTGGCCGGCGGGACGGTGGAGATCGAGGGCGGTTATCCGGTGGAGAGATACGACGACCCGCTCACCGTGCTGCGCGGTGCCCAGCACAACGAATATGAGGAACACGACCCGGTGTACAGCTCGTTTGCACGCAAGGCCGAGGAGGAGGGGTTCCCGCAGGTGGCGGCCTCCTTCAAACAGATTGCGGGCATCGAAAAGATTCACGGCGACCGGTTTGGGCAGTTTGCCGACTGGCTGGAGCAGAAAAAGCTGTTTGTCTCGGAGGTGGAGACCGGCTGGATGTGCCTGAACTGCGGGTATGTGACCTACGCCAAACAGGCCCCGGCCATCTGCCCGGTGTGCAAGCACGACCAGGGGTATTTTGTCCGCCTGGAGATGGCGCCTTTTACCAAACTGGAGAAATAGGAAAACACAGAAAAAGGCGGCAGGAATGTTCCTGCCGCCTTTGCTTTCCCTGTGTTATTCCTGCGTCGGCGTCTCCTCCGGCCGGGCGGGGCTGCGCAGGGCCTGCCGGGCCTGCCGCACCTCCCCGAGCCGCATGGCGAGCGTCTCCTCGGTGCGCCGGAGCAGATCCTCCGCAAAGTCGCTCGCGCCCTTGCGCATCTCGCGCGACTTCGTCTGGGCCTGGCCGAGCAGCTCGTTGGCCTTCTGCTGCGCCTGCTTGGTCACTTCCTCCTGCGAAGTGAGATACCGTGCGCGCTCCTCCGCCTTGCGGACAATCCCCTCCGCCTCCTTTTTGGCGGTGGAGATGATGTCCGCGCGGTCGGCCACGATCGCCTTGGCCTGCCGCACTTCGGAAGGCATGTTGGCGCGGATATCGTCCAGGATCTCGCGCAGGCGGTCGCCGTCGATCGAGCACTTGCCGCCGCTGAGCGGGATACTCCACGCCTTGTCAATCATCTCGTCAATCTGGTCCAGCAAATCCTCAATCGTCATGTTGCCCCATCCTTTCCGCTTTACGTAAGATATCCGGCACCAGATCTGCCGGTACAAATTCGGAGATATCGCCTCCAAAGGCGGCCATCTGCTTGACCATGCTGGAGGAGAGGTACATCCGGTCGGCCGAGCTGGTCAAAAACACGGTCTCGGCCTGCGGGTTCAGCTTGCGGTTGGTCAGCGCCATCTGGAACTCGTATTCAAAATCCGACAGCGCGCGCAGCCCCTTCACGATCACGGTCGCTCCCCGCCGCCGCGCATACTCCGCCAGCAGGCCGTCATAGGCGTCCACCTCGACATTGGCGATCCCGGCGGTGGCACGGCGGAGAAACCCAACGCGCTCCTCCTTGGTGAACAGCGGCTGTTTGCCGGCATTGGTCATCACCACCACGATGACCCTGTCAAACAGCAGCGCCGCCCGCCGGATGATGTCGAGATGCCCGAGGGTCACCGGGTCAAAGCTGCCGGGACATACGGCGATTTTCATCCAATCCTCCCCTTTCGCTCACCGGCGGTAGATCCACAACCGGGTTCTGCCGTAGGCCTTGACGCGCCACAGCGCCGCCTCCCCCACGGACTCAGGCAACCGGGTGTCCGCTCCGGTCTCGCACACCATCGTGCCGCCCGGCCGGGCAAACGCCGCTGTGAGCGGCAGCAGGCGGGGCAGGAGATCGTCGGCCGCCGCATAGGGAGGATCCATCAGCACCAGGTCAAACCGGTCGCGCGTGTGCGCGCAGAAATCGAGCGCGTCCCGGCAGAGCACATGCGCCTGCGAAAACAGCCGGGTGGCCTGTAGATTCCGTTTGATGATCTCGGCCGCTTCCGGGCTGCTGTCCACAAACACGCACCCGGCAGCTCCCCGGCTGAGCGCCTCAATCCCGAGCTGGCCGGACCCGGCGAACAGGTCAAGCACCTGCCGCCCTTCCAGCTCAAACTGCAACATGCTGAACAGTGCCTCTTTGACACGGTCAGCAGTGGGACGGGTGGCCTCCCCCTCCAGGGTCTCCAGCCGCCGCCCGCGCGCCGTCCCGGTAATCACTCTCATACGGATAGCCCCTTCCTGTCCAGTATCCCACGAGGGGCGGATTTTGTCAAGTTTTCTGTAACCTCTGGTCGCGCTCGCAGCTCTGTTTGGCAGCCTCCAGCACCGCCGCCTCGAATCCCGACCGCTGCAGCGCGCACAGGCCCTCGATGGTGGTGCCGCCGGGGGAGCACACGCGGTCAATGAGTACACGCGGATGCTCTCCCGTCTCCCGCAGCAGCTTCGCAGTGCCGTACACCGCCTGCGTCGCCACCGAGAGCGCCTGCGCCTTGGTCAGTCCGCCGCGCACGCCCGCCTCTGCCAGCGCATCGATATACAAAAGGGTGAACGCCGGGGAGCAACCGCCCAGCGCGGAGAAGATGGAGAACTGATGCTCCGGCAATTCCAAAGCCGTCCCGAACGCCTGGAGAATCCGCTCGATCAGCGCCTTGTGCTCGGCCGTCACCAGAGGGCCGACGCAATACGCGGAGACGGCCTCCCCCACCGTGGCGTTCAAATTCGGCATCACCCGGCACAGCGGCAGGTTGCCTCCCGTGAAGGAGGAGAGGGTGTCGAGGGTGGTGCCGGCGGCGATGGAGAGCACGAGCGGCTTCCATTTTTGAAGCTGTTCCCGCAGCGGCGGCAGGGCGGCGGGCAGCACCTGTGGTTTCACAGCCACCACGAGCGTCGCAGTCACCGCGGGCAGCTCTTCGGGAGAGCCGGCCGCCTGGATCCCGCACGCCTCCCGCAGCGCTGCAACCTTCTTTTCATCCGGATCATAGGCGAAAATCTCCGACCCGCTCCAGCCGTGCGCGCACAGCCCGCGGATGATGGCGCCTGCCATATTGCCCGCACCCAAGAACCCGATTGCCATACCGTTCCCGTCCCTTCTTCGATCGCTTGGAACCGGGCGGGCAAAAGGCCGCCGACCCGGTCCAAGCGGTTAAAATTCGCAGCTGCCTGTGGTGCGGGGGAAGGGCAGCACGTCGCGGATGTTGTCCACCCCCGTGAGGTAGATGAGCAGCCGCTCAAATCCCATGCCGAACCCGGAGTGCACACAGCCGCCGTATTTGCGCAGCTCGAGGTACCAGTACAGATCCTCGGTTGAGATGTGCAGCTCCTCCATCCGGGCCTTCAATCGGTCATAGCGCTCCTCGCGCTGGCTGCCGCCGGTCAGCTCGCCCGCCGCGGGCACGAGCAGGTCCACCCCCGCGACCGTGCCGTCGCCGTTGTCACGCATGTAAAACGCCTTGATCTCCTTCGGCCAGTTGCACACAAACACCGGCGAGCGAAAATACACGTCGGTCAGGTATTTCTCGTGTTCTTTCGCAAGGTCCCCACCGTGCACCGGCTCGTTTTCGAACGCGACCCCCGACTGCCGCAGCAGATCGATCGCATCGTGATAGTTCACCCGCGCGATGGAGGCATCCAAAAACGCCTGCAGCTTGTCGAGCAGTCCGCCGCCGCTGTACTGGTCGAGGAACCGCAACTCCTCTGCCCCGTTGTCCATCACATAGCGGATAATGGATTTGAGAAAATCCTCTTCTAAGTCCATCAGATGGTCAAGATCGCAAAACGCGATCTCCGGCTCGATCATCCAGAACTCTGCGGCGTGCGTCTGCGTATGGGATTTCTCCGCGCGGAAGGTCGGCCCGAAGGTATATACCTTTTTGAACGCCATGGCGAAGTTCTCCGCCTCCAGCTGGCCGGTCACCGCCAGACAGGTCTGGCGCCCGAAGAAATCCTGTTTATAATCGACCGGACCCTTCACCCGGTCCCAGTCGATGGTGGTCACCTGGAAGGTCTCGCCCGCACCCTCCCCGTCGTTCGCCGTGATGAGCGGGGTGTGCACATAGACGAAGTTGTGCTCGCGGAAATACTGATGGATCGCAAACGCCGCAAGCGACCGCACGCGGAACACCGCCTGGAACAGCCGGGTGCGCGGGCGCAGGTGGGCGATGGTGCGCAGGTATTCGAGCGAGTGCTTTTTCGGCTGCAGGGGATACTCCTCCGGACAGCTCCCGAGCAGCAGCACCTCCTCCGCCTGGATCTCGTACGCCTGCTTGCCCTGCGATTCGACCAGCTTCCCCCTCACTTCAACGGCGGAACCGTTGCACAGCTTCTGGATCCTGGCAAAGTCCGCCAGCCGGTCGTCATAGACCACCTGGACATCCGACAGGGTTGTGCCGTCGTAGAAATTGATAAACCCGAACGTCTTCTGCTTACGGTGGTTGCGGATCCAGCCCTGCAACCGCACGGGTTGCCCGGCAAACGCTGCGGGGGAGTCGAGCACCTCTTTTAAGTCACGTACAGCCTCCATGTGGAAAAGCCCCTTCCTGCAAGATCGGTCTGGCAGTTAGTATACACGTTTTTAGAAAAAATGTAAAGCGAAAGGATAAAAAACCGGCGGCGGAAAACCCGCCGCCGGCAGATCGGCTCATTTGCGTTCGTGCAGCGAGGTATAGGCCCGCTCGGTCGACACGCTCATATAGGCCGGCCGGATGATCTTGCCCGCGTTGATAAGCTCCTCGATCCGGTGCGCGCTCCAGCCCGCGATCCGCGCGATCGCAAAAATCGGCGTGTACAGCTCGCTCGGCAGCCCGAGCATACTGTAGGCAAACCCGCTGAAGAAGTCCACGTTCGCGCTGACGCCCTTGTAGATCCGGCGCTCCTGCGCGATCACCTGGGGGGCGAGCTCCTCCACCTTCAGATAGAGATTGAACTCGTCGGTGAGGCCCTTCGCTTCGGACAGCTTGCCGACAAACGACTTGAATACCCGGGCGCGCGGGTCGGAGATGGAATAGACCGCGTGGCCGACGCCGTAGATCAGGCCGGCCCTGTCAAACGCCTCTTTGTGCAGCAGGCGCCGCAGATATGCGCCCACCTCCTCGTCGTCCGTCCAGTCGTGCACATTCGCCTTCAGGTCCTCGAACATCTGCATGACCTTGATGTTGGCGCCGCCGTGCTTCGGCCCCTTGAGCGAGGCGAGGGACGCCGCGATCGCGGAATAGGTGTCGGTGCCGGAGGAGGTCACCACATGGGTGGTGAAGGTGGAGTTGTTGCCGCCGCCGTGCTCCGCGTGCAGCACCAGCGCGAGGTCCAGCACCTTCGCCTCCAGATGGGTGTATTGGCTGTCCGCCCGCAGCAGCCGCAGGATGTTTTCCGCCGTGGAGAGATCCGGGCCCGGCAGGTGGATGAACAGGCTCTCGTTCTGATTGTAGTGCCGGTGGGCCTGATAGCCGTACACCGACAGCAGCGGGAAGACGGAAATCAGCTGCAGGCACTGCCGCAGCACATTGTCAATCGAGATATCGTTCGGGTTGGAGTCATACGCCTGCAGGGTCAGCACGCTGCGCGCCAGGGTGTTCATCATGTCCGCGCTCGGCGCTTTCATGACCACGTCGCGCACGAAATTGGTCGGCAGCGTGCGATAGGATGCGAGCAGGCGCTGGAAATCCCGCAGCTGTTCCCCGGTGGGCAGTTCGCTGAACAGCAGCAGGTAGACGACCTCTTCAAACCCGAACCGGTCCTCCGCCATAAAGCCGCGGATGATGTCCTCCACGTTGATCCCCCGGTAAAACAGCTGCCCGTCGCACGGCACCATCTCCCCGTTGACCTCTTTATTGGACCGGATTTCCGAAATGCTGGTCAGCCCGGTCAGCACGCCTTTTCCGTTGATGTCCCGCAGACCGCGCTTGACATCGTATTTCGTATACAGCTCCGGGTCGATCCGGTCGCGCGTACAGCACAGGCGCGACAGCTCCCGGATCTCGGGCGTGATCTCGGAATAGTTGTTCTCCGGCATTGCATTCACTCCCCTCTCGTTTTACAGGCCGGACGCCTGTGCCCCGCTGTCCGGCATTCCACATGAAAGAATAATTCAGTATACCACAATCCAAGGAATTTTGCATGAATTATTTGTAAAATTCTGTGAGATGGGCAAAGAAAGGGGGAAACGGAGCCGGCATGAGGGCCGGATCCGTTTCCCCCTTTCAGTCCTCTTTTTACCAGTCACCACGTTCAAAGGTATCCGTCTCCAACTCTTTGACAAAGACCGAGATACAGTCGACTGTGTGAGTACAGGGATCGGTCTCCAAAAATACGCCTTTGGGGCTGACAAAGACCTCTTCAAAATCGTCATACTTAAAACTGGGTTCGAGGCGTAGCGCTTCCTCCTCCGGCTGACCGACATAAATTTTGTTAAACAAACTGCCTTTATAGCCGGATAGTGCCACTAGTTTAAACAGCTTGCCATTCAACGGATCAATAAACATAGATATCTGATCTGGAATAGTGTATCGAATGACAAATCTACCAATCAACTCACCAGCTGCCCTTTCCCGATCAAGCCAGTCGCGTAAATCTTTAATATGCGTATACAAAGGGATATTACCCAATCCCTTCCATGGAAGAATGGGGGCGTTCACGTCCAATTGTACATTCATGATTCATTTCCTCGTTTTTACCAGTCGCCACGTTCAAAGGCGTCCGTCTCCAACTCTTTGACAAAGACTGAGATACAGTCGACTGTGTGAGTACAGGGATCGGTCTCCAAAAAAACACCTTTGGGGCTGACAAAGACCTCTTCAAAATCTTCGTATTCAAAACTGGGTTCGAGGCGCAGAACCTCGTCAATTGGCTGGCCAATGTAGATCTGATCGAACAGCCGGCCTTTATAGCCGGAAATGGCGGCCAATTTAAACAGTTTGCCAGTTAAAATATCGAAATACAAATACAGTTGATTTTTTACTTCATATCTGACCCAGAATGGACCGTATACCACCGGGTCAGACGAATGTTTTTCAAGCCATTCTCTCAAATCTTTAATATGCGTATACAAAGGAATATTGCCCAAGCCCCTCCATGGAAGAATGGGGGCGTTCACGTCCAATTGTACATTCATGATTCATTTCCTCGTTTTTACCAGTCGCCACGTTCAAAGGCGTCCGTCTCCAACTCTTTGACAAAGACTGAGATACAGTCGACTGTGTGAGTACAGGGATCGGTCTCCAAAAAAACACCTTTGGGGCTGACAAAGACCTCTTCAAAATCTTCGTATTCAAAACTGGGTTCGAGGCGCAGAACCTCGTCAATTGGCTGACCAATGTAGATCTGATCGAACAGCCGGCCTTTATAGCCGGAAATAGCGGCCAATTTAAACAGTTTGCCATTCAACAAATTAAAATACAAGTACAACCCCGCTTTTATTTCGTATCTTACAAAAAACCTTCCATATATAAACGTGGAGGCTCTTTCTTGTTCCAGCCAATCGCTTAGTTCTTTAATATGCGTATACAAAGGAATATTGCCCAATCCCTTCCATGGAAGAATGGGGGCGTTCACGTCCAATTGTACATTCATGATTCATTTCCTCGTTTTTACCAGTCGCCACGTTCAAAGGCGTCCGTCTCCAACTCTTTGACAAAGACTGAGATACAGTCGACTGTGTGAGTACAGGGATCGGTCTCCAAAAAAACACCTTTGGGGCTGACAAAGACCTCTTCAAAATCGTCATACTCAAAACTGGGTTCGAGGCGTAGCGCTTCCTCCTCCGGCTGACCGACATAAATTTTGTTAAACAAACTGCCTTTATATCCGGATAATGCCACTAGTTTAAACAGTTTTCCATTAGTCAGATCAAAAAATAAATATACCACATCTTTGATTTCGTATCGGATCCAAAATCTTCCGATAAGAAGGCTCTTTGCCCGCATGGCATCCAGCCAATGTCTCAATTCCTTAATAGTTGTATACAAAGGAATATTACCCAATCCCTTCCATGGAAGAATGGGGGCGTTCACGTCTAACTGCACATTCATGATTCGTTTCCTCCTGAAAACAGTATCGTGGCGGTTTCCCGGCCATCGGTTCGATATGCGGACGGCACCCCGTCCACGATTTTGATGATCCCCTGATCGTTAGTGCTGATTTTGACATAGGGTTGGCCCCCATGCCGCCCGCCGCCCGGGGAGACCTGTACCTGTGTGATGTTTTTGCCGCCTCCGGGATTGCGTATTTTTATAATTTGTGCATTTGAGCCAATTCTTGGAGAGGGGCTTATTGTCACCTCATATCCCGATTTTTCCAACGCAGCGGCAATATCATCAACCGACTGGCCGCTAAACACCCGGGGGTTTGCACGCAGATCGTCGACCGTTACCACACCGTCTTCAAAGACATCTTCCAGAGTGACCGCCCGATAGGACGGGGCGCTCCGCGTTGCCTCCACCCGCAGCTGCACCGATTTATTCACGGTGTCGTACATCCCGTACAGCGCGGAGGCAAACCCGAGAGACGAGAGCCAGTGGTCAAGGGACAGCGGTTCGTTCGGATGCAGCGCCCGATCGCCGAGGCCGACCAGCCCGAGCGTCAGCCAGTCGCCAACGGTATACAGGCTGGGATCCTCCAGCATCCGGTTGGTGCGCTCCTGCAACCCGTCCCAAAACCCGCTGACGATCCCGAGCGTCAGCCAGTCGAGGATCCCACCCAGCGTACCGGAGGACAGCCGCTCCTGCTGGGAGCGCACAAAGCTGTCCCACATCGCCTTGGCGTCCTCCGGGATCCGCAGCAGCGCATCGTACCAATGCGCTTCCTCCGACGCCTCCTGTCGTGCCTGCGCGAGGGCCTGTTTTTGTGCCTCCAAGATCGCTGCATACCACGAGGGCACCACCTGACATCGGCAATGGGGGTGTCGCGGAGGCAGGACATCCTGCTCTTCCAGCTCATGGAGCGTGAAGGTCTGCTCATGCAGACGGCCGCACTGGCTGCAAGTGCTCTGGGAGGGGTTCGCCAGATAGGTGAAGGTGTCGTCCGGAGAGGAGGAGAGCTCCTCCAGCATCTGATACCAGCCCGCCTGCTCGTACCGGCGAAGCACCTCGGTGTTCAGTCGCTGCGCCTGTGTCTCAAAAGCCAGTTGCAGCTGGCGGGCCATTTCCTGCGCGCTGACACCCCGCCGAAAATACAGCTGCAAGTCGTTGGAAAGATCCTGTGTGGTCTCCTCCACAAACAGGTCGATTTGCCGGTCCAGCGCCTGCCGCGTGGCCGCCGGCCCGTCGCGCATGCGCAGCCGGTTGGCGTATGTCTCTACTATATCATAGAGTTGCGCCGCCAGCAAATCTTTTTTGGTCACGTGGCCTTTAGAAAGCACCTGTTCCTCCCGGCTGCCCGGTGGAGGGGAGAGCAGCCCCCTCTCTTTGCGGTACACAATGGTATTGACCCGGGCGGCCACGCTCTGATCGCTCGGCTGGGACAAAAAGTTCAGATAAAACCAGGCGATCGCGGTGGAAATCTCTGTACCTGTCTGCTCCAAAACAGTCTGTAAGACGCCGGTATACTCCTCCATTTCCAAACTCCCTTACCAGTATTAGAACATATGTTCTAATACTGGTATAGCCGATGGGAGAGGGGCTG
>DXWE01000190.1 GCA_019417045.1 Oscillospiraceae bacterium
AGGGGGAGCTGCCGCGCACCCGGCAGCTCCCCCTGATCAAAAGGTGCTGTCACGGGCAGAGCGGCGGCGTCACCGCGGCGCACCCGGGTTCTGTTCGCGCACCCGGCAGGTTCCCTATTGACAAACCGCGCCTGCCCATGGTAGAATACCAAATTGTGATCTTTTTGGGCCATATCGGCGGGTTTCCCGCCGTCTGGTATAGAGAACATCCCAAAATCCGACGAGGAGGTGTAAGGAATTGCCAACGTTTAACCAATTGGTCCGGAAGGGCCGGGAAGTCCAGGAGAAAAAGGCGAAGGCGCCCGCTCTGCTCAGGGGCTGGAACTCGAAAAAACGCGAGGCCATCGACCAGAATTCCCCCCAGAAGCGCGGCGTGTGCACCGCGGTCAAGACGTCCACCCCGAAAAAGCCGAACTCCGCTCTGCGGAAGGTCGCCCGTGTGCGCCTGTCCAACGGCATCGAGGTCACGTCCTATATCCCCGGCGAAGGCCACAACCTGCAGGAACACAGCGTCGTGCTGCTGCGCGGCGGGCGTGTGAAAGACCTGCCTGGCGTCCGGTACCACATCATCCGCGGCACGCTGGATACCCAGGGTGTGGCGAAGCGCATGCAGGCCCGGTCGAAGTACGGCGCGAAGCGCCCGAAGGCCGGCGCTGCGAAAAAGTAAGACGGAAAAGTTTTGCGGCTATTTCATAGCGGCTGATATACGGGATATACTAAAAGGCGCTGCCTGTTTTTGGCAGGCGGCCGCTACCGTGTGCCCGGTGGGGGAGGGCTCCCCCTTCCGGGAACCCGGCAGCACCCGGTTGTCCCGGAATCGAGCCTCTGGATTAGGCCTGCGGAAGTCTGTCCACTTTCGAGTACCTGTGAACTCATTTTTATGAAGGAGGGAAGTAGAATGCCGAGAAGAGGTTCTATTCCGAAACGCGATGTGCTGGCGGATCCGGTGTACAATTCCAAGCTGGTGACCCGGCTCATCAACAACATCATGCTGGACGGCAAACGGGGCGTGGCGCAGAAGATCGTCTACGACGCCTTTGACATCATTCGCGAGAAGACCGGCAAGGACCCGCTGGAGGTCTTTGAGAAGAGCATGGAGAACATCATGCCCGTGCTGGAGGTCAAGGCCCGCCGTGTCGGCGGCGCCACCTACCAGGTCCCGATCGAGGTGCGCCCCGACCGGCGCGTCACCCTCGGTCTGCGCTGGCTGACCAGCTATTCCCGGTCCCGCTCCGAGCGCACCATGAAGGAGCGCCTCGCGGGCGAGATCCTCGACGCGCTGGCCGGCAACGGCGGCGCGGCGAAGAAGCGCGAAGACACCCACAAGATGGCCGAGGCCAACAAGGCGTTTTCGCACTTCAGATGGTAAGCTCACGCTTACCGGACCAGAAAGGTTAGGGAGAAAACTATGGCAAGGCAAGTACCACTGGAACTTACCCGCAACATCGGTATCATGGCCCATATCGACGCCGGCAAGACGACCACCACCGAGCGGATCCTGTTCTATACAGGTATCAACCACAAGATGGGGGAGACGCACGACGGCGGCGCGACCATGGACTGGATGGCGCAGGAGCAGGAGCGCGGCATCACGATCACCTCGGCTGCGACCACCTGTTTCTGGAAAAAGCACCGCATCAACATCATCGACACCCCCGGCCACGTGGACTTCACCGTTGAGGTGGAGCGCTCGCTGCGCGTGCTGGACGGCTCGGTCACGGTGTTCTGCGCCAAGGGCGGCGTCGAGCCCCAGTCCGAGACCGTGTGGCGCCAGGCGGACAACTACCGCGTGCCCCGCATGGCCTATGTCAACAAGATGGACATCATGGGCGCCGACTTCTACCGCGTCGTGCACATGATGAAGGAGCGGCTGAAATGCAACGCCGTCCCGATCCAGCTGCCCATCGGGTCGGAGGACACCTTCAAGGGGATCATCGACCTCGTGGAGATGAAGGCCTACGTCTATTATGACGACCTCGGCAAGGACATCCGCGTGGAGGAGATCCCCGCCGACATGGCGGAGACCGCCGCGAAGTACCACGAAGAGCTCCTCGAGGCGGTGGCCGAGCAGGACGACGCGCTCATGGAGAAGTATTTCGCCGGCGAGGAGCTGACCATCGACGAGATCAAGAAGTGCATCCGCAAGGCCACCATCGCCAATGAAATGGTGCCGGTGACCTGCGGCACCTCCTACCGCAACAAGGGCGTGCAGAAGCTCCTCGACGCGATCGTCGACTACATGCCCGCCCCGACCGACGTGCCCTCCATCAAGGGCACCGACCCCGAGACCGGGGAGGAGGTCGAGCGGCACTCGTCCGACACCGAGCCGTTTGCCGCGCTCGCGTTCAAGATCGCGACCGACCCGTTCGTCGGCAAGCTGTGCTTCTTCCGCGTGTACTCCGGCACTCTCAACGCGGGCACCACCGTGTACAACGCGAACAAGGACAACAACGAGCGCATGGGCCGCATTTTGCAGATGCACAGCAACCACCGGCAGGACATCGAGACGGTGTATGCCGGCGACATCGCCGCCGCCGTGGGCCTCAAGAGCGTCACGACCGGCGACACCCTGTGCGACGAGAAGCACCCCGTGATCCTCGAGTCGATGGAGTTCCCGGAACCCGTCATCCGCGTCGCGATCGAGCCGAAGACCAAGGCCGGCCAGGAGAAGATGGGCATCGCGCTCTCGAAACTGGCCGAGGAGGACCCGACCTTCAAGACCTACACGGACGAGGAGACCGGGCAGACC
>DXWE01000191.1:0-1275 GCA_019417045.1 Oscillospiraceae bacterium
CCGCCCCTGGATCACGCCCACCACCTGCTGCAGCACCTTGGTCAACAGGGTGAGCAGCACAAGCGAGAGGAGCATCAGCCCGAAGTTGCCCGCCATACCGAGAGAAGCGGCGAGCTCCTCGTCCCGTCCGAGCACCGAGTCGTACAGCGCCGATCCGGTCAGATAGGGCAATATCGCGTTGAGGAGCCCGGAGATCGTGATACAGATCAGCAGCACGGCCACCTGGAGCTTATACTCCTTAAAATATCCCAGGATCCGGCGGAATACCGTCCGTTTTTCCATGCATTTCGGGCAGACCGCACGCCCTTTTTCCGGATAGGGCGACCCACATTTCGGGCAAAACGCGTCCTCCGGCCGCTCTTTCGGCACATAGGTTTCACCGCGGATTGCCGCCTCCAGCTGCCGGCAGAAGTCCTGCATCGGGCGCATTTGAAAGCTCGAGAACCGGCACAGCCAGGTCTCCTCCCCGTCCAGCTCCACCGTGAACAGCCCGCCGACCACCTGGCCCAGGATCTGGGGGTGCTCCAGCCGGTCGAGCGCGTAGCTGTACAGTTCCCGCCCCCCCTCCCGCTCCCGGCCCGGGAACGGGATCCGGCCGGCATAGCCCATCTCGCCCGAGCGGTCGGCGACCGCCAGGTGCAGCGCCTTTTGATCCAGCAGCAGATACACATGCCGCAGCTCGCCCTCATTCGACATGTCCGCCACCGCCGCGCCCTGCATACCGTCGAGATCCAGCCCCCGCGCAGACAGCGCCTGCCGCACAGAAGCGGGAATCAGCCGGTTGAAGGATTCCACTTCGCGTTTCCCCCCTCTTCAAGGAAACAGGCGCCCTCGCGGGTGCGAAAGCGCCTGAAAATCATCCGTCCCCGCCGGGACTTCCCGGCCGGTTTTGGTATGAGCGGGCCTGTAAGCCGAGTTCTGTCGAGAACAGTCATCTATCTCGACTGCCTGTTGCCAGACAGCTCTAGCCGCCCGTCGGAGCACATCGGGCCAATGTGTCGCTCCCGTCGGCGTTGCATCGGATAGGGTTTGCAGGGCCGCACAGTCTCCTGTGCGCCGGTGAGCTCTTACCTCGCCTTTCCACCCTTACCGGGCATGAGCCCGGCGGTATCTCTCTGTTGCACTTTCCCTGGGGTCACCCCCGGCGGCCGTTAGCCGTTATCCCGCCCTGTGATGCTCGGACTTTCCTCATAAAAATTGCAGGGCAATTTTTACGCGACTGTTCAGCCCACTCACAGGGATACTATACCGCAAATTTTTCCTCTTGTCAAACGC
>DXWE01000191.1:1285-2741 GCA_019417045.1 Oscillospiraceae bacterium
CTCAGATACCCCTCCGCCGCATAGACGGCATTGGCGCCGTCCGCCACCGCCGTGACGATCTGCCGCAGCGCCTTGGTGCGGATGTCACCGGCGGCGAACACGCCCGGCGCGGAGGTGACCCCCTCTTCTCCGGCAATGATAAATCCGCCTTTGTCCATCTCGACCACGCCCCGGAATGGCTCGCTGTTCGGGGTGATCCCCACCGCGATAAACACGCCGTCGAGCGGCAGCAGCGACACCTCCCCGGTGTGGTTGTTGCGCACACGGGCGCCCTCCACCTGTCCGCTTCCTTCGATCGACACCACCTCGGTGTTCCACACCATCTCTATGTTCGACAGCGCGAACAGTGCCTCCTGTTCGGCCTTGTTGGCGCGCAGCGTGTCCCGCCGGTGGATGACATACACCTTATCGCACAGCTTGGCAAGATAGAGCGCATCCTCCACCGCCACATCACCGCCGCCGACCACCGCCACCGTTTTACCGCGGAAAAATGCTCCGTCACAGGTGGCACAGTAGCTGACTCCCTTCGCGGCCAGCTCCTCTTCTCCGGGCACCCCGAGCTTTCTATGGGTGGCACCCGTCGCGAGAATCACCGTGCGCGCCTGGTACTCACCCTCGGCGCACACGATCGTCTTGACCGGCTCCTCGGCCCGCAGCGACCGCACGCTCGCGGTGACGAATTCGGCGCCGAAACTGTCCGCGTGCTCGCGGAACTTCATGGCCATCTCGAACCCCTCGATCCCCTTGAGCCCGAGATAGTTGTCCACATCCACCGTGTTGATCACCTGGCCGCCGCTCATCGGGAACTGTTCGATCACAAGGGTATGCAGGCGGGCCCTGCCGGCGTATACCGCCGCCGACAGGCCCGCCGGCCCCGATGATGGCGACATCATATACCCGCCCGCTCATACGGCGCCGATCATGTCGAGGATCTGCTGCTTGGAGATCACACCGACCGACTGGGTGACGACCTTGCCGTTTTGGAACAGGCAGAGCGTCGGGATACTCATGATCCCGTACTGTGAGGCGAGCTCGGGCTGTTCGTCCACGTTGATCTTGACCACCTTGACCCTGCCGCTCACCTCTTTCGCCACCTCGTCCACCACCGGGGCGAGCATGCGGCAGGGGCCGCACCACGCCGCCCAGAAATCCACCAGGACCGGTATCTCCGATCGCAGCACTTCCGCCTCAAATGTCTCGTTTGTAATGGCCAACGCCATAAAACAGACCTCCTTCTTCGCTGAAACAGCGGTGAATTTGTGAAGATAGTATTTACGTATACGGATATCATAATCCAATATGGCCTAAATTTCAAGTCCACAGGAAAAGAAAGCCTTTTGCACCACAGTCTAAGCTCATTTCTCATCTCCTCCGGCTCACCAGCAGAAACGCCCCCGCTAATAGCGGGTTCCTGCTTCCCTTTGTCGGGGATTCTCCTCTCGCGATCGAAGGCTCC
>DXWE01000192.1 GCA_019417045.1 Oscillospiraceae bacterium
CACCAGCACCCGTCCGCTCCCCGCCGATTCCACCGGCGATTCCGTCGATGATCCCGCCGGCACTTCTGTCGGCGTCTGTTCGGACGTACCCGGCGCCGTCGTCCCCGTCGTCGAGGCTGAAGGCGCGCCGGACCCGCCCGGCACGCCGCCCGAATTCCGGCACCCGCCCAGAGCCGCCGTCAGAAGACAGGCCAGGAGAATCGCAAACGCTCTTTTCATAAAGATCCCTCCGTTTTTATTTCTTTTCCGATGTCAAAACGCCCTGCAGCTGCCGCAGGACAAACGCCCGCACGATCTCGAACACCGAATAGTGGACAAACGGCACCCGGGCCTGCTCCATCGCCTGCCGTTGCTTTTCGGTGTGGGAGGTATAGGGATAGACCCCGAACAGGAACGGGAAAAAGGCATAGAGGAAGTCCCGGATCCCGTCCGGCGTCAGGCGGGGGAACGCCCGCTCAAGGCAGCGGGTCATCGCCCGCAGCGCGTTGGCGTACACCTGTTTGAAGGCCACGAGGTTTGCAAGGCGGCTGCCCGCCTCCATCTCATACAGGTTCATGGACATCAGCTTGAGCATACAGCCGCGCTTTTCGAGCGTGCGGGCGAGCGCGTTTGCAAACGCGGCGGCGGACGACGTCCCGCAGTCCCGCTCCAGCTCCAGCTCCTCCAGATCCGCGATCCACGCCTCGTGCTCCCGCTGGAGCAGGGCGAGGAAGATCTCCTCTTTGGTGTGGAAGTAGTTGTAGAGGGAGGTGCGGGTGAAGGAGGTCTGTTCCCCGATATCCCGCATGGTGATCTCCCGGAATCCCCGGGTCTCATAGAGGGAGGCGCACGCGTTGACAATCTCCTCTCTTCTGGCGTTGGTCAGCTCTTGTGAACCCTTCGGCATGGCAGACCCCTCTTTTCCTCACAGATGCAGCGCGCGCCTGACCCAGTCCGCCGCGCCGGGGCCGTTGACCAGCCCGCCCTTTTCCCAGCGGGCCGAGGCGCAGCGCTCGTGCAGGCTCTTCTCCGCCCTGTCCATCCCGCTGCCGCCGGAGGTGGCAAAGGGGATCACCGTCTTGCCGGTAAAATCATGGCTCTCCAGAAAGGTGTCCACGATGCGCGGCTCCACATACCACCAGATCGGGAACCCGATCAGCACGGTGTCGTACTGTGCGAGATCCGCCGCCGGCGGCGCGATGGCGGGGCGGCAGGCGGGGTCTCTCATCTCGCGCGTGCTGCGGCTCCCGGCGTCCCTCCAGTCCAGGTCGGCGGCGGTGTACGGCTCGGCGGGGACGATCTCATAGAGCGCCGCCCCGGTGGCCTTCGCCATCTCCTGCGCCGCTTTGGCGGTCACGCCGCTGGCGGAAAAATAGGCGATCAACACGTGTTTCATTGCAAACTCTCCTTCAAAATCTCCACGATTTCCTCCCGGTCCAGCACCTTGTAGCCGCCGGTCATCACGAGCACCCCGTCGGCGATGCCGTCGATCATCTCCGGCGTCGCTCCCAGCTCGGAGATATTCTCCGCCAGGCCGAGTTCCCTCATCCAGCTCTCCATGGCGGCGAGCCCCTCTGCTGCTGCCTGCTCGTCGGATTTGCCGGCCGGGTCAATCCCCCACACGTTTTGGGCGAACCGCTTGAATTTCTGCACCCCATAGGGCAGGATATGCCGGTAATAGGGCAGGGAGACCGCCGCCAGCGTCATGCCGTGGGTGGCGTTGGTGAAAGCACCGACCGACTGCCCGAGCATGTGCACCATCCAGTCGGTGGACTTGCCGCGGGAGATCAGGGTATTCAGCGCCCAGGTGGCCGCCCACATCAGGTTGCTGCGGGCCTCGTAATTCTGCGGGTCGCGGTTGGCGATCCGGCTGGCGTGGACCACCGAGCGCATCAGCCCCTCGCTGAGATAGTCGCTCACGTTGTCGTCCTCGCCCGAGAAATACTGCTCGCAGATATGGTTGAAGATGTCATAGATCCCGGCCACCATCTGGTAGTGGGGCAGGGTCAGGGTGTATTGCGGGTTGAGGATGGCGAATCGCGGCATGATCTTCTCATCCGCGAACACGTGGCCGATCTTCTGCCTGGTGTGCGGGTTGGTGATGACCGCCCCGGCGTTCATCTCGGACCCGGTTCCCACCATGGTCAGCACGCAGCCCACCGGCAGGGTCTCGCAGGTCGGCTCCTCAAAGCGCTGGTAGTATTTCTCCCACGGGTCCTCTTCGCAGTGCACCGAGACCGAGAGCGCCTTGGAGTAGTCGCACACCGAGCCGCCGCCCACCGCCAGCAGGAAATCCGCCCGGTGGCTGCGGGCGATCTCCACGCCCTCGTAGAGCTTATCCACCGTGGGGTTGGGCATGACGCCCGCGATCTCGGCCACCTTCTTGCCGCTCTCCCGCAGGATGTGCGTCACCGCTTCGTAAATGCCGTTTTTCTTGATAGAGCCGCCGCCGTAGATCAGCACGACATTGTCGCCGTATTTCGGCAGCTCGGCGCGCAGACCGTCCAGCGCCTTCTCGCCGAAATAGAGCTTGGTGGGGTTGCAGTACGTAAAATTGCCTAACATGGACCGTCTCTCCTTTCATTCTCCGGGATCCCCCCGGGCGCCGCCGTATGCACCGCCCGCCGCGCCGCCGGCCCGGGTACTCATGCGAACGCCGGCACGGGCGCCGACTCAGGCTCCCGCTCCGTCGCCAACCCGAGCGCTGGCCCAAGCCCCGGCCCGG
>DXWE01000193.1 GCA_019417045.1 Oscillospiraceae bacterium
GTGGACCGGCCGGTTATGAGCCGGCTGCTCTAACCAACTGAGCTAAAGGCCCATAAGCCGTCACACGTTACGTTCGGAAAGAACGTGGCTTGCCGTCAAACAACTTGGCGGCAAGCCGCGTTTTGGCGCCACCTGTTGGACTCGAACCAACGACCCTGCGGTTAACAGCCGCATGCTCTACCGACTGAGCTAAGGAGGCGGATATAAAGTCGGCGTCTACCTATCTTCCCGGGCCGTCGCCAGCCAAGTATTTTCGGCGCAAGTGAGCTTAACTGCCGTGTTCGGGATGGGAACGGGTGTACCCTCACCGCCATCGACACCGACTATTGGTGACCCGTACGAGATTCGAACTCGTGTTGCCGGCGTGAGAGGCCGGAGTCTTAGGCCACTTGACCAACGGGCCGTACATGGTACACCATCACGGACTCGAACCGTGGACACCCTGATTAAGAGTCAGGTGCTCTACCAACTGAGCTAATGGTGCATATAAGTGCAAAACGAAATTGCTTGCCTAGTATACACGATCTCTCCGCAGTTGTCAAGAGGATTCCTGCGGGATTTTCCAAAATTTCTAAAAAATATTTTCCAGCGAGGGCAGCTCCAGCCGATAGAGGATCTCCAGCCGGGCGCGGCAGCGGGCGGCGGTGGTCGGGAAATCGGCAGGCTCCCCGCTCTCGAGCAGGACCGGCAGGGAGAGGATATCCTCTTCAATGCGGGTCAGATCGCTGTGGCGCACAAACGCGGGATAGAGCTTGGTGCGCTCCTCAAATTCCTGCACAAACCGCCGCGCATCCTCCAGGCTGTTCTCCGGATGCTCCTCATCGAAATTCTGCTCCAGTTCCTCCAGCCGGTCGATCAGATACCCCGACTGCTCTTTTTGAATCCAGATGGTGCCGGTACACAGCCCCGCAACCACAAACAGCAGAACAAGTGCCACAATCACCCGTTTCACGCCGTCTCCTCCTTTAACACGATGGTATATTGCCCCTGCTTGTTGGCGGTAATCAGGAAGATCTGCCCGCGGGCATACCCGCTTTTCGCGATCACCTGATCGAGCTTCTCCTGATCCCAGCCGCACAGCTCCATGGCCCAGTCGCAGGGCTTGCCGTCCGAGAGGATGACCAGGGGGATCCCCCTGTCCTTTTTGGAGACCTTCATGTCGCCGCAGGTGGCGGGCTGGCTGGCGGGGGTGAGATAGACGCTGATTTTACCGTTGGTCTCGGCAATGGCGGTCTCCACATCCGACAGGTCGAACACGTTCTGCCCCCGCAGGTTTTCCATCAGATCCTCCACCGTCATCCGCATGCGCTTGAGGGCCTTCTGCTGGATCTTCCCGTGGGAGATGACCACGAGCGGCGTGCCGGTGACCAGCCGGGAGAACGCGCTGCTTTTGAGCATGCCGGCGGAGAGGAGGATCTCGAGCGCGACGAGCAGGAGGATCGGGATCAGGCCGCTGAGCAGAGGAATCCCGGTCTCCTGCATCGGTACCGCGGCCAGATCCGAGATAATCAGCGTGATGACCAGCTCGATGGGCTGCAGGTCCCCGAGTTGGCGTTTGCCCATCACCCGCATAGCCACAATGAGGCCTATGTAGATGATGACGGTGCGGATGGCGGTCACTAACATGGGAAATCCCTCCTCACACCGCTTAGAATGGCCGGAAGGGTTTGATTTTATACAGAGCTGCCGAAACGGAAAACCAATCCTGCCGCCAGCGGGTTCGGGCCGGTTGGAGAGGGCTTGTTCTATCCGGCGGGGACCGGTCATATATATGCCTTGAGGTGAGGACAGGCATGGAACCTTGGGAACAGGCGGCGGAGAATCTGCCGCCGGGGATTCGCGGTCCGCTCGAACGGGTGCCGGCGGCGTTTCAGGAGACGGTGCAGGAGATCCGGCTGCGGCGGCAGTCGCCGGTCGTGCTGTCCGCGCCGTCCGGAGAATGGTGGGTGACCAGAGCCGGAGAGCCGACGGCCACCCGGCGGCCGGACCTGCTCTGCTGCCTGCCGGAACAGCTGGAGGACTGCTTTTTACGGCTGTGCGGCTATTCGATCCACACCCACCAGGAGGAGATCCGACAGGGATTTGTCACCGCGGCAAACGGGTGCCGCGCCGGGATCGGCGGAACGGCCGTGATGGAGAACGGCGTGTGCATCTCCATGCGGGAGATCACCTCTTTATGCCTGCGGGTGGCGCGGATCCACGAGGGCTGTGCCGGCGAGCTGGTACCGCGGCTGTTTGCCGGCGGGGAGCTGCAAAACGTGCTGCTGTGCGGGGAACCGGGCAGCGGAAAAACGAGCCTGCTGCGCGATATCGCCCGCGCGCTCTCCGCCGGGGAATACGGGCCGCGGCGGCGCGTCGCGGTGGTGGACGAGCGGGGGGAACTCTCCCTGCGGCGGTCGCTGCCGGACTGCGATGTGCTGACCGGCTGTCCCAAGGCACAGGGGGTGCTGCAGGCGGTGCGGTGCCTCGCGCCCGAGGTGGTGGTATTCGACGAGCTCGGGGACGACCGGGAGACACAGGCGGTGAGAAGCAGCCTGCAAAGCGGGGTGGCGGTGGTGGCGAGCTGCCACGGCCGGGACATGCCGTCGCTGCTCGGCCGGCCGGCGGTCGCCCCGCTGCTGTTGACGGGGGCGTTTGCACGGGTGGCGCTGCTGCGCGGCCACGGAC
>DXWE01000194.1:0-904 GCA_019417045.1 Oscillospiraceae bacterium
CTCCTGCGGCGTGTCGACGATCCGGTCGGCGCCCGCCGATTGCAGCACCTCCCGCCCGCGGAACCCCCATGTCACCCCGATACACGGCAGCCCGGCATTGTGCGCGGTCTGCACATCCACGTCGGAATCCCCCACATAGACTGCGCTCTCCTTTTCGGCTCCCAGCTCCCGCAGCGCCTCCCACACCGTGTCCGGCGCGGGCTTGCGGCGCACGGTCGCCGACTCGCCGATCGCCACCGGGATCTCCGCCGCAAACAGGTCGTCCCGCAGCTCCTTGACCGCCGCGTCGAACTTGTTGGAGACGATCGCGAGCTTCCGCCCGCTCTCCCGCAGCTCCCGCAGCAGCGGCAGGATGCCGTCATACGGGCGCGTCTTATTGCGCATGTTGCGCGCATAGTGCTCCTTAAACACCGAGAGGCACCGCTCGGTCTCCCCGGCGGCCGTCCCCGCCGGCACGCTGCGCTCCACCAGCAGCCCCACACCGTTGCCGACAAACGCACGCACCTCCTCGATCGTGCGCGGGGGATACCCACAGGTTTTGAGCGCGTAGTTGACGCTGTCGGTCAGGTCCTCGAGCGTATTGAGCAGCGTGCCGTCCAAATCGAATATCACCGTTTGATAGGCCATGATCTGTGACTCCTTATCCGTTTTTATTCCAGTCCAGGTACGTGTCCGGCACCGTGCCGATCAGCACCGTCTGCGCGACCACCATCGTGTTCTGCACCTCCACAGTTTCCCGGTGCCCGGTCGTGGAGAGCAGGACGTTCAGCTGGATCGTCAGGTTGATCTGGTGATAGGTCTGGTTGATCCCGGCAGAGGTAAAGGTACTGGACAGCTCGGCGTCCACCGTCCCGTCGAGCGCGACCCGGAAGTGCACCTTCGGTCCCCGGCCGCCGAACAGGCT
>DXWE01000194.1:914-2650 GCA_019417045.1 Oscillospiraceae bacterium
CCTCAAATTGGCCGACGTCCTGGGATTCAAATTCCGCCAGCACGGCGTTGATGACGTCGGATTTGAGCAGGTTCATCTTCACCGCGTCCGAACTGAGCCCGGTGATGGCCCCCGCCTCGTCCCGGTTGACGTGTACGAGTTCGGCATACTCCGTCCCCTCGCCGGTCAGCACCCGCTCCACCGCGCGGCTGATCGTCTGCGCGGCCAGCGTCTGCGCCTGGTGCACACCATAGGCCTGCACATAGGGGTAGAGCATATAATCCAACAGCAACAGCCCGCCCGCGAGCAGCACCATCACGATACACAGCCGGGCGCGCCAGTTCAGCCGTCGCTTTCCCATCTGTCTGCGGCGCACGGCGCATCACCTCCACGCCCATTCTACTCAACGAACAAGCGGTCGGTGCGGCAGGCTCGACATTTTCTTTGCTGCGAAGGGCGAGGTCTTATAGGACAGCGCTCGGCCCCTCCCCTGCTTTGACAAAACGAGACGCTTTTCGGCAGGAATTTTGCCAAAAAGCGTCTCGCAAAACGGGCTTATTCCTCTGTGGGCTGGGCCGGCGCTTCCTCCGCGGGAGCCTCGGCGGCCGTTTCGGCAGCCGGCTCTTCCGCCGGAGCCTCGGCGGCCGTTTCGGCAGCCGGCTCCTCCGCGGGAACCTCAGACGCCGGGGCGGTCTCCTCCGCCGGCGCCGCCACCGCGACGCTCACATCCTCGCCTTCGGCCGCCGTCTCCGGCTCGAGCAGCGCGCGGATCGACAGGCTGATCCGCTTTTTGTCATAGTCCACATTGGTGATCTTCACCGTGACTTCCTGGCCCATCTTCAGTTCATCCTGCGGCTTTTCGATCCGGCGGTTCGCGATCTGGGAGATGTGGATGAGCCCATCCACCCCCGGCAGGATCTGGGCAAACGCACCGAAAGTGGTCATGCCGACGATCTTGGCGGTCACCACCGAGCCAATCGGATACTTCTCCTTGAAGATCTCCCACGGGTTGTCCTCCGCCTTGCGGTAGCCGAGCGAGATCTTTTTCTTCTCGCGGTCGAGATCCTTGATGTACACCTCCACCGTCTGGCCGATGGACACGACCTCAGACGGATGCTTGATCCGGCTCCAGGAGAGCTCGGAGATGTGGATCATGCCGTCCACCCCGCCGAGATCCACAAACGCGCCATAGGAGGTCATCGACTTGACCACGCCGGTGTATTTCTGGCCGATCTCCGCCTGCGCCCAGAACGCCGCTTCCTTCTCCTTACGTTCCTCACGCGCCACGGCCCGGATGGAACCCACCGCACGGCGGCGGCTCTGGTTGACCTCGATGATGCGGAACCGCACATTGGTCTTGAGCAGCGGGCTCAGATCCTCCATGCGCGTGGCAGACGCCTGGGACGCCGGGATGAACACCCGCACGCCGTGGGTCACCGCGAGCAGGCCGCCCTTGATGACGTCGGTGACAACGCCGTCCAGGATCTCGCCGCTCTCGCTCGCCGCGACAACCGTATCCCAGCCCTTGACCGCATCCACCCGCTTTTTGGAGAGCATGATGGTGCCTTCCTGGTCGTTCGTGCGCATGATGAGGAGCTCCAGCTCGTCCCCCACCTTGACGACATCCGCCGGGTTGACGTTCGGATCGGCGGACAGCTCGTTCGCCGGGATATACCCCGCCTGCTTGCGGCCGACCACTTCGACCTGCACCTCGTTCGGCGCGATGCCGACGACGATCCCACGCACCTTCTCATCTG
>DXWE01000195.1 GCA_019417045.1 Oscillospiraceae bacterium
TCATAGGGGAACCCGAGCGCCGCCGCCACCTGCCGCGCCACCCGGTCGAACAGCGCGCACATCTCCTCGGTCGCCTCCCACAGCGCCTTCGTCTCTGCCGGCGCGAAGGTGCGCAGGTACCCCTGCCACAGCTCGTCCGGCAGGAGCTTTTCGAGGTATTTGCCGCATTTGCCGACGCTGCCCCGAACCCCGGTCTCGCACCCGACATACCACGAGAGCATGGTCACCAGCTCCGGCCGGACGACGAGGTTGAGCATGTCGAGCGCATAGGGCAGTTCCCGCCGCCACAGGCCCTTGGCGACGTTGTTTAGCACCCACCAGAACTCGTTGCAGCAGCCGGCAAATTCCGCGGCGGCGGGCCGCTTCACCCAAAAGGGCTCATCGGTCGGCGGCGGGAGGGCGGGGAGCACGCCCTCCTTGTCGAGCAGCACGCTGTACAGGCTGTCCTCCCGGAGCTCCCGCAGGCAGCGGGGCAGGGTCATCAGCCGCAGATCCACCCGGTTGCCGTCGTCGAACTGCATCAGGTAGCCGTAACAGCTCTCCGGGTCGCAGGCCGGCCACCCACGTGTCAGATCGATCTCTTCGGGCAGCTGCTGGTACAGCCGCCGGCCGAACACGTCGATCCACTGCGGGTTCGCCCGGAAGGGGGCGATATCGTCCACCACATAGACGATGTCGTAGTCCTGGAAGATGTCCTTGGGGACGTGCGGGTTGTTGCGCGACCCGCCGAGCAGCACGGCGCGCACGCGTTCGTCCCGCCTTGCCACCCCGAGCAGCAGGTCTCTCATCTCCTGTTCGCTGCGCATGTGGAACACCCCTTTTGTGTAAAAATCGGCCGCACAGGATGGCCCTGTGCGGCCGGTGCTTTTAAGCGAGCGCGGGCGCGATCACGAGGAAATAGAGCAGCACGAGCGCGCCGAGCACGATCCGGTAATAGCCGAACACCTTGAAATCATGCTTTTGGATAAACGCCATAAGGAACTTGATGACCGCCAGCGAGACGAGGAACGCCACCAGAAACCCGACGGCGAGCAGCCCCCACTCGAGCGTGGTAAACGAGATCCCCTCCTGAAAGGCCTTCAGCAGCTTCCAGCCGCTCGCCCCCACCATGACCGGGATCGCCATAAAGAAGGAGAACTCCGCCGCGACCGGCCGGGAACAGCCGAGGAACACCGCCCCGAGGATGGTGGAACCCGACCGGGAGGTGCCCGGGATCAGCGCGAGCATCTGGAACACCCCGATCAGGAGCGCGGTGCGAAAGCGCATGTCCTGAAACGACTGGATTTGCGGCTGCCTGTGCCGGCTCTCCATCACGATGAACAGCACGCCGTAGATGATCAGCGCGGCCGCGATGACGATCGCGCCCACCGTGCCGGTGGAGATCCCGTCGATCCAGTCGTCGAGCAGCAGCCCGACGATGCCGGCCGGGATGCTGGCGATCAGCACCTTGCCCCACAGGGACAGGGTCTGTTTTTTCTCCCCGTCGGTCTTTTGGGGGGAGAAGGGGTTGAGCTTGTGGAAATAGAGCACCACCACCGCGAGGATGGATCCGAGCTGCACGACCACCTTAAACACGTTGAAGAACGCTTCGGACACGTCCATGTGGATAAACTGGTCGAGCAGCAGCATGTGCCCGGTGCTGCTGATGGGGAGCCACTCGGTGATCCCCTGCACGATCCCCATCAGGATGGATTTCAGAAATTCAAAAAAGGCGTCCATGCCGGCTCCTCCTGAGAAAAAAGGGGAAGGACGGTCCCTCCCCCGGAATTACAGATCCATGTCGTTGAGCAGGTCGCGCAGCAGGATCACCTCGTCGGGGGAGAGGGTGCAGCCCTTGCCCATCTTGGTGTGGTCGGGGGCCCATTCGCGGATATCGTATTTCGGGGCGCGCTCGTTCCAGCTGACGAGATTGAGCTCTTTGGTCCAGCCGGAGGGGGACTGGGACAGCACCCCGCACTCTTTGACGATTTCATACTTCAGTTCTGCCATTCTCCAGCACTCCTTTATTGTATAGACGTTGTCACTATATGCACAGAAGGCCCGCCTTATGCGAACAGCGAATCACCGCGGCTGTCGATCGCCACAATGAGGGGGAACTCCTGAAAACACAGCCGTTTGACCGCCTCGCAGCCGAGATCCTCAAACGCGATGACCTCGCAGGCGGAGACGCAGCGCGCAGCGAGCGCGCCCGCACCGCCGATCGCGCAGAGGTAGAGCGCACGGTTGCGCGCGATCGCCTGACGCACCTCCTCCGAGCGGCCGCCCTTGCCGATGGTCGCGGCGAGCCCGAGATCATAGAGCGTCGGGGCATAGGGATCCATCCGCCCGGAGGTGGTCGGCCCGCACGAGCCGATCGGCTGCCCCGCTTTGGCGGGGGTCGCGCCGGAATAGTAGATCACGCTGTCCCGCAGCGGATAGGGGAGCGGCGCACCCTCCCGGAGCAGGGCGAACAGCCGCTTGTGCGCCGCGTCGCGCGAGGTGTACACCGTGCCCGACAGCAGCACCCGGTCGCCCGCGCGCAGCGACGGGATCGCGTCCCGCAGCGTGTGTGTGTGCAGTCTTATCTCTCCCGTGGTAACCATCCTTCCAGTTTTCGCAGCAGGGGGGACAGCACGCCGCCCGGAGGAGGCGGTACCCCCCGCC
>DXWE01000196.1 GCA_019417045.1 Oscillospiraceae bacterium
GTTTTTTGACTGAGGGAAACACTGACGGAGGGGCAGGGGATCCGCATGAAACGCCCGCTGTTCGTGGTGGGACTTTCCTATTTTGCCGCGCTGGCGGTGGCCTGCCTGGCGGGGCAGAACGTGGCTGTAGCGCTCGCTATCGGCTGTGCGCTTTGCGCCTTTTTTGCCCTGTGCCGTTCGGCGTTTCGGAAATACATATCGGTGATAGCGGCGTTGCTGTCGGCGACGGCCGCTTTTTCCCTGTTTGCGGTCAAGGAGACGCTGTCCTATCTCCCGGCAGCCGAACAGGACGGCCAGGTGGTGACGGTGGAGGCCGAGGTGCTGTCGGAAGAGGCGACGGATTCCTCCGCCCGCTGTTACCGGATCGAGGTCCGGTCGGGCGATCTGCCGCAGGGCACCCGGCTGAACCTCTGGATCTCCAATGAGGAGTTCGCGCTCGAGCCGTATGACGTGTTCTCCGGCACACTGTCGCTGTCCGTGCGGGGGGCGGCGGGACAGGAGCTGACGCTCAGTAATTCGTCCAAGGCGGACGGGGTGTATCTCAATGCCTTTCCGGAGGGGTATATGCCGGATTTGGAGATCCATGTGCGGGCTGCCGATCCGCCGTTTTGGCGGATGGCGCTCGACGCCATGCGGTCGTATGTCTATTCCGTCCCGCTCGAGTTTCTGGACGGGGATCCCGCCGCGCTGACGGACAGTGTCGGGTTCGGCTTCAAGCAGGATCTGTCGGAAGCGGTGGAGACTGCCTTCCGCCGGTCGGGCGTGTCTCATCTGATGGCGGTATCTGGACTGCATATCTCGATGGTGGCGATGGGCGCGCTGGGACTGCTGCAAATGCTCCGGGTACGCCGGCGGTGGGCGGCACTCTGTGCCATGCCGGTGGTGCTGCTCTTTATGGCAATCACCGGATTCCAGCCGTCCGTGATCCGAGCGGGCGTGATGAACCTGATCCTGCTGCTCGCGCTGGCCGTCGGCCGGGAGGCGGACAGCCTGAATTCCCTGGGCATGTCGGTGCTGTGCATTGTGGTGCCGAACCCGTATGCGGTGCTGGATGTGGGGCTCCAGCTCTCGTTTGCCGCCACGCTCGGACTGCTGCTGTTCTATCCGTGGCTACAGGACAAATTGACAAAGGCCCTGAAGCTGGACCGGGACCATCCAAAACGGAGGTGGCTGCGCCCGGTCGTCTCTTCGGTATGTGTCAGTCTCGCGGCGACGGTTGCCGTACTGCCGGTGTCGGTGCTGACCTTCCAGGAGCTCTCGCTGATGAACCTGCTGGCCAATCTGCTGACGGTCTATCCGGCCATGCTGCTTGTCGTGTGCGCGTGTATCGGGGTTCTGCTCTCGCTGGCCTCCTTCCTGTTCCCGTTCACGAGCGGTGCCTTTTTCCTCTCCGGCCTGCTCGCGCGGTATCTGCTGGCTGTCACCGGGTGTCTCGGCGGATTTCGCTATGCGATGGTGGACATGCGCAACCCCTATCTTGTCCTGTGGGTGTTCGGCAGCCTGGTGCTGCTTCTGTGCGGGTGGCGGTGGCTGCGCGGAAAGGGCCTGCGACAGGCGGCGGCACTCTCCGTGGCCACGCTGTGCGTGGGACTGACACTGAATCTGCTGTTCATGCGGAATGTGACCACCATCACCGCGCTGTCCAGCTATGGCGGCATGGCGCTGCTGTTGCAGCGGGA
This sequence comes from Oscillospiraceae bacterium, assembly GCA_019417045.1. Classification (GTDB taxonomy): domain Bacteria; phylum Bacillota; class Clostridia; order Oscillospirales; family Acutalibacteraceae; genus DXWE01. The sequence goes on from DXWE01000196.1 coordinate 1,680, forward strand.
CGGGCACAGCGCGATGATTGTGTCGGGGGACAGCTCGTCGATGAGCGCGGCGTTCAACGAGGCGAAATATCACAATATTCTGGCACTGGACTTTGTGCTGGTTGTCCAGCCGGAGGAGATGAAAAGCGCCGGGTACGACCGGCTGGATCAGAAGGTAGAGGTGGGGATGTGGCTGACCACCCCGCGGGAGCGGACAGGCGGCGCGCTGGACGCAAGGCTGCTCTCCGCCTCCACTCTGACGGACGACAACACGCTCACCTTCTGGAACGACGGCAAGGTGGAATACCGGTCGGACGGCTTTTTGCGTGTCAGTTTGGGGGATACCCGGATTCTGATCTGCCCGGCCGCCGGGGACACGGCGGCGCTGCCCGCCTCGTGGCGGAACACGCATCTGGCGGTGTTCCAGGAGACCGCGCCGAAACACGCGAGCGCGATCCGGGCCCAGCAGGGATTCCTCTTCTGCGATGAGGAGACCCTGCCCTATGCGGGCAAGACGGTGCCGTGGGGCGTGTATCCGATCACCATCCCGACACAGACGGGGGACATGGCGCTGATGACCCGCGGGAGCGGCGACCTCTCCCTGACGCTGTGGGAAAGGGAGGGGCTCACCGTATGGCCATGACGGAGGCGGCGCTGCGGCGCCATTTGCAGGAAGAACCGCTCAAACCCGTCTATTTTCTGTATGGGGAGGAGCCGTATCTGACGGCGTATTACGCCGATCAGCTTGCCAGACACGCGGTGGGGGACGACCCGATGGGGGAGTTCAACCTGCAAAGGCTGGACGGGCAGAGCTGTTCGCTTGAGACGATCGAAGAGGCAGCCGTGCAGCTGCCGGTGATGGCAGAGCGCAAATGCGTGCTGGTGCAGGATCTCGATGTGGCAAAGCTGCCGGCGGGGGAGACCGACCGGCTGCTGTCCCTCCTGTCCGATCCGCTGGAGTCGTGCGTGCT
>DXWE01000197.1:0-1472 GCA_019417045.1 Oscillospiraceae bacterium
CGAAACGGACAGGAATCAGTGGTTGGTGCGCCAGAGCAGCGTGCCCTGCGGCCGTGCCACCGTGACCGACCCCGCCTCGGGCTCGTGCACAAGCCCGTACCGGTGCAGACAGCTCACCAGGCGCTCCGCCGCCACCTCGTCCATCGCGCACAGCGGCAGCCGGCACTCGCCCACGTCAAATCCCATGGCATTCAGTGCGTGCTTCACCGGAATGGGGTTGACATCGATGAACAGGTTTTCGATGAGCTCCAGATACCGCAGCTGCAACGTGTCGCTCTGCTCGGGATGGCCGTCAAAATAGCTCTGGCAGATCTCGTGTGTCTCGCGGGGCACCACGTTCGCCAGCACGGAGATGACCCCCTTCGCGCCCAGCGCCAGCGCCGAGGTGATCTGGTCGTCGTTGCCCGAATACACGTCCAGCCGGTCGCCGCACAGGGACAGGATCTTGGCAATCTGCGAAAAATTGCCGCTCGCCTCTTTGACAGCGACGATGTTCGGGATCTCGCTGAGCCGGGCATAGGTGGCGGGCAGGATGTTCACGCCGGTGCGGCTGGGTACGTTGTAGAGGAGGATCGGCAGCGAGGTCGCCTGCGCGACCGCCTGGAAGTGCAGAAACAGCCCCTGCTGCGAACACTTGTTGTAATACGGGGTCACCAGCAGCAGCGCGTCTGCGCCTAGCGTCTCCGCCTTTTTCGACAGCTCGACCGCATGCGCGGTGTTGTTGCTGCCGGTGCCTGCCACCACGGGGATCCGCCCGTGCACACATTCCACGGTGTAGCCGATCACCCGCAGATGCTCCGCGTCGGTCAGCGTGGAGGCCTCGCCGGTCGTGCCGGTGATGACGATCGCGTCGGTCTGGTTTTGAATCTGGAATTCGATCAGTTCGCCGAGTTTTTCATAGTTGACGGATCCATCCGGGTGCATGGGGGTGACCAACGCCACGCCCGACCCGGTGAATACGGTCTTCTTCATGCAGAGTCCCTCATTTCTCTATGTCGTTTTCCCGGTTGCGGATTCACGCAGGGGTTTCCTGCGATTTCACTATAGCACAGTGAGGATAAAGATGGTGTTAACCTATGGCGGAGGGGATAAAAATGCCGCAAATACCCTGGAAAGACGAAAAAAGCGGCGCTGTGGTGTCTGCCCAGCGCCGCTATGAGGGAAATCTGGATATGTCCGGCCGAGGCCGGCGCGGGGGAGGCGGAAGACCGCAAAAAGGGGGCGACTGTCACCGGAACTGCACGGTCTCCAGAGACAGCGACCCGGCAGTCACCTGTAGCCGGATGTGCGACTCGCCCGCCGCCCGCAGCGGCAGCGGGGGGGCCGCGGTGAACGGCTTCGCCGCGGGCCAGGTGAAGGAGCCGAGCGCCCGGTCGTCCTGCCAGACGGTCACCTCCACCGGCTCCTCGCTGCGGTAGGTGAAGAGCACCTCGCTGCCGTCGGCGGGATCGTTGACCGTGTAGGTCGCAAAT
>DXWE01000197.1:1482-2629 GCA_019417045.1 Oscillospiraceae bacterium
CCCGCCGGTAGGGATAGAGAGGGGCCTCCTCCCGCGTGCCGCTGTAGGAGAGGCCCCGGCCGGGAAGCTCGTCAAAATCCGTGGCGCGGACGGTACAGCCGGGGGTGCGGAACAGGTGCGCACGCAGGCTGTCGTTGTGGTCGCAGCGGGAGTAGTCCATGTTGCCAAGATACTGCTCGAGGATCTCCTGCGCGCGGCTGTGGCCGGGGTGCGGGCCGCCCGTGACAAACCCCATCAGCTCGTCCCAGCCCTCCGGCACACGCACCGAACAGGGGGAGTTTTCGCAGTCCATCTTCTTCCACGGCCAGAGGTTGTACCCGACGCCGAGTGAGACCGAGAGCGGGTACATCGCCGCAAACCACTGCGGCAGGTTCTCGCCGGTCTCCCCCAGCCACAGCGGCAGCTGGAGGCGGTCGGACAGCGCCAGCCATTCGGAGAAGGCGGAGAGGTCGGGAAGGCAGGCGTAGCGGTGAAAGTGGATGACCATGTTGTCGTCGTACCGCTTGTAAAACACCTGCGGGTTGGAGGCCCAGTGGTGCCCCTCGATCGAAAACAGGTGGCGGGAATCGACCTCCCGGATGGCGGCGACGGCCTCCTCGTAAAACTGGCACAGCCGCGGCAGCAGATACTCGTATTTCCCGGGTGCGAGTGGCTCGTTGAGCAGGTCGTACCCGCCCACGATCCACCGGTCCCGGTACCGCTCGGCGAGCGCCCGCCACAGCGCGAGCGCCTTGTGCCAGCAGTCGTCCTCGAGGTACAGGCGGGGCACGTCGTCAAAGCAGTCGTCGATATTGGCGCCCGTCTGCCCGCCGGGCGCGCCGTGCATGTCCAAAAAGGCATAGAGCCCGTACTCCTCGCACCAGTCGATACAGCGGTCGAGCAGCGCAAAGCCCTCCTCCTTCCAATGAAGCCCCGGCTCGTTCTCCAAAAACAGCCGCCAATTAAACGGGATCCGCACGGAATTGTATCCCTGTGCCGCCATCGCGGCGATGTCGTCTTTGGTGATATACCGCTCCCGGAACCGCGGCCAGAACTTAGCGGCGTAGGTGTCGCCGGTCAGTTCGCGCAGCACGCTCTCCATCCGGCGCGGGCGGTCGAACCGGCCCTCCCCCTCCGCGCGCCACATATACCCTTCACACAGCAGCCA
>DXWE01000198.1 GCA_019417045.1 Oscillospiraceae bacterium
GGTGGAGTCGAACGGCATGCTCTGCTCGGGCGAGGAGCTGGGGCTTAAGGAGAGCGACTACCCCGGCGCGGAGGAATACGGGATCCTGATCCTGCACGAGGACTGCGCCCCCGGCACCGACATGCGGGAAGTGCTCCACCTCAACGACGTGATCATCGACTTCAAGATCACCGCCAACCGCCCCGACTGCCAGAGCGTGCTCGGGGTCGCGCGGGAGATCGCGGTGGCGCTGAAACAGGAGTTCCATCCGCCGGTCCCCACCTACCCGACGGTGGGGGACGACATCGGCCAGTATATCTCGGTCACGGTGGAGGCGCCCGACCTGTGCCCGCGGTACTACGGGCGGATCGTGAAAAACCTGCGGATCGGCCCCTCCCCCGACTGGATGGTGCGGTGCCTGAAGTCCGCCGGTATGCGCTCGATCAACAACGTGGTCGACATCACCAACTTCGTCATGCTCGAGACCGGCCAGCCGATGCACGCGTTCGATATGCGGGACGTGCGCGGCAGCCAGATCCACGTGCGGCGCGCACACGAGGGCGAGACGATCACCACTCTGGATGACAAGGTACACACCTTGACATCCGATATGCTGGTCATCGCGGACAGCGAGGAGCCGTCCTGCCTCGCGGGCGTGATGGGCAGCCTGCACAGCGGGATCAAAGACGACACCTCCCTGCTCTTCCTGGAGAGCGCCAAGTTCCGCCGGGACAGCGTGCGCCGCACCGCGCGCGCGCTCGGGATGCGCACCGAATCGAGCGCCCGGTTTGAGAAAGGGGTAGATATTGGGACGACCCCCTACGCGATGGACCGCGCGCTGCAGCTGATCGCCGAGCTGGACGCCGGCGACATCGTGGACGGCGTGATTGACAAGCATATTCCCTTGCCAGAGCCCCGCGTGCTGCACGTGACCCCCGCGAGCATCTGCGAGCTGCTCGGGGTGGAGATCCCGGCTGAGACGATGGTGGACATCCTCAACCGGCTGGAGATCCAAACCACCTTTGACGGGACGGCGCTCACCTGCACGGTCCCCTCCTTCCGGGACGACGTGGAGGGCCGTGCGGACCTCGCGGAGGAGGTCATGCGGGTCTACGGCTACGACCACATTGTCGGCACGCCGATGCACGGCGACGTGGTGCGCGGGAGACGGACGCCCGAGCGCGTGCAGACCGACCGGCTCAAGGCCGAGCTGGTTGCCCGCGGGCTGCTGGAATGCTCCACCTATTCCTTCATCAGCGGCAGGGCGGCGGATACCCTGCGGCTGCCGGCGGACGACCCGCGGCGGCGGGCGATCACCCTGCTGCACCCGCTCGGGGAGGAGTACTCCACCATGCGCACCCAGCTGGTGAGCAGCATGCTGACCGTGCTCTCCACCAACTATAACCGCAAAAACCCCGCCGCCCGGCTGTTCGAGGTGGGCCGCCGGTTTGTGCCGAAGGCCCTCCCGCCGGCCGAGCAGCCGGATGAGCTGCCGACTCTGTGTGTCGGCCTGTACGGCAAGGGGGAGGATTTCTACACCCTCAAGGGATTGGTGGAGAATGTGCTCGCCCTCTACCAGGCGGCCGGCCGGTACGAGCGCTCGAGCGAGCCGTACCTCCATCCCGGCAGGCAGGCGGCGGTGCTCGTGGACGGGACGCCGGTCGGCGTGTTCGGGGAGCTGCACCCGGACGTGCTCGAGACCTGCGGGATCGGGGAGCGCGCCTTTGTGGCGGAACTGTCGCTCGCCCCGCTGTTCGCGCGCCCGCGGCAGCCCGTGATCTACCGGCCGCTCCCCCGCTTCCCCGCCGTGGAGCGTGACCTCTCGCTCGTGTGCGACGACGCGCTGCCGGTGGCGGAGATCGAGGAGACCATCCGCCGAGCGGGCGGCCGGCTGCTCGAGCGCATCACGCTGTTCGACGTGTATCGCGGCGCGCAGGTCGGCGACGGCCGGAAGAGCGTGGCCTACAGCCTCTATTTCCGGAAGCCGGACGGCACCCTCTCGGACGGGGAGATCCAGCCGGTGATGGAGAAGCTGACCGCCGCGCTCGAGAAAAAAGGCTGCACTTTGCGCCGATAATTGCGGATTCCCCCTTGAATTTTGAGCGCCGGTGCGATATAATAAGAAAAACGTGTGTTTGGGATGGGAGGTTAGCCCCATGTTGGATAAGACCATGACCTTCTCGCTTAGCGACGATAAGGAACAACAGATGAAGCAGGTGCTCGTGACGGTGTACGACGCGCTGCGGGAGAAGGGATATAACCCGATCAACCAGATTGTGGGGTATATCCTGTCCGAGGACCCGACGTATATCACCACGCACAACAACGCGCGCACGCTGATCCGGCGGATCGACCGGGACGAGCTGCTGCGTGTGCTGGTGCAGTCCTACCTGAACGATTGAGCCGCGCTCCAAAGAGGGGGCGCAGCCGTCAGTCATCACAGCCACAAAGAGGGCCGAACGGAAAATTCCGTTCGGCCCTCCTGTATCACCTGCCACTTGTATGGCGGCCCCCCTGTTTCTGCGGCGGCGTATGCCGAGGCTGTATTCCGGTCCTCTTCTCCGGCCTTTTTCGCCGGCCCCCCTGCACGGGTTCTCCCGTACGGCGGCCTTCTTCCAAAGGCGCTGTTTGTCTCACCGCCTG
>DXWE01000199.1:0-1876 GCA_019417045.1 Oscillospiraceae bacterium
GTCCCCTGACTCAGTCCCCTGACCCGGTCTAATGGAAATGGGGAAAAAGATTGGACATTCTGCTAAAACCGTGCTATAGTGGCGGTGGATCGATATCCCAGGAGAAAAGGGAGAAGTGCCTAAGATGAAACACCTGCGCAGACGGGACGCCGACCAGAGGCCCGCTGAGATCCGGGCGTCGTTTCGTTCCCGGTGGGCGCTCGTTGTGCTCACCCTGTCCATCCTCGCCGTCTCGGCCATGATGGTGTGGAACGCCATGTCTCTGCGCGCGGCGCTCGACCGCCGTACAAAGCAGTATGTCTCGGACGTGTCCTTACAGCTCTCAAAGGATATCGACAACCGGCTGTCCCGCAACATCCTGGATCTGGAGACGATCGCGGACACATGGATGCAGCTCTCCTCGCTGGAGGACCCGGACACCGCCGCGTCGTTTCTGGGCCGCAAGGCGCAGCAGCTCGGATTTGACGCCCTGGCGATCCTGGACGAAAGCGGCGTCCAACTCAGCACCGCCCCGCTCGACGGCGAGGTCGGGTCCCTGCCGGGGGTGCGCGACTCTCTGGCGGGCGGGAACGGCGTGTCGTTTCTGGACGGGCAGAGCATTTTGTATTCCGTGCCGCTGGTGCGGGACGGCGAGGTGGTCGGGGCGCTCGGCGGCGTGCGGGACAAGGAGAACCTGCAACGTCTGATCCAGCCGACGAGCTTTGCGGGGCAGGGGCTGACCTGCATTGTCCACACGGACGGCTCTCTGATCGTCTCCCCGACCGAGCTGGAGCCCTTTTTGCAGCTGGAGAGCATTTTCCAGAAGGGGGACGGGGAGACCGCCCGGGATATCGAGCAGATGCTGGCGGACATGGCGGCCGGCCGCAGCGGGACGTTTCTGTTCACCGCGGTGGACGGCACGGGTCTTGCCCTTTCGTACCAGCCGCTGGACAGCTATCACTGGGTGCTGCTCACGCTGGTGCCGGACGACATCATCTCCTGTGAGACGGATACGTATATCGCCCACACCTTCCTGCTCGTGGCGGGAATGATTGCACTGTTTGCGGTGATCCTGGTCCTCCTGTTTTACAGCTATCGCCGCCACTACCGGCAGCTGACGGCGTATGCGTTTGTCGACCGGGCGACCGGCGGCATGAACGAGGCGGCGTTTCAGCTGCAATGCGGGCGGCTCCTGCGCGCCGCGCCCCCCGGCACCTGCACGGTGGTCTCGCTGCAGCTACAGGATTTCCGGCTGATCGGCGAGAACTTTGGCAGCCGGCAGGCAGAGGCCACCCTGCGGTATGTGATGCGCACGCTGCGCGGCTCCCTGCGGGAGGGGGAGCTGGCGGCGCGCACGGGGATGGACGTGTTCTGCCTGTGCCTGCGGGAGGGCGATCCCGAAGCCGTGCGCGCGCGGATATCCGACCTGATCGGGCGGATCAACGCGTTCAACCGGGAACTCGAGCACCCGTATTATCTCACGGTCCAGCCGGGGGCCTATCTCGTGGACGACGGCACCCAGGAGGTGGCGATCCTGCAGGCGCGCGCCCGGGAGGCGAGCGGCCACCGGACGGCGGATCAGGACGGGGTGTGCATTTTCTACGACGCATCCTTCACCCGGCGGCTGCAGCGGGAGCGAGAACTCAACGGCACGTTTGAGACCTCGCTGAAAAACCGGGATTTTGAGGTGTATTTACAGCCGAAGGTGTGGACGGACAGCGGGAAAATCGGCGGAGCGGAGGCGCTGATCCGCTGGCGCCACCCGCAGTTTGGCCTGCTCTCCCCCGGCGAGTTCATCCCGCTGTTCGAGCAAAACGGGAAGATCTGCCGGTTGGATCTGTACGTGTGGGAGGAGGTCTGCCGGCTGCTGCGGCGGTGGGGGGACGCGGGATTGGAG
>DXWE01000199.1:1886-2577 GCA_019417045.1 Oscillospiraceae bacterium
CCGGTGTCGGTCAACCTCTCGCGCCAGCATTTCCGCGACCCGGATTTTCTGCTCGAGTTCAAGGCGATCGCGGACCGCTATGGAGTGCCGGCCCGGCTGCTCGAGCTGGAGCTGACCGAATCCATCTTTTTTGACGACCAGGGGATCGAGCGGGTCAAGCACATGATCGATGAGATGCACCGGCTGGGGTTCTGCTGTTCGCTGGACGATTTCGGGGCGGGATACTCCTCCCTCGGGCTGCTGATGGAATTCGACGTGGACGCGATCAAGCTGGACCGCCGGTTTTTCCTGGACATCTCCCGCCCGAAGACGGGGGACGTGGTGCGCTGCATTGTGGAGCTCGCGGAAAAGATCGGGGCGGACGTGGTTGCGGAGGGGATCGAGACGCCGGAGCAGCTCGCGTTTTTGCGCACGGTCGGCTGCCGGCTGGTGCAGGGCTATATCTATTCCCCGCCGCTGCCGGTGCCGGCGTTTGAGCGCCGGTGGGTCTATCCTCCGGAGAAGTGAGACGGCCCGCCGCCGCAGCTCCCGCTTCCTGTCCCCTTTTCGCCGCCGCAGCTCCCGCATCTGCCGTCCGGCGGCCCGCTTTCGCCGCGCCGGCCGACCGCTTTCGCGCTCACCGGCCACATGATTTTGGCGCCGCGGATCTCTTACCCTATCTTTTTGAGGCCACCCCGGCGCCGCCCCCTTT
>DXWE01000002.1:0-23238 GCA_019417045.1 Oscillospiraceae bacterium
TCCGGACAGCTCGATTAGATTACCACATCTCGGCCCGCTTGTCAAGCCCTTTTTGCGGGTTTTGGGAATCCGGAGACACGGTTGCGGGGCCGCGGGGATCTGATTTCCGATTCCCGCCGGATCCCCGCTCCCCCAGCAATGTTTAAAATGCAGGTTGCAAAAAAAGATCTTGCATTTTTTGTCGGAATGCGGTATGATATATCCCGCTGTCTGAATACCTGATTACAGATTTATAGAAAGGGAGAGATGATCCCATGGAACTCTCGTCCATGTCGCCCGACCAGCTGCAAGCCCGCCGGGCCGCACTGGAGGAATCCTATGCCGCGTACAAGGCGCAGAACCTGCATCTGGATATGTCCCGTGGCAAACCCGGTCCGGAGCAGCTCGCGCTCACCGTGCGTATGCTCGAATGTGTCAACGAACGGGACGGCTATCTGACGGAGGACGGGGTGGATACCCGCAACTACGGCCTGCTGGAGGGGATTCCGGAGGCGCGGCGGCTGTTTGGGGACATTCTTGGCATGGATCCGCAAAACGTGATTGTCGGGGGCAACTCCAGCCTGAATCTGATGTATGATTACATAGCGGCGGCCTTTGCGAAGGGTGTGTGCGGGGAGAAGCCGTGGGCCAGGCAGGGCGCGGTGAAGTTTTTGTGTCCCGCTCCCGGCTACGACCGGCATTTCGCCATCACGGAGTTTTTCGGCATGGAGCTGATCCCGGTGGAGATGGACGAGAACGGCCCGGATGTGGACGCCGTGGAACAGCTGGTGAAGGATCCGCTTGTCAAGGGGATCTGGTGCGTGCCGATGTATTCCAATCCCGGCGGGATCACCTATTCGGACGAGACGGTGCGGCGGCTGGCGCGGCTGCGTCCCGCAGCGCCGGATTTTCGCATGATGTGGGACAACGCCTATTGCCTGCATCACCTGGGTCGCGAGCACGACACGCTGCTGAATGTCTATGACGAGGCAGTCAAGGCGGGAAATGAGGATATGGTGGTGCTGTTTGCCTCCACCTCCAAGATCAGCTTTCCCGGTTCGGGGATCTCCGCGATCGCGGCCAGCCCGCGCAATATGGCGGACATCAAGGCGCGGTTGCAGGTGGAGACCATCGGGTACGACAAATTGAACATGCTCCGACACATCCGGTTTTTCGGGGATATCGAGGGCGTGAAGGCGCACATGGAGAAACATGCGGCCATTCTCCGTCCGAAGTTCGACGTGGTGCTCCGCACGCTGGAGGAAAAGCTCGGGGGCACGGGCGTCGCCACGTGGAGCCATCCGCTCGGCGGATACTTTGTCAGCGTGGATCTGATGGACGGCTGTGCCGGCAGGACGGCGGCGCTGCTGCGGGACGCGGGGGTGGTCATCACAGGCGCCGGTGCGACCTATCCCTACGGGAAGGACCCGCGGGATCGCAACATCCGCCTGGCGCCCACCTATCCGCCGGTGTCGGAATTGCAGACGGCGATGGAGCTGTTCTGCATCTGTGCACAACTCGCGGCCATCGACGTGCTGCTGGGGACAGACGCACGGTAAAAGCGTAAAAAAATGGACAGGAAACCGCCGGAATGATTGACAATTCCGGCGGTTTCTCCTATAATACTATATTGTGTTCAACGGACAGGCGCGGCTTGTCCGGACAAACGATACAGTGGGAGGACAAGCCGATGAAGCGAACACCAAAAGCCGTATTCTTCATCGTGGCTCTGTTGATCTTCGGGCTGGCATACACGTCCATTTTTGGCGTGTATACCTATTATGGAGACCGTCAAGACACGATCATACGCGGCGCGGACAACATTCGGCTGGGCATGGATATCAAGGGCGGCGTGGACGCCACCTTTGGCCCGGCAGAGGATGTGGGGGACATCACGTCCAAACAGGTGGACGATGTCCGGGAAGTGATCGAGCAGCGCCTGGTGCTGCAGGGCATCACGGATTATGAAGTGTATTCGGACCAGACGAACCACTCGGTCATCGTGCGGTTCCCGTGGGCGAGCGACGAGGCGGATTACGACCCGGCGGCCGCCATTGAAGAGCTCGGGCGGACGGCCCAGCTCGAGTTCCACATCGGGAAAGCCTACGAGACGGTTGAGGATGAGGAGGGCAACGAGATCCAGAAGCCCACCGGGGAGCTGATCCTCACGGGCGACGACGTGGACTCCGCGACGGTCATGTTTGACCAGGAGACCGGGGAGCCGGTGATCCAGCTCGAGCTCAAGGCGTCCGGCACGGACAAATTCTCCGATGCCACCGCCAAGCAGTACGCGGTATACCAGGCGGACAAAAGCAAGGACGCGACCATCTCGATCTGGCTGGACAATGAGATGATCTCCGCGCCGACAGTGGAGGCGCACATCACCGACGGTGTGGCCACGATCTCCGGCGGCTTTGCGGATGCCTCCGAGGCCTATACCACTGCCAACCTGATCAACTCCGGCGCACTGCCGTTCAACATTGAGGTCAAGAGCTTCGGCACGGTGCCCCCGACCCTCGGGGAGAAGGCGCTGGACGCGATGATCCTGGCCGGCATTATCGCTTTTATCCTGGTGTCGGTGTACATCCTGCTCTATTACCGCCTGTCCGGGTTCGTGGCGGTCATCGCGCTGGTGGGCCAGGTGGCGGCTTCGCTCGCGGCCATCTCGGGCTATTTCGGCTTCTTCAACGGCTTCACCCTGACCCTGCCCGGCATTGCGGGTATCATTCTCGGCATCGGGATGGGCGTGGACGCGAACGTCATCACGTCCGAGCGGATCAAGGAGGAGATCCGGGCCGGCAAGACGATCGACGGCGCGATCAACGTGGGTTCCAAGAACTCCTTCTCCGCCATTTTCGACGGCAATGTAACGGTCGCGATTGTCGCGATCATCCTGATGGGCGTGTTCGGGCCGCCGGATAATCTCTGCGCGCTGATCCTGAAGCCCTTCCTGTTCATGTTCCCCCCGGCGACAACCGGCACGGTGTACTCGTTCGGATACACCCTTTTCGTGGGGATTATCTTCAACTTTGTGTTCGGCGTGCTGGCGTCCCGGCTGATGCTCAAGTCCATCACCCGGTTCAAGTGCCTGCGCAAACCCTGGCTGCTGGGAGGTGAACGGGCATGAAAAAGCTGTTTACGGGCAAATTTGACTATATCGCCTCCCGCAAATTCTGCATCTTTCTCTCCCTGGCCGTGATCCTGATTGGGATCGTGTGCAACCTGATTTTCGGCACGGATCTGGACGTCACCTTCAAGGGCGGCACCCTGATTAAATACAGCTATTCCGGAGACTTGAACCTGTCAGAGGTGGCCGACTATGTCAGCAGTGATTTCGGCTACGAGGGCGTAGACGTCAAATCCTCGTCCTCGAGCGGCCTGCAGATGATCGATGTATACACGACCAACAGCCTGACCATGGAGGAGCAGGAGGCATTTACGGCCAAGCTGACCGAGCGGTTTGCGGCAAACGGGCTCGAGCAGGACCGGGTCAACTCCCTGAGCGCGACCATGGGAACTCTGTTCTTTGTCAAATGCCTGGTGGCCATTGCGCTGGCCGGCCTGTTCCTGATTCTCTATGTCTCCCTCCGGTTCCGCAAGATCGGCGGCTGGACTGCGGGCGTCATGGCGGTGGCCGCGCTGGTGCACGACATGCTGATCGCCTACTTTGCGTTTGTGATCTTCCGCATCCCACTGGATGGCAACTTCGTCGCCGTGTTGCTGACCATCCTCGGGTATTCGCTGAACGACACGATCGTCATCTATGACCGGATCCGTGAAAACCGGCGCCTGATGGATGCCAAGACGCCGATTGCGGAAGTGGTGAACACCAGTCTGAACCAGTCCTTCGCCCGTGTGTTCAACACGAGCCTGGCGACGATCGTCGCCATCGGGACGGTGGCGGTCATCTCCCTGATTCTCGGACTGGACGCCATTATCAGCTTTGCTGTTCCCATGCTGGTGGGCCTGATCGCCGGCTTCTACTCCTCCACCTTCCTGTGTGTCCCGCTGTGGGCGCTGTGGACGGAGAAACGACAGGCCAAAAAGGCAGCGACCGCCAAATCCAGGAAATGATACTCACTTAGAAATGGAGTGGGGCCGGAATCCGGCCCCACTCCTCTTTTTTGCACAGCGTTTTTTTAACCGGCCAGGCGTGTATGTTTGTGAGATTCTATTCCCTTAACGCTGCAAGATTTCTCTGCCGTCTTTCGCCTCCCTTTTGCCTCGGACGGCGGGACCCTTCCCTCTCCCGGACCGCGTCCCATCCGTTTGGGTGCGCGCACCCCTTCGCCGCCCCATCGTCGGCAGGGGAGGGAAGCCCCCTTCTGATCCTGCCTGTTTCCGTTCCTTTCTCCGGACAAACACATACGCCCGCGGGAATACCCGCGGGCGTATGTGTTATCTATCCAGGATACCAGAAACCTTATGCAGAGGCCACCGTGGCCTGCAGAATCAACCGGGCATCCGTGCTGTTGATCGCGCCGTTCCCGTCCACATCCGCCGCCGCCTGCTGCTGCGCATCCAGCTCGATCAGCTCCACGGTGAACTGCAACACCAGCCGGGCGTCGCTGCTGTTCACAAGCCCGTCGCCGTTGACGTCTCCCTTTTGCCCCGTGGACAGGCTGACGGGCATCACCTCGATATAGTCGATCACTGCCTCGCCGCCGAACCCGCCGGAGACCTCAATTGTGTTGACACCGGCCTGCAGCTTCAGTTGGACGGTCCTGTGCTGTACCATCTCCTCGCTTCCGTTCCGGATCGGGGCCATCTGCACCACGGTACCCGTCCCCTCGCCCGCACGGATGAGGACCGTTTTGTCCGCATTGCCACTATAGGCGATCGTCACATCATAGGTGCCCTCGGCGGCGACCTCCACCGTAAAGGCCAGCCGATTCAGGGAGGACCAGTTGCCGGCCGTATACGCCGCGTTCTTGTCCGAGCCGTTCATCAGCCCGCCGACCGCCTGGCCGCCGGAATACTGGCTGCCGCTCTCGGTGCTGCCCTGCCCGGCGGGAACCGCGTCCGCGTCCTCCGCCTCATACCGCTGGCTGGACGGGTTCTCCTCGGTCTGTTCTACGGTGGCGGACGGCAGATTCAGCTCGATATAATCGATATTCGCCCAGGCGCCGCTGCCGACCACACCCGAGACACAGATCTCGTTGGATCCCTCCTGCAGCGTCACGGGAATCGTCTTGGTCCACAGAACATCCCAGCTGCCCGTTCCCTGCTGCGACAGCTCGACGGTCTGCTGGACGCCGTTCACCTTTACGAGAATGGTCTTGTCGTCGTCCCCGTTATACCCGATCCGGAGCTGATACTCGCCGGCCTTTTCCACCTGTAACCGATACTGTACGTAGCGGATGTTAGACCAGTCTGCACTCACCTGACTGATCGGGATCTCCGACCCGAGCCCACCCGCGGCGAGCTTGCCGGAGAAGAAGGTTTGCCGCTCGAATCCGGTCGGCGCATCCTCCTTGTCCATGTTGGAATTCACCACCGTCGCGTAGACGGGATCCTCTGCCTCAAACCGGGTCCAGCCCGTCTCCACCGCCGGAGACTGGCTGTCGGCGATGGCCTCTTTCACATAGTCGACCGTACTGGTTTTGTTGAAACCCAGAGTGCTCAGGGTGCTACCCCACTTCTGTTTGATCGTCTCGAAAGAGTCGTTGTAGGGATCGACTTCCGGCAGATCCTTCCAGTACCAGAACCAGTTGCCGTTGTTGCCCTTGCCGCCCTTGTAGCTCCAGGTCGTCCAGTGAATCCCATACTTGGTATATACATCGAAGGATTCCATATTGCTGAACTCGCCCATATACCCGGCGACGCCATATGCCTTCATGTTCTCGAACAGATCCTGGACCTCGTTTTCAAACGCCCAGATATAATCGGAATAGGTGTGGATCTGGTACATCATGTTGTACCAGCCCTCCTCTGCGGGATCCGGCAGATAATTGCTGCTCCAGATACCCTCCAGCGTGATGATATGGCGGGTATCCACTTCACGGATCGCGGCCACCATCCGCCGGTAGATGCTGTTCGTCATCTCCTGGGTGGAGGAGAGCTGGGGCAGATAGAAATGCTCGTGCCCCCAGCTGCTGCCGTTGTTCTGCGGCTCGTTCATGATGTCGTACGCCGCCACCGCCGGCTCGTCCTTATACCGCTCGGCGATCGCCACCCACAGCTTCTCCATGGCGGCCTGATACGCCTCATTGGTGTACAGATCGTTTTCCTCCAGCGTCCCGGTGCTGTGATTGAGGCTCTGCCCACCGGGGCAGCCGTGCATGTCGAGGATCACGTACATCCCGCGCCGGCTCGCCTGCTCGATGGCCCAGTCCAGCCGCTGGAACCCGGGGTTGTCGTCCGGATCCTCGGTGATCCAGTCCCCTTCGGGATTGAGCATGAAGTTGCGGTACCAGAACGGGATCCGCACCACATTGCAGCCGGCATCGCGGACGACGTCGAAATCATAGCCGGTGATCCAGTTGTCCTGATACGTGTCAAACAGCTCCTGGATCTGCTCCTGCGTAAAGCCACGGGACTCAAAGACCTCGATCGTGTTGAGGTTGGCCCATTCGTTGTCCTCCCCTGCGATCGGGCACATCCAGTTTTCCTGAATCAGCCAGCCGCCGAAGTTGGTGCCCTGCAGGAGCACCTTTTCCCCCCGCTGGTTGACGATATCGGTGCCCTGCACATGCAGGAAATCCGCCTCCGTCAGCTGCTCACTGGTGCTTGCCGCCGCACTCGTCAGCGGGACGCTCGTCCCCGCCAGCAGGATCGAACACAGCATGCACAGAGACAGCAGTGCGGAAATTCCCCGTTTCATCCGTTTCATCTGACAACCGACCCCTTTCTTAACCGCTGACAGCCGTCTGTAAAATCAGGCGGGCGTCAGAACTGTTGATCTGCCCATTCACATCCATATCCGCCAGCACCTGCTCGTCGATCGTCAGCTCCCTCAGGTCGACGGTCGCCTGCAGGACCATACGCGCGTCGCTGCTGTTGACAAAGCCATCCTGATTGACATCCCCCTGCCGGATAGCCGGCTTGGGTTTGCCGATATCGATATAATCGTAGTTGATCCAGTTGTCATTGGCGGCTCCCTGCGTGCTGCCGGTGAGCCAGAGAACGGTGGTACCGGCGGGAAGCTCCACATCCCACGACCGTGTCTGCACCGTCTGCCAGCCGCCTGTTGAGGGCAGCGCCAGCCGCTCCCAGCTCTCCGCCGGCTGATCCCCCACCCGGAGATAGGCAATCACCTGTGTGGTGGTGGTCGCGTATCCGATCCGCAGCCGGTAGACCCCGGCCTCCGGCACGGTCACCGTGAATTTGACATACGGCACATTCGACCAGTCGGAGGCGATCTCCGAAACAGTCTGGATCTCGGCGTCGGTATTCAGGTTGCCGATAAACTGCCGGCCGGAGAAATTCTCGTTGTTGGTATTGAGCTTGGCGTTCTCGCTCCACTCGCCCTTTTCCGCCTCATACCGCGTCCAGGACTCCACCAGACTGTCGTCCGGGTCCACATACGCGGCGGCCCGCACGGCGTCGATCACCCAGTCGTTGGCCTGGAAATTGCCGCTGTCCGTGCGCAGGGCACTGCCCCATTTCTGCTTGATCGTCTCAAAGGAATCACTGGTGGTATCGGCGATCGGCAGATCCGAGACAAACCAGCCCCAGCCACCGACCTGCTTGCCCGCCTTATACGTCCAGGTGGTCCAGCTGATCCCGCTCTGCTCGCAGATCGCGATCCCGTCCAGGTTGCTGAACTCGCCGACATAGCCCGCCACGCCGTAGCGGTTGCACACGTCCACCAGGCTGTCGATGCCGCTCTGGAATCCCTCGTTATCGTTGTACAGGTGAAGCTGGTACATCATGTTGGTCCAGCCGTACTGTGCCGGATCGGGCAGATTGGAGATGCTCCAGATCCCCTCGATCGTGATCACATGGTCCGGATCCTGCTCCCGGATCACCGGGATCATCATGGCATAGATCTTGTTGGAGAGCTCCCACGAGGTGGGGTCATTATAGGGATCCCAGTTGTTCGGGCCGTCGTAACCCGCGTTGTTCTGCGGCTCGTTCATCACGTCGTAAGCCGCGACCGCGGGCTCGTCCTTGTACCGCTCGGCAATCGCCGCCCACAGGCTCTTCATGGCCTCCTGGTAGACGGTATTGGTATAGAGCTCATTCTTGCCGAGCGTACCACAGCAGTGATCCTTGCTCTGCCCGCCGGGACAGCCGTGCATGTCCAGGATCACATACATCCCGCGCTCTTTGCACTCCTCAATCACCCAGTCCAGCCGCAAAAACCCGGGATTTTCGTCCGGATTCTCGTTGATCCAGGTGCCCGAGGCACTGGTCATGAAGTTGCGGTACCAGAACGGCACGCGCACCACATTGGCGCCTGTCTCCGCAATGAGATCCAAATCATATTCGGTGATCCAGTTGTCCTGATAGGTGTCAAACAGCTCCTGGATCTGCGCCTCGGTAAAGCCCCGGTTTTGCAGCGCTGCAATGCTGTCGAGGTTGGCCCACTGCCGGTCCTCGCCGTTGACCGGGCACATCCAGCTCTCCTGGATCAGCCAGCCGCCGAGGTTCACCCCGCGCAGCACCACCGTCTCCCCCTTGCGGTTGACCAGCTTTCCGTCCTCCACCGACAGGAAATCCCAATAATTCAGCGGCTGCCGGGCCGAAGAGGCAGGCAGAGCCGCCGCCGGCAGCGCCAGCCCGATCAGCAGGCAGACCGACAGAATTCCCGATACCAGTTGCTTCCACTTCTTCATTGTACTACTCCCATTCCTTCTGTGGCATACGCGGGTCTGCAACCCGTTTGCCGGATGTGTGCGCGCCAAAGCCGCCGCTCGCCCTGCGCTCGTATGAATTTCTCCTCGTGCGCCCCTCAGGCGGCGATTTGTTCCCGGACCAGCCGGATCAGCTCGGTATTCTCCTGGAAATGCCCTTTGGTGCGCAGGGGATTCCCCCATTTTTCCAGTATTTGCTCATAGGTGTCGGTATAGGGATCCACGGCCGCGGGACTTCCCCACACCCAGAACCAGTTGCCCCAGTTGCCGGTGCCTCCCTTGTAGCTCCAGGTGGTCCAACTCAGACCGAGTTCCTCGCAGATGGCGATCCCGTCCAGGTTGCTGAACTCGCCGACATACCCGGCCACCTTCCAGTCAGACACCGTGCGAAGGGTCTGCCGGGCGATATCGCGAAATGCGTCGGTCTCGTCGTACAAATGCACCTGATAGAGCATGTTGGTCCACCCGTAATCGGCGGGATCCGGCAGGTTTTCCGCCCGCCAGATGCCCTGCAGAGAGATCACATGCGCCGGATCCACCTCCCGGATCGCGGCCACCAGCCGCGCATAGACCGCATTATACGAATCCCACGCCGCGGGATCCCAGGAATCCACATAATTCGGATGGTCCTCAAACCCGCCGTTGTTCTGCGGCTCGTTGAGCACATCATACGCGGCCACCACGGGGCTGTCCTTATAGCGGGCCGCGATCGCCCTCCACAGGGACTCGGTGGCCAGCTGGCAGGTCTCATCGGTATACAGCCGGTTCTCGCCGAGCGTGCCACAGCAGTGGTTCAGGCTCTGTCCGCCCGGCGCGCCGTGCAGATCGAGGATCACATACATCCCGCGCTCACCGCACGCCTCGATCAGCCAGTCCAGCCGCAAAAACCCGGGATTCTCGTCGGGATTCTCGGAAATCCAGGTGCCCGTATCATCCGTCATGAAATTGCGGTACCAAAACGGCACGCGCACCACGTTGCAGCCGGTTTCGGCGATGAGATCCAGATCATATTCGGTGATCCAGTTGTCCTGATAGGTGTCAAAGAGCGTCTGGATCTGTTCTGCCGTAAACCCCCGCGATTCAAAGACCTCAATGGTGTCGAGATTGGCCCATTCCCCGTCTTCCCCCACGATCGGACACATCCAGTTCTCCTGGATCAGCCAGCCGCCGAGGTTCACCCCGCGCAGACGGACCGTCTCCCCGTTGCGGTTGACCAGCCGCGACTCCTCCACCGAGAGGAAATCCTCATCGGTGATGTGCGCGGGCCGGGACGCCACCGGCCCCTGAGAAGGCGCGGACTCCTCCTGCGAGCCGGCCGGATCCGAGGCGCACGCCGAAAGCAGCAGCAGCCCGGCGGCGCAGATTGCCAAAACCCCTCTTTTCCACATCGAACGAACCTGCATACAGCACTCCTTTTTCTCATAATCGGGATGTCAAAACAGCTCATACATCTTACCATATAGAAAAACGTTTTTCAATATAAAATTGAAAAAACTGTATAGATACCCAACAATTTCACCAGAGTTCTGGGCAGCTTTTCCAAAAACGCACTTTCGTTTTTGTGAGGATTGCCGCCGGTTATTCCGTCATGAGCGGACATGTGCCTGCCGGTTTTACCGTGCCTTCCCCCGCTCTACTTTTTCCCGGGGAATGCAAAAGCTGTGTGCGGCAGACTGCCGCACACAGCTTGTTGGGAATTTGGTTTATTGGGCGGATCCCTCGGACACGTCCTTTTCGGCCGCGATCTCCCTGCCGAGGAACTCGGGAATCTGCAATCCCGCCATCTTGAACGTCTCGTTCAGCGGAGGAATGGATTTCATCAGGTTGCTCAGGAAGTTCGCGGTGGTGGAGCTGCCATTTTCGCCGTTCATGCTGTCCCACACGGTGACCTTGTCGATGTGGAGGTTCTTGACCGCCTCCACCTGGATCTTGGTCAGCTCCTCGATCTTGTCGACGAGCATCAGCTGCACGGCCTCGGCCGACCCGCCGGCCGCCTTGACAATCTCCTCAAACCCGGCCGCCTGCTTGGACAGGATCTCCTGCACGCCCCGCGCCTGCGCCTCCATCTTGGCATAGATGGCGTCCGCCTCGCCCTTGGCGAGCCGGCGGGCCTGTTCGGCCTCGGCTTCCGCCTCGAGCACCTTGCGCTCCTTCTCGATCCGGGCTTTGACGATGACATCCGCCTCTTGGGTGGCGAGTTCGCGGGCGGCACGCGCCTTTTCCGCGACCTCCTCGGCCGCATATGCCTCTTCGCGCGCCTTGGCCTCGGCGAGCTTTTCAGCGGTCACGGCACGGCGCAGGGCGTCGGCCTCCTGCTCGCGGCGGGTGGCATCGGACTGCGCGATCTCCGCCTTGGAGGTGTTTTCCCCGTCCACAGCCGTCGCGTTGGCCGCCGCCACCGAGATCCGCTGGTCGCGCACCGCGTTTGCCTCGCCGATGGAGCCCTCGCGGTTGCGCTCCGCCACCGAGATCCGGGCCTCATTGATGGCCTTGGCGGCCGCCTCTTTGCCGAGCGCCTCGATGTATCCCGATTCGTCGCTGATATCGGTCACGTTTACGTTGATCAGCCGCAGGCCGATCTTGCGCAGCTCGCTCTCCACGTTCGAGGACACCGCCGCCAGGAATTTGTCGCGGTCGGTGTTGATCTCCTCGATCTGCATGGTCGCGATGATCAGGCGCATCTGGCCGAAGATGATGTCCTTGGCGAGATCCTGGATCTCCTGCGGACGCAGCCCGAGCAGCCGCTCGGCCGCGTTTTGCATGGTGCCCGGCTCGGTCGAGATCCCGACCGTGAACCGTGCAGGCACGTCGATCCGGATGTTCTGCCGCGACAGGGCGCTCTTGAGATCCACGCTCAGCGACATGGGCGTCAGATCGAGATACCGGTAATCCTGGATCACCGGCCACACAAAGGCCGCGCCGCCGTGAATGCACCGGGCACTGCGCGCGGTGCCGTCCTTGTTCAGCCCCACCTTACCGTAGATGACCATCACCTTGTCGGACGGGCACCGGCGATAGCGGCTCATCAGCCACATAAACAGGCCGAACACCACCAGCACCGCCGCCACAATGGCGACTACCCCCGCCACGGGGATGTTGAGCAACAACCCTCTCATGTTTCCGCACTCCTTCTTTTAGTTAAAATATTGTATAATTTCTTAAAATAATGCCCATTATACCGGAATGACCACCAGGATATCTCCCGGCGCCACACCGATCACCCGTACCTGCCGACCGTTTTCGAGAGGCGCCCGGTCGGAGACGGCGTCAAAATCCAACAGCCGTTCCTGTACCATGACCGTGACCTTTCCCTTGCCTCCCTGTGGGATGGTGAGATACACCTCTCCCACCTGGCCAACGGCGTTGCGCACGTCCAGGTTGCCGCTCTGCTGGAGCTTCAACGCCGCCCTCATCAGCCAGGCGACCAGGAACAACGCAAGCAATCCCGCCAGCAGCGCGATCGTGACCGCCAGCGCCGGATGCAGCCCGCTGTCGAGCGTGGCAATCGCGGTCCAGCTCCCAATGCACAGGAACGCGACAACGCCGCGGAAGGTGAACCAGTGCAGACCGTGCGCGTGCTGCGCGCCCGGGTCGGGCGCGTCGGTTTCGGGGAAGACATCCGGCTGTCCGTCCCCGGTGGTATCCACACCGCCGTCCACCCAGACGCCGTCCGCATCGGCAGCACCGTCGCCGTTCAAATCGAAGCCACCGTCCACCTGAGCGCCGTCCGGCATGGCGCCGGCGTCAAAGTCCACACCGCCGACATCCGTACCGACCGCATCCCCTTCCATCCCGCCGCCGAACGCGTCGCCGGTGGTGTGACCGAGTCCGATAAACATCAGGACCGTCTGGATGAGCAGCAACAGCGTCGCCGGAAAGGCGACGGCGTACAGCGCCTGGGACAGCGTCGACAGACTGTTCCACCACTCCGTCATTTCGCATCTCCCTCCTTTTCCGAGAGGGGTGCCGTCCCCTCTCCCTCTTCTTTAGTATGTTGAATCCTCTCTATATATAACGTCCTGGCAGACGCCATCAGCAGGGCCGCGCTGATATTCAGCAACATCAGCTCCAGCGCCGTCTGCAATCGGGATTTGGCATCCGGCACGGGGCCCGTATAGTCTTTCAGTTGCTGTTCCACCAGGTCGTGAATGGTCCGGTGTGTAATGGCCTCCTGCTGCTCCAGCCGGAGCAGCAGCCCGCCGACCAGGGAATACAGCTGCGGCTCGGGAATGATATCGTCCGCACGGCTGTCCACCCGGCCGTTGATAAAGCCCAGCAGCGTGACAATCTGGTCCAGCTGCATGGTCGGTCGGAGCAGGTTGATGAGCAGAATCCGCGCCACCTGCTGCGCGCCATATTTCTTGTTGGTTGGGGCCTCCACCCATCCCCGCTTCACCCAGTTCTGGATGGTCGTCGCCGTCAGTCCGGTCATCTGTGAGACCTGAGAGAGCTGTAGTCCTCCCCCCGACACTGCGAGGATCGGCTCCAGCACGGAGAACAGATGGTCCTGCTGTCCCGGCGGCAGCGGGAGGATTGTGCCCGGCAATACCGTTTGCATATGCGTCCTCCTTTCCGTTTTTAGAGTTCTTCTGTCTCTCTTGATAAGTTCATTTGCATTGTATCATAAGTTCATATGAACTTCAAATGGCGTCCAGCTGACTCTTTTGTACTTCTTTGTCAAACCAAGGGGATTATCTCCTTTTATCTCCGCTTTTCTGCCTCTTATCGCTGATTTTCTCTGTTTCTTGCGTCTTTTGTCTGTTTTTGATATACTGTCCTTAATAGAGAGGAGAGCGATGGAAATGCAGGTTTTGATCGGATTGGGCAGCAATCTGGGGGAGGATCCCGCACAGACGCTTTGCCGGGCACGGGAGGCACTCGACCGGCTGCCGGGCACACAGGTGCAGCGGGTATCCAGTCTGTATCGCACCCGGCCGGTCGGCTATGATGACCAGCCCTGGTTTGTCAACCAGGTGGCAGAGCTGTGCTCCGGGCTGTCCCCGCATGCGCTGCTGGGCGCATGCCTCGGGATTGAGGCGGCGTTCGGCCGGGTGCGGAGCTTTCCCAACGCGCCGCGGGTGCTGGATCTTGATCTGCTGCTGGCCGAAGGTGTGCAGTTGCGGGATCCGGAGCTCATCCTGCCTCACCCCCGCATGGGAGAGCGCGGGTTTGTGCTCGTCCCGCTCGCCGAGCTGTTTCCGGACCGCACCGTATATGGTTATAATTTTCGGGATGCCCTTGCCCGGTGTGATGTCACGGGGGTCGAGCGGCTCGCCGCTGTGTGAATGCCCCGTTTCCGTCATTTGCACCCGTGTTCCGTCTCGCGATCCACACCCGTGTCCTGTCCCGCCGCCGGCGCCCATATCCCCATCACGCGATCCACACCCGTGTCCTGTTCCACCCGCCTGTCCTCACTCCGCCTTTGCCAGCCACTGTTTTTGACTTTTCCACTCTGCCGCCGGACCCTCCTTCCCGGCCCGGCTCTTTTGATCTGCCGACGTCTGGACTCTTCGCCGCAACCCGTCCACCCGCCGCCTGCCCGTTGTCCTCAGCCGTGAGCCGGCACGGCTCATCCGGAGTCTATCTGCCGGGCCCATCCCGTATCTGCTGGGCCCATCCTGTCGCCTGCCCCTGGTGTGCACCCCGTACTCCCTCTTTGTCCCTTGTTGGCTTTCTCTTTGCCCCGCCATTTGACAGAGTGGGACAGGTGTTGTATACTTAGACAATGGATTTGAAAGGAAAGGCTGTGAGCACGCATGGGCTATACGCTGGCACAGAAATGTATCCGCGACCATCTCGTCTCCGGAGAGATGACGGTGGGGAGCGAAATTGGGCTGAGAATCGATCAGACGCTGACCCAGGACGCCACCGGTACGATGGCGTATCTCGAGTTTGAGGCAATGGGGATCCCGCGCGTCAAAACCGAGCTCTCGGTCGCCTATATCGACCACAACACCCTGCAGACGGGATTTGAAAATGCGGATGACCACCGGTATATCCAGAGCGTGTGCAAAAAACATGGGCTGTATTTCTCCCGGCCGGGCAACGGGATCTGCCACCAGGTGCACCTGGAGCGGTTCGGCGTGCCGGGGAAGACCCTGATCGGATCGGACAGCCACACCCCGACCGGCGGCGGGATCGGGATGCTCGCGTTCGGCGCGGGCGGCCTGGACGTGGCGGTCGCGATGGGCGGCGGTACCTATTATATCACCATGCCGAAGATGGTGCGGATCAACCTCACCGGGAAGTTGTCCCCGTGGGTCACGGCGAAGGACGTGATCCTGGAGGTGCTCCGCCGGCTGACCGTCAAGGGCGGCGTCGGGAAGATCATCGAGTACGGCGGCCCGGGGGTGAAAACCCTGTCGGTGCCGGAGCGGGCCACCATCACGAACATGGGCGCGGAACTGGGGGCCTCCACCTCCATCTTCCCGTCGGACGAGATCACCCGGCAGTTCATGGAGGCGCAGGGCCGCGGCGAGCAGTGGGTGCCGCTTGCGCCTGACGAGGACGCACAGTACGACGAAATCGTGGAAATCGACCTGTCCTCGCTGGAACCGCTGGCCGCCTGCCCGCATTCGCCGGACGCGGTCAAGCCGGTTTCGGAGCTTTCCGGACGAAAAGTGACACAATGCTGTATCGGGTCATGCACCAATTCCTCGCTGCTGGATATGCTAAAAGTAGCGGCGGTTCTGAAGGGGCACACGGTGCACCCGAACGTCAGCCTGTCCATTGCGCCGGGTTCCAAACAGGTGTACAACATGTTGGCTGAGGACGGCGCGCTGGCCGATCTGATTGCAGCGGGCGCCCGGATTCTCGAATGCGCCTGCGGCCCGTGCATCGGCATGGGCCAGTCCCCGAATTCCGGCGGCGTCTCTCTGCGCACCTTCAACCGCAATTTCGAGGGCCGCAGCGGCACCGCGGACGCGCAGGTATATCTGGTCAGCCCGGAGGTGGCGGCGGTGGCCGCACTGACCGGCGAGATCACCGACCCGCGCACCTTTGGGGAGGCGCCGCAGGTCACGCTGCCGGAGAAATTCCTGATCAACGACAACATGATCGTCCCGCCGGCTCCTGTGGAAGAGATGGATGAAGTCGTGATCGAGCGCGGGCCGAACATCAAGCCGTTCCCGTCGAATCAGCCGCTGCCGGAATCGATCGAGGCGCCGGTGCTGCTGAAGGTGGGGGACAACATCACCACCGACCATATCATGCCGGCGGGCGCCAAGATCCTGCCGCTGCGCTCCAATATTCCCGCCATTTCCGAGCACTGCTTTGTCCGTGTGGACGAGAGCTTCCCCGCGCGGTGCAAGGCTGCCGGGAAGGGGATCATCGTCGGCGGGGTCAACTACGGTCAGGGCAGCTCGCGCGAACACGCGGCGCTCGCCCCGCTGTATCTCGGGATCAAGGCGGTCATCGTCAAGTCGTTCGCGCGTATCCACGTGGCGAACCTGATCAACGCGGGAATCCTGCCGCTCACCTTCCAAAACCCGGACGACTACGACAAAATTTCCCAGGGCGACGAGCTGTGTCTCCCGGACGTGCGTACCCGTTTGCACAGCGGCGCGCCGCTGGAGCTGGTCAACCGTACCACCGGCGAGACCTATCCGCTGGCCGCGAACTTTTCTCAGCGGCAGATCCGCATTCTGCTTGCCGGCGGTCTGCTCTATGCCATCCAGTAACCGGCCGAGAACGTACTTCCACACGGCCGTCCCCTGCGGGGCGGCGGCCGGTCTTTCCCTTGCCGTATAGAAGCTTTTTCGTATGAAACGCGGCGCGTGCGGCATGGTTGCTTTTCCCTTTTTGTATAGTTGTGGCAGACGGTAACACTCTATATACAGCTACTCGGAGAAAAACACATCAGGAGGGGATCCGGATGGATTTGCAGGCAGTGGTCTCTCAGTTTGAGGTGGGGGAGTTTATCAGCAGCGAGGAGATCCGCGCGGGGATCATCAACGGCACGTTCGGCGTGACCTGCCGGTCGCTGGAGGACCGGGACAAGACCGAGCGGTATGTGTTTCAGCGGATCAACACCTATGTGTTCAAACATCCGCGGGAACTCATGCAGAACATCGAGGCGGTGACCACCCATATCCAGCAGCGGATTCTGCGCAGCAGTGACAGTTTTGACCGTCGGGTGTTGCATTTTGTCCGCGCAAAGGACGGGAAGCTATACCTGGACCACCCGGAATACGGGTTTTGGCGCGCCTACCATTTTGTGGAGGGGACCTGTTCTTATAACACCATCCAGGACCCCCGCCAGTTTTATGAGCTCGGCCGCACGTTTGGCCGGTTCCAGCGGCAGTTATCGGACTTTCCGGCCCAGACGCTGCACGAGACCATCCCGAATTTTCACAACACGATCGACCGCCTGCGCCTGTTGGACGAGGCGATCGCGCGCAACGCCGCCGGCCGGCGGGACGAGGTGAAAGAGGAGATCGCGTTTATAGAGCAGCGCCGGGACGAGGCGGGGGCGATCGTGCGCGCGCTGGAGAGCGGCGCGATCCCGTGGCGCGTCACCCACAACGACACCAAGCTCAACAACGCGCTGTTCGACACCGCCACCGGCAAGGCCATCTGTGTGATCGACCTGGACACGGTGATGCCCGGCTCGGCGCTGTACGATTACGGCGACGCGATCCGCAGCGGCGCGAACGACGCGGCGGAAGACGAACCCGATCTGTCCAAGGTGAGCTTAAATATGGAGCTGTTTGAGCAGTTCACACAGGGGTTTCTCGAGGGGACGCACGGGTTTTTGACGGAGGCGGAAGTGGACCTGATGGCGCCAAGCGCGAAAATTCTCACGCTGGAACTCGCCATGCGGTTCCTGACCGACTATCTGGACGGCGACCTGTATTTCAAAACCTGCTACCCGGACCACAACCTGGTGCGCACCCGCAACCAGCTGCAGCTCGTGCGGGACATGGAGCACAAGATGCCGCAGATGGAGGCGATCATCCGCCAATACCAGCCAAAATAGGCAAAAGGGCCGTTTGCCCCTTTGCACGGACGCGCGTTCCGGGAAAGATCCCGGGACGCCGTATTTTTTGTGGCATTTCTGTCGAGATGTGCTATAATACTTGACAGACATTGCTGTTGAGAGGGAAAGGCGAGGCGGTATTTTGCAAAAATCACATGAGATGGACATGTGCAGCGGTCCGTTGTTTCGGAAAATTCTTCTTTTTTCGCTGCCATTGATGTGTTCCGGAATCCTGCAGCTGCTCTTCAACGCGGCGGATATTATCGTGGTGGGCCAGTTCACGGGCAGCACCGCGCTGGCGGCGGTCGGCTCCACCACGGCGCTGATCAACCTGCTGGTCAACCTGTTTCTGGGCGTATCGGTAGGCGCAAACGTGCTGGTAGCCCGCAGTTACGGGGCGGGTGACCAGGAGACGGTGCGCAGGGGCGTGCACACCTCCATCCTGGCGTCCGGGATCACCGGCTTTTTCATGATTTTCATCGGCCTGCTGCTGTCCCGCCCCCTTCTGGAGCTGATGGGAACACCGGACGATGTGATCGATCAGGCCACCTTGTACATCCGCATCTATTTTATCGGCATGCCCGCGCTGCTGCTGTACAATTTCGGGGCGGCGATCCTGCGCGCGATCGGGGACACCAAGCGGCCGCTCTATTTTCTGCTGATCGCCGGCGTGGTCAATGTGATCTTCAACCTGATTTTTGTGATCCTGTTCGGGCTGGGGGTGGCGGGGGTGGCCATCGCCACCGTGATCTCGCAGTATCTGTCGGCGGCGCTGATTCTGTTGTGCCTGATCCGCAGCGACAGCGTGTGCCGGCTGATCCCCTCGGAGCTGCGGATCCATAAAAAGCAGCTGCTCGCCATTCTGCGCATCGGCCTGCCCGCCGGAATCCAGTCGGTCATCTTCAATTTTTCCAACGTGCTGATCCAGTCGTCCATCAACAGCTTTGGCTCCTCCGTGATGGCCGGCAACACCGCGGCCAGCAATATCGAGGGCTTTGTATACACCTCCATGAACGCGGTGTACCAGACCTCGCTGAGCTTTACGAGCCAGAACCTCGGCGCACGCCAATACCGCCGGATCGACCGGGTGCTGGCCGAGTGCCTCGGGCTGGTCACGGTGGTCGGGCTGGTGATGGGGATCGGCGCGTATCTGCTCGGGACGCCGCTGCTCGGCATCTATTCTCCCGACCCCGTCGTGATCGAATATGGCCTGCAGCGACTGGGTGTGGTGAGCGTCACCTATTTTCTGTGCGGCGTGATGGATGTGATCACCGGCAGTATCCGGGGGCTGGGCTATTCCATCCTGCCCACCCTAGTATCCCTGGCGGGTGCCTGCCTCTTCCGGGTGATATGGATCTACACCATTTTCGCGTCTTACCACACCCAGTTTATCCTGTATCTCTCATATCCCGCCTCGTGGATCCTGACGATTCTCGCGCACCTGGTCTGCTTTCTGGTCGCCCGGAAACGTACGCTCAAGCAGGCCGCCGCACAGGCAGATCTGCCCGCTGCGGCATCCGTCGCCTCTCCCGGCGAAACCCTGTGAATGATTCTGATACCTCCCGGCCGGAGGTCGGGGAAAGGAAGTAGTACTATGGACAACTGCAAGCGGATCCTGCTGGTGTGCACAGGGAACACCTGCCGCAGCCCGATGGCAGAGGGATTGCTGCGCGCGCTCGCCAGGGAGCGCGGGCAGGCGGTGGAGGTGCTCAGCGCAGGGCTGTGTGCGGACGGGTCCCCGGCGAGTCCACAGGCTGTCGCTGTCATGGCGGAACGCGGAATCGATATCTCCCGCCACGTGTCCCATCCGGTCACGCCGGAACTGTGTGCGGCAGCAGACATGATCGGCGTGATGTCCGCCGGCCACCGGGATTTGCTCATTCGGCTGTTCGCAGTGCCGGCGGAGAAGGTGGTCTTGCTCGGCGGGGGGATCCCCGATCCGTTTGGCGGCACCCTGGAAGACTACCGCCGCACCCGGGACGCGCTGGAGAAAGCGGTGCGGGTGCTGCTGCCGAACTGCCGGATTGTGCGGATGGAGGAGCGCCACATCGAGCCGCTCGCCGCGCTGGAGAAAGCGGTGTTCTCCACCCCGTGGACGGCGGACGGCCTGCGGGAGGAGCTGCAAAATCCTCTCGCGGTCTTTCTGGTGGCGGAGGACGCCGCACAGGGCGCCGTGCTTGGCTATATCGGCCTGCACCACGTGCTGGACGAGGGGTTTGTGACCAATCTCGCGGTGGATCCGGCCCGCCGGCGGGAGGGGATCGGCGGTGCCTTGCTGCAGGCTGCCTGCGCCTATGGCCGGGAGCACGGGCTCTCCCGCCTGGCGCTTGAGGTGCGGGCGGGCAACCGGGAGGCGATCGCGCTGTACGAGGCCGCGGGCTTTACGCGCGACGGCCTCCGCCCCGGGTTTTATGACGCCCCCCGGGAGGACGCTGTGCTCTATTCCTATCATTTCCGGTGAGTGCGCCGCGCGAACCCGTCTACTGTCCCCTCCCTATTGGGTAAGCGTCGCCGCATGAGCGGTTTGCCGCTGCTCTTCTCCCGGCAGAGGGTTTTTGTCCCCCATTCTTTTTCAGAGGTGATCCCCATGCGGATTCTGGCCATCGAATCCTCCTGCGACGAAACCGCCGCCGCCGTGGTGGCGGACGGCCGGCAGGTGCTGTCGAATATTGTCGCCTCCCAGGTGGAGGAACACCGGCTGTACGGCGGCGTGGTGCCGGAGATTGCGAGCCGCCGCCACGCCGAGGCAATCTCCGGCGTGGTGCGGGAGGCTCTGCAGCAGGCGGGAACCCCCCTGTCCGCCATCGACGCGGTGGCGGTGACCTATGCGCCGGGGCTGATCGGCGCGCTGCTCGTCGGGGTCAATTTCGCCAAGGGTCTCTCGCTCGCGTCGGGGCTCCCGCTCATCCCGGTGCACCATCTGCGCGGGCACATCGCCGCCAACTATCTGGCGGATCCCGATTTGCACCCGCCGTTTCTCTGCCTGATCGTGTCGGGCGGGCACACCCATCTGGTACAGGTGGATGACTACACCCGGTTTCGGGTACTCGGCCGCACGCGGGACGACGCGGCGGGGGAGTGCTTTGACAAGGCGGCCCGCGCGATGGGCATGCCCTATCCGGGCGGCATCGCACTCGACCGCCTGGCAGAGACCGGCGACCCCCACGCGTTCTCGTTTCCCACCCCCCATGTGGAGGGGAGTGCCTACGACTTCAGTTTTTCCGGGCTGAAAACCGCGGTGCTCAATCTGCTCCACCATGCGCAGCAAAAGGGAGAAACTCTCCCGCTGCCGGACGTGTGCGCCTCCTTTCGCGGCCGGGTGGTGGACATCCTCTGCGACCACACCCTGCGTGCGGCCAAAGAGCTGCACAGCTCCGCACTGGTGCTGGCCGGCGGGGTGTCGGCCAACCGGGAGCTGCGCCGCCGCATGACGTCTCTGTGCAGGGAGAACGGTCTCTCCCTGCATATGCCGCCGTTGCCCCTGTGTGGGGACAACGCCGCGATGATCGGCTCGCAGGCCTTTTATGAGTTTGCCGCAGGCCATGTCGGCGGGGCGGATTTGAACGCCGTCGCCACCCTGCCGATTGAAGGATAGAGTTTGGAAAATGTTCACAAATACCCCTTGCAAATTTTGACGGCGACGTGGTATAATAAATGCAATTTGGCGCTTCTATATGGTAAGCTGTGAGAAAGGGGTTTTGCACATGACCAAGAACAAGTCCGTGCTGAACTGGATTGACGAGAAGATCGAACTTGTCAAGCCGGAGAAAGTCGTCTGGATCGACGGCTCGGAGAGCCAGCTGGAGGAGCTGCGGGCCGAGGCCTGCTCCACCGGCGAGATGATCAAGCTGAATCAGGAGAAGCTGCCCGGCTGCTATCTGCACCGCACCGCGGTCAACGATGTGGCGCGCGTGGAGCACCGCACCTTTATCTGCTCCCCCACGAAGGAAGAGGCCGGCCCGACCAACAACTGGATGGAGCCCAACGAGGCGTATGCGCTGCTGTACGGGATTGCGAAGGACAGCTACAAGGGCCGTACGATGTATGTCATCCCCTATTCGATGGGCCCGGTGGGCTCTCCGTTTGCTAAATACGGCATCGAGCTGACCGATTCGATCTATGTGGTGCTGAACATGGCCATCATGACCCGTGTGGGCCAGGCGGTGCTGGACGCGCTCGGCGACAGCGACGACTGGGTGCGCGGGCTGCACTGCAAATGTGATATCGACGAGGAGAAGCGGTATATCTGCCACTTCCCGCAGGACAACACCATCATCTCGGTCAACTCGGGTTACGGCGGAAACGTGCTGCTCGGCAAGAAGTGCTTTGCACTGCGCATCGCGTCCAACCTCGGCCGCAAAGAGGGCTGGATGGCGGAGCACATGCTGATTTTGGGCCTTGAGAACCCGAAGGGCGAGATCAAGTATATCGCGGCGGCGTTCCCGTCCGCCTGCGGCAAGACCAACCTCGCCATGCTGATCCCGCCGGAGTATTATCGGAATAAGGGCTACAAGGTCTGGTGCGTGGGCGACGATATCGCCTGGATGCGCATTGGCGAGGACGGCCGTCTGTGGGCGGTCAACCCGGAGAACGGCTTCTTCGGCGTGGCGCCGGGCACCAACATGAAATCCAACCCGAACGCGCTGATCTCCACCCAGAAGGGGACCATCTTCACGAACGTCGTGCACAATCTGGACGACAACACCGTGTGGTGGGAGGGCCTGGACAAGAATCCGCCGAAGAACGCGCTCAACTGGAAGGGTGAGAAGTGGGACTGCACCGACGGCTCCAAGGGGGCGCACCCGAACTCCCGGTTCACCGCGCCGGCGAAGAACTGCCCGTGCCTGTCCCCGGAATTTGATTCGGGCAAGGGCGTGCCGATCTCTGCGATCGTCTTTGGCGGCCGCCGCGCGAAGACCGCGCCGCTCGTGTACCAGTCCCGCGACTGGAACAACGGTGTGTTTGTCGGCTCGATCATGGCGTCCGAGACCACAGCCGCCGCGACCGGTGCGGTGGGCGTCGTCCGCCGCGATCCGATGGCGATGCTGCCTTTCTGCGGCTACAACATGGCCGATTACTGGGCGCACTGGTTTGAGATGGGCCGCAAGCTCGGCGACAAGGCGCCGAAGATCTTCAATGTCAACTGGTTCCGCACGGATGAGAACGGCAATTTCATCTGGCCAGGTTTTGGAGACAACATGCGGGTGCTCGAGTGGATTATCGACCGCTGCGAGGGCAAGGTCGGCGCGAAGGAGACCGCGATCGGGTATGTGCCGGATGCGGACGATATCGATATCGACGGCCTGGATCTCAGCCGGGAGACCCTCCGGAGCATTCTGGAAGTGGACAAAGGCCTGTGGCGCCAGGAGCTCGACGGGATCAAGGAGTTCTACGGCAAGTTCGACAAGCTGCCGGAAGAGCTCACCGAACAGCTGCACATCCTCGAGGACAATCTGAAATAAGTGCTGCCCTTTTCAGCGGCGG
>DXWE01000002.1:23248-45767 GCA_019417045.1 Oscillospiraceae bacterium
CCGCCGCTTTTTCCTCTTTTTTCTCCCTTTTTACTTCCTTTTCTCGCACTTTGCCCGCCTTCCTCTCCCCTCGATTCGCCCCATCTGCCTCTCCGGATTTCCTCCGTCCTTCTTTCCGGATCTGCTTTTCTGAATTTCCGTATATGTCAGGAGTGATCTCATGCCTTTTGTTTTGGAAAACTGGCTGCCCGCCTATCTCTCCGCCGTCACCTCTGTATTTGGCGACCGGATCCGCTTTGTCGGGCTACAGGGAAGCCACCGGCGGGGCGAGGCCACCGAAGAGAGCGACATCGACCTTATCTTGATACTCGACACGCTCTCAGTGGCGGATCTGTCCGCCTACCGCACCCGGGTCCGTACCCTGCCGCAGGGGGACAGGGTATGCGGCTTTGTCTCCGGGCTGCCCGAGCTGCGCCGCTGGCCGGCGATCGACCTGTTCCAGTTTGTATATGAGACCAAACCGCTGTACGGCTCGCTCGAAGGGGAGCTGCCCTCCCTGAGCCGGCAGGACGTGGTACAGGCATTGCATCTGGGCGCGGCAACCCTCTACCATGCCGCCTGTCACAGCTTCCTCTTCGAGGACGCCGCCGCCAACCTGCCCTCGCTGTGTAAACAGGCATGGTTTTTACTGCAAATGCTTGTCTTTATACGGCAGGGGGTATATGTGTCCACCGCCTCGGCACTGCTGCCTCTGCTCGAGGAGCCGGACGCCGCGCTGCTTCGGCTCTATCAGCGGCGGCATACCCTGTCCCAACTGTCCGCACCAAAACTGGAGGCGTGTTATGCCCGGCTGATCGAGGGCAGCCGTCGCCTGCTGCTCGCAACCTGAGCGCCGCTACCTGTCCCCGTCGCCGTCTGCCCCCTCCTGTCGGCGTAGCGGGCGGGCGGCAGTGTGGCTTCTCGGTTTAGTCCCGATCCTGCTTGTTGCGCAGGCAGTGTCCGCACCGGGACACTCGCCTGTTTATCCCGGCCACAAAAATAGGGTGCCAAATCTGTATAAAAGGATAAAAATTTTTTCTGTTTTTGTTTGATACTGGTAATTATTCTGCAACTGTGCTATAGTAGAGAAGTCCAACAAGTGCCTGGGGATCCCGAGCCATTTGGCAGGCGGGTGCTGCCCCAGGGCGCTTGGCAGTAAAGTATGGCGAAAGTGGAGGACAGGCAGAATGAAACCATGTCGCAAATTTCTCTCGTTGCTGTTGAGCCTGAGTCTCCTGCTGGGACTGGCTGGCACGGCTGCTTTCTCGGTATCGGCAGCAGACGACGCGGCGCTCACAGATGCGGACTTTCTGTCGGTCAACGCAGCGGGTCAGGTGGTCAACACCGCCGGAGAAGTGGTCAAGCTGCGGGGCGTGAATCTCGGCAACTGGCTGATCCAGGAGACCTGGATGGCACCGATCGAGCGGGGGGACGGCGTTGCCGACCAGGAATGGGGCATGCTCAACACCCTGGACACGCTGGAGGAGCGGTTCGGCTTTGAAACCGCGCACGAGATCGTGACGACCTACCAGCAAAACTACATCACCGAATATGACCTCGACATCATTGCCGCCACCGGATCCTCGGTCGTACGCGTGCCGTTCTGGTATCGGAATTTTTATAAGGATACCAAGGGCACCTGGATCAACCAGGAGCCGGACGGCAGTGTGAATCTGGACGAAAACACCGGCTTTCAGATGCTCGACTGGGTGATCGAGGAATGTGGCAAACGGGGTCTGTATGTGATTCTCGACATGCACGGTGCCCCGGGCGGCCAGTCGACCGACCACTGCTGCGGCACGCCGTATACGATGGACCTGTACACGAGTGAGGAGTGCCAGGCCAGCATGCAGAAGCTGTGGGAGGAGATCGCCCGCCGGTATCAGGACAACCCGACCGTCGCGGTCTATGACATCATGAACGAGCCGATGAACAACACCCACACCCCCGACCGCTGGCAGGCGTTTGACGGGGAGATCGGTGCAGTGACCGGCTCAGAGGAGGGCAAACAGGCCGTCTTTGAAGTGTACGACCGGATGTACA
Organism: Oscillospiraceae bacterium; assembly: GCA_019417045.1. Classification (GTDB taxonomy): domain Bacteria; phylum Bacillota; class Clostridia; order Oscillospirales; family Acutalibacteraceae; genus DXWE01. The sequence continues at coordinate 25,271 of DXWE01000002.1, forward strand.
AGGCCATCCGCGCCATCGACCCCGACCACATCGTATCGATGGAGGGGATCTGGCGCCTGGAGGCGCTGCCCGACCCGCGCGAAGTCGGCTGGACGAATGTGATGTACCAGTGCCACTTCTACGATGATCTGGACAAGTTCAAGAGCCTGGTCGCCTATTCGGATGAGCTGTGTGAGGAATATGGCGTCGCCCTGCTGATCGGCGAGTTCCACACCGGCGACGGTGGGGACGACCGCCTCGATTATATGAACCAGCTCGGCGTGCACTGGACCACCTGGACGTATAAGACCGCAAACGGCACCGTGTCCGACGCCTGGCACTGGTACAAGCACGAGAATATCCCGCAGGTCAACCTGTTCACCGACAGTGCGGAGACGATGCTGCAAAAGTGGGGCACCGTGCTGCAAACGCAAAACGGGTTTGTGCGCTGCCGCACGGCAGACGAGATCACCAACAGCATTGCCAGTGACGTGCCGCCCCCTCCGGGCGAGGTGCTCCGGTACGAGGCGGAGAGCGGCGAGACGTGCGCGCAGGCTGTGGTGCAGCAAAATGACGGGAATTTTTCCAACAGCGGCTATGTGGGCGAGCTCAACACCATCACGGAAATCGAGCACCACTCGCAGATTGCGGACGACTGGTCGAACATTCCGTATGTCAAACTGACCGTGACAGCCCCGGAATCCGGCTGGTACAACGTGCAGGTCGGATATGCCTGCGAGCGGGATATCTCCGCCTATATTCGCTCCAACGACCAATCTTCGCCGTACTACACCCAGGTGATCTATCCCTCGACCGGCAGCTGGAACCGGGTGAGGGTCAAGACGGTCCAGGTGCCGCTGGAGGCAGGGGAGAACACCCTGTGGCTGTCCGGCGCGGTCACCGGGACAAGAGCCGACAACTGGATCAACTTTGACTATGTGGACGTCTATGACGCCAATGTGGAAGACGAAATCGAGATCCCCGGGCCGGACCTCACCCCCGCCCCGCCGGACCCCGGCGAGCCCACCCGGTTTGAAGCGGAGACTGTCGAGCGATCCAGCCAGGCGGTTGTGGAGAGCGGCAACAATCGTTTTTCAAACGGCGGTTTTGTCGGCCAGATGAACACGGTCACCGTGATCGACGATCCGGCGGATATCGCTGAAGACTGGTCCAACGTGCCGTATATCCGCCTGAACGTCACCGCCGAAACCGCCGGCCTCTATCAGGTGGTCATCGGCTACGCGACCGATACCGGCCCGTCCGCCTATATCCGGGTCAACGACCAGCCCGCTGCTGCCTATACCCGGGTGACCTTCCCCTCAAGCGGTGGTTGGGATTCCACCAACACGCTGAAGCTCCAGCTGCGGCTGGAGGCGGGGGAGAATACCCTCTGGATTTCGGGCGCGGTCACCGATGGCGGCTGGGTCAACTACGATTTCATCGACGTGTACGACAATGATCTGAGCACCTCGCCGGGCTTTGACCGCGAGCTGGGCGATGTCAACGGGGACGGTGTTGTCAACAGTTCCGACGCCCGACTGGTGCTGCAACACTCGGTGGAGCTGATTCAGCTCACCGGCGATAGTTTCACCTATGGCGACATCGACGGGAGCGGTTCTCTCAACAGCTCCGACGCCCGGTATATCCTGCAAAAGACAGTTTCCTGAGTCCATACAGACTGCAAAAGGCAGTTTCCAAGTTCCCTGCCAAAAGCGGCGGCCCGCATCTCTGCGAGCCGCCGCTTTCGTCTGTTTTTGCCATGTATATCCCCGGTGCCAACAGTCGCCGGCACTTTTCCGGGATCCGATCAGTTATACTCTCCGTCCTGCACCAGCAGCCGCACCGTGAAACACACGCCGCGCGCGTGCTCCCCTTCGACAAATACCTCCCGGACGCCGTTTGGGCCGGGCCGCTCGCCCGCCGAAATGGCGAGTGTATCGCCGAGCTTTGCCTCTTTGAGGAAATCGATGGAAAACCCGCACAGATGCCGGCCTATCATACCGCCGGGCAAAAAATCACAGGCGATATCCGCATACACCGTGTTATTCAGATGCCCGTTCCAGTCAATATCCGACCACCGCACCACCCGCTCGCCGACACGGCTCAGCGGCGGCAGCTCCCGCAGCCTGGCCGGATCCGGGCACCCGGACGGACGCGGATTTTCGATGTGCAGATCAAACACGTCCAGTGCGGACGGGCGAAGCAGCCGATGGGTGTGAAGATCCACCAGCGCAAACGCGGATACGCTCTCGACCAGTACCCGTCCCTGTGCGTCGGTAAACTCATACCCGCGGAAAAACTGCACGCCCCTGTTTCCCCTGTGCCAGGTGCAAATCTGCACCCGGTCGCCAAACCGGGGATAGGTGTGGATCACGCTGTTGGTTCTGGTCAGCACAAACGCGAGGTTGTGCTCGCACAGCACATAGTACCCGACGCCGCCCTCGGCAAAGTGGAGCTCCCCCACCTCCTGCTGGAGCTTGAGCTGGTTGGACGGCCGCAGCCATGCGCCCCATCCCACGTCGAAAGACGCGATGTGGGTGTCCCAGACATATTCTTTTCGTACCGGATAGCTCACTGTTTTGTATTCCCGCTTTCTGTCAAAGGCCGCTCTACGGCCGGGTAATCACATCCGCGCCGACAAACGGGCGCAGTACCTCCGGCACCACAACCGACCCGTCCGCCTGCTGGTACTGCTCCACGATTGCCGGGATCACCCGGCTGGTCGCAAGCCCGGAGGCGTTGAGGGTGTGCGCAAATTGCAGCTTGCCGTCCGCGTCGCGATACTTGATGTTGCCGCGCCGCGCCTGGTAGTCCCGCGCATTGGAGGCGGAACTGACCTCTTTATAGATCCCCATGCTCGGGATCCACACCTCAATATCGCAGGTACGCGCCATTGAATACGAGCAGTCGCCCGCGGCGAGCTTGCTGAGCCGATAATGGAGCCCCAGCTCCTGCACCAGCCGCTCCGCCTTGCCCACCAGCTCGTCGAACGCGGCGTCCGACCCGTCGGCGGCCGTGTACTGCACCATCTCCACCTTGTTGAACTGGTGCCCGCGGATCATGCCGCGCTCCTCCGCCCGGTAGCTCCCCGCCTCCCGGCGATAACAGGGGGTGTAGGCGATATATTTCTTCGGCAGCTCGTCAAGCGTCAAAATCTCGTCCCGGTGCAGGTTCACCAGCGCGGTCTCAGCGGTCGGCAGCATGAATTTGCGGTCGCCGGTTGGGTTTTCGATCCAATAGACCTCGTCCGCAAATTTCGGGAACTGCCCCGCGGTGGTTCCGCAGGTATAATTGAGCATGTGCGGCGGCAGCAGGAACTCATATCCGTCGCGGATGTGCTCCTGGATGAAGAAGTTGAGCAGCGCCCACTCGAGCCGGGCGCCCATTCCGCGGTAGATCCACGCGCCGTTGCCGCCGAGCTTCGCACCGCGCTCGTAATCGATCAGCCCGAGGCTCTCGCACAGCTCCACGTGGTTTTGCGGGGTAAAATCGAACGCCGGCTGCTCGCCGTAGACATGCACCACCTCGTTCTGCTCCTTGCCGCCGGCGCACACGTCCTCGTCCGGCAGATTGGGCAGCGAGAGCAGCAGCGTTTTCTGCTGCTCCTCCAGCGCGGAGAGCTTCGCGTCCTCCGCCTTGATGGCAGTGGAGAGCTCTTTCATCCGCGCCATCAGCTTGCCGACGTCGCCGCCCTCCTTTTTGAGCTGTGGGATCTGCTTGGAGGCGGCGTTCTGTTCCGCCTTCATGCCGTCGGTCACGGCCGAGAGCTGCCGCCGGCTGGCGTCAATGCGCAAAATCTCGTCCACCGTGTCGTCAAGATCGATGTTGCGCTTGCGGATCGCCGCTTTCACCCTCTCCGGCTCGCTGCGAAGCAATTTGATGTCCAACATAGTCTGTCCCTTCCCTTTCCCGGGTTTCCCGCGGCCCCTCTCCCGCGTGGGAAAAGCCGCCGCACCATCCCTCTGTCTTTGATTTTCCCGGTCTGTAATTTTCCGGGTCTTTAGATTTTCCGGATCTCAGATTTTTCCGGCCTTTCGTCCTCCCGGCCGTCACACCAGTTCCCTCTATTCCTCCCGGCCGATCCGGTTGGCGAGCTTTTGCAAGTCCGCCTCGTCGTAAAATTCGAGCTGCAGCACCCCGCCCTGTTTGCCGGGCACCACCTTCACCCGCCGCCCGAGTGTGTCCCCCAGCGCGAGTGCCACCTCTTCATAGAAGGGCGGGGCCGCAGGAGCCGCCGCCTTCCGGGCGCTCTTCGGCTCCCGGTGGGCTGCGCGCGCCAGCTGTTCCACTGCCCGCACGGACAGCTGTTTGTCCAGCACCTGCCGGGCCACCGCCCGCTGTTCCTCCTCCGTCTCAAACGAGAGGATCGCCCGCGCGTGGCCGGCGGAGAGTTTTCCCGCCTCCACCAGCTCTCCCACCTCCTTCGGCAGGTGGAGCAGCCGCAGGGCGTTTGTCACCGCCGGCCGGGATTTCCCCACCGCCTTGGCGGCCTCCTCCTGCGTCAGGCCGTATGTCTCCATCAGCGTGCGGTACCCCTCGGCCTCTTCCATCGGGCTCAGGTCCTCCCGCTGCAAATTCTCAATCAGCGCGAGCTCCGCCGCCTCCCGTTCGGTCATCTCCCGGATGACCACCGGCACCTCGGTCAGCCCCGCCATGCGGGCTGCACGCCACCGCCGCTCGCCCGCCACCAGCTGGTATCCGCCGCCCGGCAGCGGCCGCACCAGCAGCGGCTGCAATACGCCGTGCTGGGCAATGGATTCCGCAAGCTCCCGCAGCGGCTCATCGTCAAACTGCCGACGGGGTTGGTTCCGGTTCGGCGTGATGTCCGCGATCCGGAGCGAAACCGCGCTCCCCTGCTCCACTTCATTTTCCACCAACAGCGCCCCGAGCCCTTTGCCGAGTCCTCCCTTTTTCGTCGCCATAGCCGCCTCCTGCTGTCCCGGATCCGGCGGGATCCGCCTCTGCCCTGTTACACATCCGCCGTTTCACATTTCACCGTATCAAAATCCGCCTTCTGGTCAACCGCCTCTCCGGCCAGACCTCCGGCTACACCCCACGGCCTCGTCGCCAAAGAGCCTCCCGCCTACCGATGCTCGAGCAGCTCTCTTGCCACCGCGTCGTATGCCGCCGCCCCCCGGGATCCCCGGTCATAGTACTGGATCGGTTTTCCGAAGCTCGGGGCCTCCGACAGCCGCACACTACGCGGGATCGGGGTGGCAAACACCTTGCGCGGAAAATACTGCTTGACCTCCGCCGCCACCTGCTGCGTCAGGTTCATGCGCCCGTCGTACATGGTCAGCAGCACCCCTTCGATCTCCAGCTGTGCGTTGTACAGCCGCTTGACCTGCCGCACGGTCGTCATCAATTGGGAGAGTCCCTCGAGCGCGTAATACTCGCACTGAATCGGCACCAGCAGCGTGTCCGCCGCGCACAGGGCGTTCAGCGTGAGCAGCCCGAGCGAGGGCGGGCAGTCGATCAGCAGGTAATCATACTGATCGCGCAGCGCGGCCAGTACCGCCTTCAGCCGGCTCTCCCGGCGGGGCAGGGAGATCAGCTCGATCTCCGCCCCGGCCAGCTGCATGCTCGAGGGCAGCAGGGACAGCCCCGCAAACGGAGTCTTCATCACCGCCTCCTGCGGCTGCGCCTCCCCGACCAGCAGCTCATAGGTGGAAGCGCGTATCTCGCGCTTGTTCACCCCGAGCCCGCTGGTCGCATTCCCCTGGGGGTCGATATCCACGAGCAGGGTGCGTTTTTGCAGCGCGCCCAGCGCGGCCGCCAGGTTGACTGTCGTGGTCGTTTTGCCGACGCCGCCTTTCTGGTTGACGACCGCCACGATTTTTCCCATACGCTCCCTCCTCCCGCTGTATTCCGTATCAGTATACCACAGTTTTCCACCGGTTAAAAGTGGTTTTTTCGATTTTTGTCCGTTTTTGGGGCGACTTTTCCTCGCCCCAAACCGCGCCACAAGAAGTCATCCTCCCGCACCGCAAAAAGTCCTCCTCCCGCACCGCAAAAAGTCCCCCTCGCCCTTTCGAGGGGGACAGCTTTTGTCCTCTCGCCCGCAGTGCCGGTCGCGTGCAAATCCCATCCGCACAGCGGATCCGGACAGCGGCGAATCTGGACAGCGGCGGACGGATGGCAGCGGACGGATGGTGGCGGACTTCAGCGGTACCGGTCACGCGCGGATCACATACAGCAGGATATCCAGATAGTGCAGCACCGCGCCCGCCAGCACAAACAGGTGCCACACCGAGTGGACATACCGCCGCTTTTTATCGCGATAGAAGAACACGCCCACCGTGTAGGCCACGCCGCCGGCCAGCAGCAGCACGATCCCCGGCAGCGCCAGGCTCCGCCACAGCGGTACAAATGCGATGACGATACACCAGCCGCTCGCAATGTAGCAGATCTGCGAAAACCGCCGAAATCGTTCAATGCTGATGCTGTTCAGCACGATCCCCACCACCGCGCAGGCCCACACGATCCCGAACAGGGTCCAGCCGACCCAACCGCGCAGTGTGATGAGGGTGAACGGCGTATAGGTCCCGGCGATCAGCAGGAAGATGGAGGTGTGGTCGAACACCCGGAACACCTTCTTCGCCCGTGGCGCCGCGATCGCATGGTACAGGCAGGACATGAGGAACAGCAGGATCATGCTGCCACCGTATATGGCCGAGCTCACCGCCTTCCAGGCGTCATCACTGTACACCAGCAGGATCACCGTCCCCGCGATTCCCAGCGCCGCACCCACCCCGTGGGTCACCGCATTGAAGATCTCCTCCCCCACCGTGTACCTTTTCACCGCTTTTTCCGCCATACACCTGTCGCCTTTCCTCTGTGGAATAGTGACAGTATACCACTCTCCCGCCTCAAAAGCAATCGAAATTGGCGGAACACAGTGAAAAGCCGGGCAGAGGCTGTATCCCCTGCCCGGCCGGCCTATTGTTGCTTATTCCAGAATTTCGATCGTCTCGGAACTGGCCTCCATGTCGGCCATCAGCTCTTCGCCCACAATGGTATACGTAATCGTATAGAGCTGGTCAGCGTTATACAGATACTGCATGGCCATCATGGCAACGTCTCCCACCGAGGCGGCATAGGCCATCTCAATGCACGGAATCCCGTCCTTTTCCCCGTTTTCAAAGCCGATGAAAACGAGGTCCGGGTACACCGCGGTGAGTATCGACTCCATATACTCCTGCGTGATCTCCTCAAAGCCTTCCGTCTGCGGTTCGACCTGGATATTCAAATTATCCGTATGTGCCGGATAATCCGCCGGGGTGAACATATACACCCCCGCATCCGACGCCAGGACCCAATCCTCCGGCACGGAGAGCCGCAGTTGATCCACCGTGAACACCCCGTCCTCGAACGTATAGTCCGCCGGAGCCTCGGTGGTCGTGGTGGGGGCTTCGGTGGTGGTCGCCTCCGTGGTGTTCTCCGCCGTCGTCGTGGTGGCAGCTGTCCCGCTGTTCTCCCCGTCGGTGCTGCCGCACGCGGCCAGCCCCAGCGCCAGAACCGCCGCCAGCAACATGGCCAGTCCTCTTTTTACCATGGTGTATACCTCCTCTATATGACTAACAACCTCCTCTGAAATATACCATATTTTCGCTTTTTGTGCAATTGGCAGTTCCCCTGAATTCCGTGCGGCGCTTTTGGATCATTTGTCCACTGACGATCCACAAAAAAAGCGGCGCCCGCAAGCGCCGCTTTTTAAAAATGAGTTTTTGCGGATGTCCGGTTTTCAAACCCATAGACCGTCGGTTTCCAACCACACATAGGCCGGGGGTCTCCAACCCACGGGCCGGGGAATTGCGCTATGTCGCCGGGTCGGTGGGAATCGGAACCGTCGGCCGGCTCGGCACCTCCGGGATTTCCTCGCCGCCGCCGTGAATATTCCCGATCACTTCCGTGTCCCCCACACCATAGAGGTTTTTCAGGTAGCCGTTCGCGGTCGTCCACAGCTCCCGGCCCGGGAACGTGTCCGAAAACCAGGTGCTGATATCGTCGAAATACGTGCCGGACACCAGCGCATCCCAACTGAATTCCGGAAACTTGGTCAGCTCCCGCTTTTCCACGTCCGAATAGGTCGGACGCAGCGGCAAAATCCAGACCGCAACTGCGCCCACATACAGCACCAGGAAGAACAGCACCGCCTTGAGCCCCTGCTCCCAGCGCAGGCACTCCCTTGCCTTTTTCGATTGTAAAGGACTGGTTTTCCGCCGCATACGGCCGACGTCTCCCTTCCGCTCTCAGAACTGGAAATACAAAAACGGATTATAGCTGTCCCCCACCAGCAGCATGGTGGACAACAGCAACAACAGAGCCGGTACCACCGCCTGCACCGCGACATACACCCGTGCGGACAGCACATGGCCGGCGGCCTGGCGCTTCCACGCCTGTCCGAGCCGCTTGACCAGCGGCGTGCAGGCGAGAATGGCGGCGGCCAGCAAAAACACATAATTGAGCAGTGTGGTTTTGACGCTGAAACTGCTCCACGGATTGCCATTGAGCCCAAACAGCCCCTTGAACACCAGCCAGACGGTGGACAGGTCCTGGAACCGGAACAGAATCCATCCGAAAAACACGACCAGCAGCAGATAGACATGGGACACAAACCCGGGGAGCTTTTCCAACCATCTTCGCAAAAACAGCCGTTCGATCGCGATGAACACGAAGAAATAAAGGCCCCACAGCATGAAGTTCCAGCTGGCGCCGTGCCAGAAACCCGTTAAAAACCATACGACAAACAGGTTCCAATAGGTGCGCAGCTTGCCCCGCCGGTTGCCGCCGAGCGGAATATAGACATAGTCCCGGAAAAAGGTCCCGAGCGAGATGTGCCACCGCCGCCAGAATTCCGAAACGGTCCGGGACAGGTACGGATAGTCGAAATTCTCCTTATAATGGAATCCGATCATCTGCCCCATGCCGATCGCCATGTCCGAATAGGCCGAGAAATCCAGATAGATCTGCAGCATATAGGCGAGCATGCTGCCCCACACTGCAAGTGCCGGGCTGGATGCGATCTGCGCCGGGTCGAGCGAGGTGGGCAGCAGCTGCTCGGACACCGCGCCGCACACGTTGGCGAACAGCGCCTTTTTGCCGAGCCCCACCGCAAACCGGGTAATTCCCCGGCCGATCTCACCGATATTCGTGCGGCGCATCAGCAGCTCACTCGCCACATCCTGATAGCGCACGATCGGGCCCGCGATACACTGGTGAAACAGGCTCGCATACAGCAGCAGCATATGGTACCGCCGCTGCGGCGCCACCTCGCCGCGGTAGACGTCCACGACATACGAGAGCAGCTGGAAGGTGTAAAACGAGATGCCGATCGGCAGGGCGATCTGCGGGATCACCGACGGCACGCCGAGCAGGGCATGCGTGTTCTCCAGGAAAAATGTGCCGTATTTGAACACGCCGAGCAGGCCGAGATTCACCACGCACGCCAGCACCAGCCAGAGCCGGGCGCGCGGGGTACCCTGCACACGCCCAATGCACAGGGCAAACAGCCAGTCCGCAAACGTCATGAACAGCAACAGCAGCACATATTTCGGTTCGCCCCACGCGTAAAACACCAGTGAAAACACCAGCATGATCGCATTGCGAACCGCCAGACTCTTCACCAGCGCATAGCACAGCAGATTGGCCGCGAGGAACACATACAAGAACAGCAGACTCGAAAATACCATAGCTCGACTCCCACGATAACTTCTGTCTGTAGTATATCACATGCCCCGAAATTTTAGCAACAGGAAACCGGCCTTTTCTGCGTTACAATGTTGTCATAATTTGGACGAAAATTGACCAGCCTTTTCCACTCAATTCAATCCCTGTTCCCCCACGCCGGCAAACAGCTCGTTCACCGCCTGCGCCAGCGCGCCGTGCTCCGGCAACGAGAGCAGCGGGTCGGCACCGACCAGCGCCGCCGCCGCGGCCTGCGCCTGGCGAAACAGGCCCATATCGTCCGACAGGCTGGCGAGTTTCAAATGGGGCAACCCGTGCTGTCGATTTCCAAAAAAGTCCCCCGGCCCACGCAGCCGCAGGTCTTCATCCGCGATGCGGAACCCGTCGTTGGTCTCGCACATCACCCGCAGCCGGCGGCGGGCCTCCTCATTTCTGGCGTCCGAGATCAGGATACAGGTGGAGGCATAGCGCCCGCGGCCTACCCGGCCGCGCAGCTGGTGGAGCTGTGCGAGGCCGAACCGCTCCGCGTTTTCAATCAGGATAAGCACGGCATTCGGCACGTCTACCCCCACCTCGATCACGGTGGTGGCCACCAGGACGGAGATCTCCCCGCGCGCAAATGCCGCCATCACCGCCTCTTTCTCGGCCGATTTCATGCGCCCGTGCAGCAGGCCGAGCGAATATCCCGCAAACGGCCCGTTTTGCAGCTGCCGCAAATAGGTGGTTGCGGCCTGTAAGGCGCTGTCCGATTCCTCCTGCTCCTCCACCAGCGGGCAGACAATATACGCCTGCCGGCCCTCGTCGATATGCTTCCTGATATATGCATAGGCGCGTTCCCGCTTATCCGATCCGACCGCATATGTGGCCACCGGCTGGCGGCCGGGCGGCAGTTCGTTCAGCACCGAGATGTCGAGATCGCCGTACACGATCAGCGCGAGGGTGCGCGGGATCGGGGTAGCGGACATGACCAGCAGGTGCGGGTTCTCCCCCTTGGCGGCGAGCGCCGCGCGCTGTCCCACGCCAAACCGGTGCTGTTCGTCCGTGATCACCAGACCCAGCCGGTCGAACTGCACGCCTTCCGAGAGCAGGGCGTGGGTGCCGACCACCAGCGGCAGACTGCCGTCCCGCAGCCCTGCGCGCACCTCCCGCTTCTCGGCCGCCGGCAGTGAGCCGGTCAGCAGGCCCACCGGGATTTTGGCAGGGGCGAGCAGCCGGGAAAGGGAGGCGCGGTGCTGTTCCGCCAGGATCTCGGTCGGCGCCATCATCGCCACCTGCCAGCCGCTGCGGACCAGGGTGTACGCCACCCCCGCCGCCACCGCCGTCTTGCCGCTGCCGACATCCCCCTGGATCAGCCGGCTCATCGGCCGGCCGCGCCGCAGATCTGCCACACAGTCGCCAATGGCGCGGCGCTGGGCGCCGGTGAGCGAAAAGGGGAGCAGGCGGGCAAATTCGTCCGTGTAATCGGTCTCTATCACGGCGGCGGTCTCTCCCCGGGCACGGCCCTTCAGGCGGAGCAGGCCGAGCTGCAACAGCAGCAGTTCCTCAAACACCAGCCGCCGGCGCGCCCTGTCCAACTGCTCCTGCCCGGCGGGAAAATGGATGGCGCGCAGCGCCTCCCCGCGCGGGCACAGCTCATATTCCCGCAGCAGTGTGGGCGGCAGGATCTCCTGATCGAGCGCCGCGCCGAGCCCCTCCATCGCGGCGGACACCGCCTTCTCAATCGTGCGGGAGGGGAGCCCCTCCGTTTGAGGATAGAGCGGTCGGATCCGCTTCCCCAGCGCCGCCTCTTCGATCTGAGGAGAGGCCATCTCCCGCAGATGATAGGTGCCCGCCACCTGGCCGTAGAGCAGGTAGTCCCGGCCGCGGCGGAGCTTCTGCGCGAGGAACCGGTTGTTGAACAGGGTGACCTGCAGCCGGCTGCGGCCGTCGGTCATCAGGCACCGGTAGAGTACCATCCCCGGCCGCACACGGTGCTCTTTCACCTCCCCGACCAGGGAGGCGCAAACGCAGCAGGGTTCCCCGAACGGGGCCTCGTCGATCGGCAGCGGCGCCGACCAGTCCTCATAGCCCCGGGGATAATGGCGCAGCAGGTCCCCCACCGTGCGCACGCCGAGCCGGTCAAACAGCGCAGCGCGGTGTTCCCCCACGCCCTTCAGATATTGCACGGGGCTGTCCCAGCCGATCGCCATACGCCTCCTCCTCTCCACGCAAAAAGGGGGCGGAATCCCTCCGCCCCCTCGATTGCTTTTCCTATTCCACAGACAGGATGTAATAATACACCGGCTGGCCGCCCGCGACGACCGTGATATCCACGTCCGGGCCCAGCTTTGCGGCGATCGCCGCACGGGCTGTCTCCGCCTGTTCCTCCGTGACATCCGCCCCGTACATCAGCGTCACAAACGCCACTTCCTTGCCCGTCATGCGGCGCGAGGTGACGATGGATTTGGTCAGCTTGACGATCGCATGGGTCAAATCGCTGTCCACAAACGCGACCTTCCCGTTGTCCAGCGCCAAAATCTGGCCCGCTTTGATCGCGTGACCGTCGTATTCGCTGTCGCGCGCGGCAAAGGTCAGCTGGCCGGTGGACACATATTCCGCCGCCTTGGTCATGTTCAGCAGGTTCTGCTCCACCTCCGCGTCCGGCTCGAACGCGAGCATGGCGGACACCCCCTGCGGGATGGTACGGGTCGGGAGCACATGCACCTTGCGGCTCGCCAGCGGGATGGCCTGCTCCGCCGCCAGAATGATATTCTTGTTGTTCGGCAGCACGTAGACCACCTTCGCCGGAGTGGCCTCAATTGCCTTCAGGATATCGTCGGTCGAGGGGTTCATCGTCTGGCCGCCGGACACGATCTGATCGCAGCCGAGATCCTTGAACAGGGCCTTCAACCCCTCTCCGGCCGCGATCGCCACAAACCCGAAATCGTTCTCCGGCTCCGCGCGCACCGGCTGCGGCTCCTCCTTCAGGTCCGGCGCGGCCTCCTCCACCCAGCCCGCGTTCGCGTGCTGGATCCGCATATTCTCCACCTTCACCGTCTCGAACTGGCCGTATTCGATCGCCTCATGCAACGCACGGCCCGGATCGTTGGTGTGCACATGCACCTTGATAATGTCGTCGTCATCCACCACGACCACACAGTCGCCGATCGACTCGAGGAACGCGCGCAGGGCCACCGGCTCTTTTTGGCAGTTTTTGTCGCGGCCGATGATAAACTCGGTACAGTATGTAAATTGAATGTCGGTTTCAAAGGAACCCGCCGCGCTCGCCGTCGCGGTCTTCACCGGCGCGGCGCCGTCGTCCCCCTCGACCACCTCGCCGCCCTCGAATACCCGCTGCATGGCGCGCAGGATGACGCACAGGCCCTTGCCGCCCGCGTCCACCACACCGGCCTTTTTGAGTACCGGCAGCAGCTCCGGCGTGCGCTCGAGCGAGGCCTCCGCCTCTGCACAGATCGCCTCCCACACCGGCAGCTCCGCCGGGTCGGTCTCGGCCTGCGCCGTCCCCTTTGCGGCCGCCTCCCGCGCCACGGTCAAAATCGTGCCCTCCGTCGGCTTCATAACCGCCTTGTAGGCCGCCTCCACGCCAAGAGTAAGCGCGGCGGCCAGATCGCGGCCGTCCGCCTCCTGCTTGCCCTTCAGGCCTTTGGAAAAGCCGCGGAACAGCAGCGACAGGATGACGCCCGAATTGCCCCGGGCGCCGCGCAGCAGCGCCGACGACGCGGTGTCCGCTACCTGGCTGACGGTCGGATCCTGCAACCGCTGCAATTCCCGCGCGGCCGCCCCGATCGTCATGGACATATTGGTCCCCGTGTCCCCGTCCGGAACCGGGAAGATATTCAAAGCGTCCACTTCCTGCTTCTGCTTGCTCAGACAATTCGACGCGGAGATCATCGCGTCACGCAGTGTATTTCCTTGAATCAAGATTCCAGCACTCCTTTACAGGTCGCCCTGACGGCGGCCGATACTCATTCGGCCTTCATGCCGTCGACAAACACGTTGACCCGTTTGACGTCGAGACCGGTTGCCTCCTCCACCGTGTACCGCACCTTGTTGACGATACTCTTGGCAATGGCGGATATGTTCATCCCGTAGATCACGGCGATATGCAGATCCACGATCAGCTGCTTGCCCTCGCTGCGCACCCGGATCCCGTCGTCCGCGTGCGCCCGTTTGGAAAATACCGAGCGCAGCCCCTGTTTGGTGCCGCTCTTGACCATGCCGGCCACGCCATAGCACTGCGACGCGGCGTTGCCGATCAGATAGGAGAAATATTCCTGGGAGATCTCAATGGCACCCAGATGGTTTTCAATCCGTATCATAGTCGAACCCCTGTCCTTTCTGTCAGGCCGTCCGGTCCCCCGTACGCCTCCAATATAAATCCCTGTCCGCCGCTCACGAGAGCGACCAGCCGGTGATTCCGTAGTAGGGATTGAGCCCCGTGGGAGAGATTCCCGATACCCCGCGGTGATATGCCGCGATCCCCATCCGCCAGCACAGCGGCAAAAAGGGCGCCTGCTCAGTGAAAGCAGCGACAAATTGTGAAAGAGACGATGCGCCGGACAAATACGCCTCATACGCCTCCATGCTCGCGGCCGGCACACCATAGGCCGCCGCGCCGCCGCGCGTGAGCAGCGGGCGCAGGCTCTTGTCCGCGCTCAGCCGGATCTCCCCGAGATACAGCTCAAACTCTCCCCGCTTCAGCCGGGAGAGCAGCGTCTCATAGGGCAGCGTGGTCACCGTGACGGTGATCCCCACCTTTTGCAGCTGCGCGGCGATCTGCACCGCCGCCGCCTCGCGAAACGCATTCCCACTGCCGACCAGCAGCTCCAGAGTCAACGTCTGCCCGGCGGCGGTCCCCTCCGACCCGTCTGTATTATACCCTAACTCTTTCAATTGTGCAACTGTCTGAGAAATATTTTCATCTGCCGAAAATCCCGACAGCTCCGCCGCCTGCTTCCACTGCGGGTGAAACGGGGTGACCGCCGACTGTGCGTAGCCCGAAAACGCCGTGCCGCACAGCGTCTCCCGGTCGATGGCCCCGGACAGCGCCGTGCGCAGGCGCGCATCCGACAGCGGCGCCTTGTTGGAATTTATGCCGAGAAACACCAGATAATTCATCGGGACCGCCACACTGCCGGTCAGGGTGCTCACCGTGCGCACCACCTCTCCGTCCGACAGATCGTTGAAAAAGTAGGCGATGTCCCCGCTCTCCAGCCCATAGAGCATATCGTCGTTACGGGAGAGGTTGGACAGCCCGATCTCCGTGATCGCGGGAGCGGTCGGATAATAGGGGTTGACAACCAGCCGGTCGCCGTCCGCCGGCCGGTATGGACCGCTGCCCCGCGGCGTATCGGCAGCCACGTCCGCCGCCGGCACCACCGGAAAGGACAGGCAGCATTCCGCCTGCGGATCGGGAGACTCCAGTGTGACGATCAATGCCCCGTCCTCCGCCGCCGTCACCGATCGCACGTTTTCCAGCAGCACCGCATACGCGTCCGCCTTTCGCGCCGCGGCGAACGAAGCCTCAACATCCGCCGCCGTCACCGCCGTCCCGTCGGAAAAGCGGGCGTCCGCCCGCAGGGACACCCTCAGATGGGTGTCGTCCGTCTGCTCCACCGACGACGCCAGCGCCGGCTGCGCCTCCCAATCCGCATCCAACGCAGTCAGCCCCTCATACAGCAGGAAGGACAGCTCCCGGTTGACACGGGTGGATGCACGGAAGGGATTGAGCACGTCCGACGGGCTAAAGCACACCGCAAAATCGGTCAGCGGGCCGATGACCGGCGACGTCTGGGATGTTGTCGGCCGCGGATCGTCGTCGACAGAGGAATCTGTGAAAGAAGAGGGCAGGGTGGAGCAGCCGGCGCAGAACAGCGCCGCCAGCAGCACACTCAGCAGCCGTGTTCTCTTCATGCCGTCCCCTCCTCTGCCCGTCTGTCACGCTTGCCTCTCCTGCGCCGCCGCCCCGCGCCGGTCCATCACCAGATAGCGCGGGCGGCCCTTGACCTCTTCGTATATTTTGGCAATATACAGCCCAATAATACTCAGACTGATCATGATCCCGCTGCCGATGAACAGCAACAGCAGGATAACAGTGGAAAATCCGGCTGCCGCGTCAAAGAAAAAGTAGGTGATCAGCGTCTCGATCGTCAGCACCACCGCCGCGATCCCCATCAGGATCCCGATCCACAAAATCACGAACAGCGGCGCGGTGGTATAGGCGGTCAGGGAATTGACCGCCAGCCGCAACAGACTTTTAAACGTCCACTTGGTCTCGCCGCCGGCGCGCGGGGCCACCTCAAACGGCATCTGGCAGCGTTTGTATCCGATCCAGGCGGACAACCCCCGGAAAAAGGTGTTATGTTCGGGCAGGCGCTTCCACGCCTCCACCGCCGCCCGGTCCATCAGCTTGAAATCCGAGGCCGCGCCGATGTCGATCCCGGTCGTCTTGCGGAATGTGCGGTAAAACAGCAGCGCCGACAGCTTGTTGCCGAGCGACTCCTTGCCGCGGCTCTGCTTCACGCCCTCCACGACGTCGTACCCTTCCTCCTGCCACAGCCGCACCATCTCCGGGATGCACTCCGGCGGGTGCTGCAGGTCGGCATCCATCACGAGCACCGCGTCTCCCGGCGCGTTTTCCAGCGCCGCGCACAGCGCCGCCTCCTTGCCGAAATTGCGAGAGAGCCGCAGCGCGGACACATTGGGAAAATCCTCCGACAGCCGGCACATCTCCGCCCAGCTCTGGTCCTTCGACCCGTCGTCCACGAGCAAAAACTGGTGCTCTATGCCCGCCCCGGTCACCAGGTCGCGCACCACGCAGACATTGTGGTAGATATAGTCGCCCTCATTGTAGACGGGCATGATAATCGTCACCATGACAGGAAACCTCCTCTCCCTCCCGGCGCGGACTCATTCCGCCGGCGGGAGGTCGTCTCCGGTTGAGGAAGAAGGGTCCGCCGCTTTGTCCGACGCAATCTCGTCGAGCGTCACCGACGCCGGTGGCGCTTCCTCTTCCTCTCTCTCTACCTCTGCATCTGCGGGATCGGGGACGGACTTCTCCGGGGCTGCCTCCTCCAGGGCCTCCTCTTCCAACACCCCGCCGATCACACCCACATCCTCTCCCGTGATGTCCCACGCATAGGGCTCGCCGGCCTGCACGGACACCTGCCGGCGCCGCCTGGTCGCCAGGACCAGCAGCACCAGCCCCGCGATCCCGATCACCGTCAACACGCAGCCGGGGATCAGTCCCCGCGGCAGGAAGGACAGCTCCACCGTGTGCGTCCCGGCGGGCACGTCAAACGCGAGCCACGCCTCGCTGATCGGGACCGTCTCCACCTTTTTCCCGTCCACCTTGACGGTCCAGCCCGGATCATAGGTGATCGTGGTGCAGATCGTCCCATCCTGCGGCGCGGTCACCGTGCCTTCGATATGCGAATCGGTAAACGTCTCGATCTCCATCCCGTTTGCCGACAACGTCTGCATATCCTGCCGGAACACCTCCTCGTTGATCCGGATGACATAGAGGTTGCCGCTGCATGCGGTGGACTTGCTCTTAATAGTGGCCGTCACCGTATCGCCCGCGGACAACTCGCCCGCGTCGATCAGATACGGCATATAGGTGGTGACACCCCAGCTCTTGGCGCCCGCTTTGACCGAAATGGATTCCGCCGCCCGGCAGTCCACATAGATATAGATATGCGACGCCTCCGTCATCGACGCGGAGAGCTTCCCTGTGGAGTTCGCGTTGAGATGGAAGGAATAGGTGTCGTTCACCGTGACCGAGTCGTTTTCGGAGACAACGGGCAGCGTCTCCAGCACGTCGGCTTCATTGCCGGTCATCGCCTTGAGCAGGCTGTTCTGCGTGACCACCGGGTTATAATAGGAATATTTCCAGTTTTTTGTCGTCGGCTGCACGAAAAAGCCCAGCGGCAGGGCATAGGGGTTTTCGTAAATGGTATAGCTCTCGCTCCCCAGCTGCACCGTCTCCCGCTCTACAAGCAGCGGCGAGTCCTGCATAACCGTCGAGTTCAAAGCAATATACCGGATCCCGAGCAGCGAATCGCTGACCGGCATGAAATTGCGGAACTGATGGCTGTTCACCCCGTTGGCCGTATACCCCAGGGCGTTCATCATGCGGGTCTCCTGATAGGAGTTGGTGGAGGCGAACACCGTGATGCCGCGGTATCCGAACAGCGCCGTGTCCACCGTCGTGCGGCGGGGAGCAAATTCCAGGCGGTAAAAATCGCCGCCCTGTTCCGCGTCCCCGAGACGCTGCATCGCCTCAACCGTCTTCTGCACCGCCCGTGTGGTCTCGTTGTCCACATAGGACGCGTGTGCGGTGAAATGCTCGTTTTCATCCAGCTTGACAAACGTCTCACTCGCGTTGGTGACCATCTCCCCGAACACCACCACGAGCAACAGCACATAGGCCACCCGCGTGAACATCTTCCGGCGGGACACCAGAAATGTGATCAGCGCATAGATCCCGAGCAGCGCCAGGCTGATATAGATCGCGGCAAACCCGAGCTCGTCCTCGGCGTCGAATTTCTCCACCAGCAGGATGCACGCCGCCAGCCCGCCCAGCGAGCCGAGGATCTGCTTTCCGGAAATGGACGACAGATGGCACAGCGTCTCATAGGCGATCAGCACCAGCACAAAGCTGTACAGGAACGAAAACCGGTAGGGCAGGTCGTTGGGCGCGTGCAGCCCGTGCCACAGCAGATCCAGATTGTTGATGACCAGGCTGAATGCCAGCACCAGCCACATGCCGACATAGGCGATGCGGCGGCGGCGGGGAATGGCCCGCGTGCTGGCGAAGATCGGCAGCAGGAACACCGAGAGGATCCCGCAGTAGAGGTTCGGGAGGTTGCTCGAGCGGATGGTGGGCTCCATCCCGTACAGGCTCTGGCCGAACAGGTCGAACAGGTCAAAATTGTTGTCGAACACGCGGAACCCGCCGCCCGCAGCCGACGTCTGTCCGAGCGCCATGACCACCGGCAGGAGCAGGAACATCGCGATCAGCCCGCCGAGCAGCGACCCGACGGCGAACCGCACAAACCCCTCCAGCTGCTGCCGCCCGCTCCGCCGGGTGCGCAGAAAATAGGCGATATAATACAGCACCAGGAACACACAGATCATGAACCCGATGTAATAATTGGCGTACAGAATATAGGCCAGGCTGAGCACATAGGTCAGCCATCTGCCCTCCCGCATGAGCTTCTCAAATCCCATCACCACCAGCGGCAGCACCATGATGCAGTCCAGCCACATGAGATCCCACGAGTAGGCGAGCAGGTACATCATCATCGAGTACATCACCGCGGCGGCCGGGATCGCATAACTTTTCCGGCCGTAAATGTACTGCACGCACACTGCGAACAGCACCGCCGTCAGCATGTTCTTCAGCAGCGTGATGAACAGGATCCCCTCCGCGAGCAGATGCTCGGGGAACAGCACCAGCAGCAGGTTAAAGGGGCTTGCGAGATAGTAGCCGAACAGCGGCAAAAAACTCGTCCCCGTACCCACCTCGAACGAATACAGCGGGCTGCCGCCGTTGAGCAGCATGTCCCGCAGTTCGCTGAGAAGCGGGGCGTACTGGTGGTGCATGTCGACAATCATGCCCGTCTCCTCCCCGATCGGCCACATGCCGAGGAAGGTATAGGCCAGAGCCATGCCGATCAGCGCGAGCAGCCCGGACAGGACGGGAAAATACATCCTGCCGTAGGCGGCGTCCTTATCCGTGCCGAACAGCCGGGCCTGCATGCCGAGCCACAGCGTGGCAAGCGCGGACAGGATCAGCGACAGCCCGCCGGGATACAGCAGCTTCTGCCGCGCATTCTCCAGCTGGGTATCCCCCCGGAAGAGCACGAACAGCGCAAAAAACATCGCCGCAAAGAAACAGATCAGCGGCACAATTTTTTTGACCTGGGTCAGGGAAGAGGACGATTTTTCCATAGCACCAAATCCTTTTCTGTAAACTTCCAAATTTCGGTATAGAGTATACCATATCAAACGGGGTTTGACAAACCCCCTTTTGTATTTTTTTGCCTTTCCTTACAGCAGGGAGGCGAGCACTGCGTTGGAGACCAGAAATCCCCGCCGGGTCAGCCGGATCCCGTCGCTGTCACAGAGAACCAGCCCGGGCGGCAGCGCGGCGGCACGGCGGCGCCATTCCGCCGGCAGCGGCGCGCCGAACCGCTCCCGATACCCGGCCTCCGTCAACCCCTCCGTCAGCCGCAGCCGCAGCAGGGCATACTCCTCCGGGCCGGCGTCCGCGATCGGGTCGTCCGGATCCTCGGGCAGCGGCTCCTCCCCGGCCAGAAAGGCGGCCAGCGATCGAGGATAGGCAAACCGCCGGCCCGCCACAAACGAGTGCGCGGACGGGCCGATGCCCAGATACGGGTCGCTGTTCCAGTATTTCAGATTGTGGCGGCTCTGACAGCCCTCTCTTGCAAAATTCGAGATCTCATACTGCTTGTAGCCCCGGCGCTCCAGCGCTTCGCAGGCGGCAAGGTACAGTGCCGCCGCCGCGTCGTCATCCGGCAGCCCCGCCGGCGGGTGGCGGCCGAACGGCGTGTCCGGCTCCCGCTTCAGCAAATAGGCGGAGGCGTGTGTGGCCCCGACCGCGTCCAGCACGCCGGTCGCCCGCTCGATATCGTCCACGGTCTGTCCCGGCACGGCGAGCATCAGATCGAGCGAGAGATTGTTTATGCCGGCGCGGCGGGCGTCCTCCGCCGTGCGGATCGTCTGCGCGGCCGTGTGCCGCCGCCCGAGCCGCCGGAGCGTCCCGTCGTCCGCCGCCTGCATCCCCACCGACAGGCGGTTGCCGCCC
>DXWE01000002.1:45777-54188 GCA_019417045.1 Oscillospiraceae bacterium
TGCCGCCCGCGGCTGCAAACGCCGAAAACAGCTCTGCCAGCTCATCCGCCGGGTTGGCCTCCAGCGTGATCTCCGCTCCTTGCAGCCCAAATGCGGCCGCGGCCGCCTCGATCAGGCGGGTCAGCCGGGACGGGCCGAGCAGGGACGGCGTGCCGCCGCCGAAATAGAGCGTGTCCGCCCGCTCGTGCAGCCGACGCCCCCAGTCCTCAACGGCGCGCACGGCGGCGGCGGTATAGGCGTCCATCGCCGTCTCGTCCGCCGCCAGCGAATAAAAATCGCAATAGGGGCACTTGGAGACGCAAAACGGCACATGGATGTACAGCCCGATCACCGCGCGTCCTCCGCCGCATCCGCCGGGGGACCGGAGACAGAAGCCGGGTGTTCCGCGGCGCCCCAGCTGTCCTTCACCCAGTCGTCCACCGGGCGCACCAGCGGGATCCGGCGCCTGCCTCCCAGATGGATCCAGATGAGGATCGCCATAACGAGCGCGCCTGCCATGCAGATCATCATATCCTCCATCGTGTCCGCTACGCCGGTCTCCGCCACACGCTGGGAATCGTGGCCCGTCAGCAAAAAGCCGATATACTCCACCATCTCCCATGCCACGGCCACAAACTGCGGGAACAGAAACGACAGCGCCGTCGCCATCCCGCGGTTGGGCGGGGCCGGCCGGTCTTCTGGGCGGCGCAGCCGGTAATACAGGCACAGCCCGAGCAGCGCGGTCAGCACACCCGAGAGGAAGTGCATAATCAGATCATAATACGCAAACCGCGAGTACCACGCAAGCGCCGTGCCCAACGTGAACGCGCAGAAGATAAACACCATCAGCACCGTGTCCATCAGCCACCCGGGCCCCACCCGGAACAGCCGGCGACACAGCGGAAAGAGCAGCAGATAGAGCAGGGAACACAGCCCGATCAGGCCGGATCCCACGCCCTTGTCGACAAACAGATAAATCGATACGGCCAGGGAGGCCAGGATATAGGCCACCGCCGTGCCCATCGCCAGCTTTTTACTCATGTATGCTTCCATTCCTTTCTGCTGCGGGCGTTGGGCTCCCGCACCCCTTCTTTCCGATTACAGATAGCCGTACAGCCCGCGCACCGACACCTCTCCCGCCTGCACCAGCCGGTCGCCCGACGCTGTCCGGATCCGCAGGGAGCCGTCCGGCTCCACCGCTGCGGCCGTCCCCTCGCACACGACCGTGCCGTCGGGCGACTGCGCACGCACCTCCCGGCCGACGGTGACGCACCGCTCCCGAAAGGCGGGAAGCAGCGGCAAAAAGCCCTCGCACCGCCAGACCTCCCACAGCGGTTCCAGCTCGTTGAGGATGGCTGCGGCCACCGCCTGCGGCGCCAGCTGCCGACCGGTCAGCTGCCACAGCGACCCGGCATAGGGCAGATCCCTGACTATAAACTCCTCTTCCGTCTGCAGCAGGTTCACCCCCATGCCGCACACGGCAAAGCCCCCGTCCGACCCCAGCCGGCCCTCACATAAAATGCCACACACCTTGCGGTTGCTGCATACAATGTCATTGGGCCACTTGATACAAAAAGCGGCACCGGACAGCTGACAGAGCGCGCGCGACACCGCCAGCCCCGCCACGAGCGGCAGGGTTGACGCCTCCCGCAAAGGCTTGAGCAACACGGACAGGGCCAGCGTCTCCCCGGGGGAAGCCTGCCAGACGCGGCCCAGCCGGCCGCGGCCGGCCACCTGGTTGTCGGTGAAACAGACCGCCCCGTGGGGCAGGCGGTCGCCGCGCGTCTTCAGATAGGTATTGGTAGACTCCACCTCCCCGAGCCAGAGCGCGGGGCGACCGAGCGCCCGGGTCCGCAGGCCCGGCAGACCGCTCACCGGTCGTTCTCCCGCAGCGAGGTCACAATCCCGGCCGGCGTGATGTCGACCACCCCGTATGTCCCCGACCGCGCGACGCTCCCGGGGTTCAGAATATACAGCCCGTCCTCATAGGTGGAGAGCGCCCGGTGCGTATGCCCGAACAGCAGGATATCCGCCTGCTGCTGGCGCGCCAGCCCGATCACGGCCGCCATCCCGCTTTTCACCCGGTGCGTATATCCGTGCAGATAGACGATCCGCCTGCCCTCCAGTTCCACCATACCCACCTCCGGATAGAGGCTCCCGGCGGCAAAATCGCAGTTGCCCCGCACCATGTAAAACGTCCGGTCGGGATAGAGTTTCTCCATCTCGCCCGCTTCGCGCACCCCGTCACCCAGGTGGAACACCGCCCGCGCCGTGGGCTGCGCGTCAATCGCGCGGCGCAGAGAAAACCCGTCGCCGTGGCTGTCCGATACCACCAGCAGCCGCATACCGTGCCCCCCTCATACTTTCCATTGATTTGGCATAAGTATAGCATATATTCTATGCAAACGGAAGATGAAAAATCGGTCGACTCCCGTCCATCGCGCGAATTCCCGGCGGCAGAGCCGTCGGACGGGTTTTTCACCGGCTGCCGCCGGAGAAACGGAGTTGTATTATGGGTAACGTCAATCTCACCCCCGACCAGCTGCAGGCGCTGCTGCAATACGCGAGCAAACGGCTCGGCACCACGCCCGAAAACCTGGCCCGCACCGTGCAGTCCGGCGGACTCGAGGGGATTTCCAAAAATTTATCCCCCAACGAAAGTGCCAAGCTGAACTCGCTGCTGGGAAACCGGGAACAGGCACAGGAGCTGTTGAACTCGCCGGAAGTGCAGTCCTTCCTCCAGCAAATTCTCCAGAAATGACAATGTTGGCGGTGGTACTCAGATGGATGACCTCTCCAAACGGCTGGAGGCGCTGCTGCAATCGCCCGACAGCCTAGCCAAAATTCAGGGCGCGCTGGCGGCTCTCGGCGCGGACGGCCAGGCGCCCTCCCCGCCGGCCGCGTCCGCACCGGCACCGGCGCAGCAGGCCGCGCCCGCTCCTCCACCGCCTGCGGCGGACAGCGCACCGGATCTGTCGGCGCTGTCCAGTCTGTTGCCGCTGCTGTCCCGCGCGGGCCAAAACTCGTCCGCACCCGACGCCGCCGCTCCGTCCCCGCCACAGGGCGGTCTGAATCCCGCCGCACTGCTGCAGCTATTGCCGCTGCTGTCGGGATTGGGAGGGAACGGAGAGACGGGCAATCCCTCTGCCGGGGGCCTGGATCCGGCCGCGCTGGCACAGCTGTTGCCGCTGCTCTCCGGGCTCGGAGGCGGAAAGGCAGACGGGAGCGCCGGCCTCTCGGGATTGACAAAGCTGCTCCCACTGCTCTCCGGCGGCGGACGGGAGGACGAAAATACCGCGCTGCTACGGGCGCTGCGCCCCTATCTGCACGGCGAACGCGAAAAGCGGCTGGACGGCGCGATCAAGCTCCTGCAGATGTCGCAGGTACTGCCGCTGCTGAAGTGAGGAGGGATTGTGTTGGATTCTGGTATTTATCGCCTGCAGCAGGAGGCCGCACGGCGGGTACGGCTGATGGAGGAGCGCAACCGGCGGATCGCCGACAGCTACGCGTCGGACCCGCGCCTTCAGGCCCCCTGTCCGCCGGCCTACACCCCACCCGAAGCCAGGCGGCCGGCGGAAGCGGCGTGTGTGCACACGCCGCCGGCGGTTGTGCCTCCGGCACGGGAATCTTCGGAGGACGACAGCGAACGGCTGCTTCTCCTCCTGCTGGCCCTGCTTCTCGCCAAAAGCGGCGCACACATGGAGCTGATCGTCGCGCTGCTCTACCTGGCCATGTAACCTGAAGAATAAAAAAGGCGGTGCTGTGAATATGAGACGCTGGTGCAAACTGCTCTCTGTGTGGATCTGTGTCCTTCTGCTGCTGACCGGCTGCGCGCCGGCCGCCTCTCCAGGCGACGAATCGGCCCCCACGGCCGACGTTGGCACCACCTCTCCCACCGCCGGATCGCCGACCGGCACGGCCTCTTCTCCTTCGGAAAATCTGGACGAACCGCCGGAATTGCGCGGTGTGTGGGTGTCCTACATAGAGCTGAACACCCTGCTCAGCGGGGCCACGCCCGACCAGGCGGCAGCCGCGCTCGACGCGTTGTTTGACAATTGCGTCTCCTACGGCATGAACACGGTCATTTTTCATGTCCGCGCCAACAGCGACGCCTATTATGATTCCGACTGCTTCCCCGCAGCGGCAGCCGCAGAGTCCCTGCTCGCTGCCGGATTTGATCCGCTCTCCTATGCCGTGGCCGCCGCCCATGCGCGCGGGTTGCGTCTGCACGCGTGGGTCAACCCGTTTCGCGTGGGACGCGATCCCGCCCGGGCCATGTGTGCGGACACCTTTACCAGCGGGGAGATCACCTATTATGTCCCCTCGTCCGCTGCCGTGCAGGCACTGGTCCTGAACGGCATCCGGGAGCTCGTCTCGCGGTACGATATCGACGGGGTACAGTTTGACGACTACTTCTATCCGGCCGGTCTGTCCGCCGATACGCCAGAACCATTTGAGCAGGAGGCGTTCGCCGCCTATCAGCAAGCGGGCGGGACAGAACAGATTGCGGACTGGCGGCGGCTGCATGTCGACAGCCTGCTGACCGCCGTCTACGGACTCGTACACCGGCGGGCCGGGTGCGTGTTCGGAATCAGCCCCGCCTACGACGTACAGAAAAACACCCAGAGCTTCTATGCCGACCTGCTCACCTGGATCCGGTCGCCGGGGTATGTGGACTACATCTGTCCACAGATCTATGTGGGATTGGAAAACGAAGCCGCCCCCTACCAGCGTGTGCTGGAGGAGTGGAGCGCCTATCCGAGGGATCCCTCCGTGCAGCTGTACGTGGGGCTGGCGGTGTATAAAATCGGGCTGTCCCCGGATCCCTATGCCGGTTCCGGCGCCGCGGAATGGGCACAGTACAGCAACCGGCTCGCCACCATGGTGCGCCTGGCCCGGGAGACCGGACAGGTATCCGGGCTGCTGTTTTACAGCTATTCCTATTTCGATCCGGCCGCGACCCGCTCTTTGTCGGAAGGGCAGAGCTATGACCAGGCCGTCGCCAAACAGGAGATAACGGGACTGCTCGAGGAGCTGGGGCAGAAGGAGCAGTCGGGCTGAGCGTCGCCCGCTTTTTCTTGACAGAGACAGGCGGGTTGTTGTATACTGGGGACGCCGATGGGGGACGTCCCCCGGCGGCCAAACAGCCGGGTGTGGCGCAGCTGGTAGCGCGGGTGGTTTGGGACCATCAGGCCGCTGGTTCGAATCCAGTCACTCGGACCAGACCTGCGGTCGGCAATTCGCTATGAGTTGCCGGCCTCTTTTTGTTTTACTAGCTCGACCATCAGCAGGATTCATTTGTCCCACCCTTACAGACCTGCGGCCGGCCAGTCACGCGCCGCGGGTTTTTCTTTTTCCCAAACCGGCGGCCCGTATGGGAGCCGATGTGTTTCGTCTCCCCCTCTCACAGGCCGCCCGGGAGCCGCACCCTTCCGGCGTTCCCGCCGCTGCAAGTCGTCAGGGGATACCGCCCCCATCCGGTGCGGCCCGGCCGCCTTCCTCCCGCTCTTGGCAGGCCCGCAGGCGGTGGCATAGCCCGATGGCCCCGCACATATATATCCTCCGGAGACTGTATTCTGGAGGGATTGCCTTGAATTTGGATGCGTTTGTGTTCGCCGATGCCGCCCCCGATCCGCCCGTGAAAGTCTGCGGGCCGAACGCCGGATATGCCGAACAAATGCTGAGCAACATCGGCGCCTGTAATTCGGAGATGTCCGCCGTCAGCCTGTATTTTTACAACAGTGTCATTCTAAAACCGTATGAGAGGGAGATTGCACAGGTATTCCACCGGATCAGTCTCGTGGAAATGCATCACCTGGACATCTTTGCCACATTGGCGCACCAGCTGGGCGCGAATCCCCGCCTGTGGAGCTATCAGGGCCGCAACCTCTCCTACTGGACGCCCGGCTGCAACCAGTATCCCCGCCAGTTGCTGCCGTTGCTGCAAAATGCGCTGCATGGAGAGGAGCAGGCAATTGCAAAATACCGCGAGCAGGCCGAGCAGATCGGCGATCCGTATGTTGTGGCATTGCTCCGGCGGATTCTGCTGGATGAACAGCACCATGTGGAGATCTTCCGGGAGCTCCTGCGCACGGGATCCGGCCGGTCATCCGCCTGTTGCTGACAGAGTTTTGCAAAGTCGAGCGAAAAACGCTCGACTTTTTCCACTTTTATATGGTAAAATAGAGTAGATCATCCTTTCTGCAAAGCGAGGCAGTGTTCTCATGAAGTTCTTTTCCCATCTGCGAACGGTCTGCCATCACCGGCGGCTGGTGCGGCAATACTGCTTTCGGGCGGGACTCTACCGCCAGGGACTGCTGCACGACCTGTCCAAATTCTCTCCGGCGGAATTCTTCACCGGGGTGAAGTACTACCAGGGAAACCGCAGTCCCAACGAGGCGGAGCGGCAGGAAAAAGGCTACAGCGCCGCCTGGCTGCATCACAAGGGCCGCAATAAACATCATTTGGAATACTGGACCGACTACGCCCCCGACGGCAACCACGCGATGAGTGGGGTGAAAATGCCGGTCAGGTATGTGGTGGAGATGTTCTGCGACCGGGTGGCGGCGAGCCGGACGTATCGTAAAGAGCTTTACCGGGACGGCGATCCCTATGACTACTACGACCGGTCCAGAGACCATTACCTGCTCCATCCGGAGACCCGCGCGCTGCTCGAGACACTGCTGAAAAAGCTGCGGGACGAGGGGGAGGAGCGGACGTTTGCATACATCCGGGAACACGTGCTGGCAAAGTCGCGCTGACGCCGGAAGACGGTGACATACAGAGAGAGGAGGCCATCGAACCATGCCCTATTATCTGTTGCTCGCATCTCTGATCGTCATCCTCTGCGTTGCCGGCAACCGGCTGTCCGGACGGCTTGGTGTCCCGGCACTGTTCCTCTTCATCGCGCTCGGCATGCTGTTCGGATCGGACGGCCTGTTCCGGATCCCCTTCGACAATTACGTGTTTGCCGAGCAGATCTGCTCGGTGGCGCTGATTTTCATCATGTTTTATGGCGGGTTCGGCACCAACTGGAGGGCCGCCCGGCCGGTCGCGGCGCGTGCGGCGCTGCTCTCCTCCCTCGGCACGGTGCTGACTGCCGTGCTGACCGGTGTCTTCTGTTATTTCGCGCTGCGGTTCCCCCTGCTCGAGAGCTTTCTCATCGGCGCGGTCATCAGTTCGACCGACGCCGCGTCCGTCTTTGCCATCCTGCGTGGAAAAAAGCTCAACCTGCGGGACGGCACCGCCTCGCTGCTCGAGGTGGAGAGCGGCAGCAACGACCCGTTTTCCTACATGCTCACGGTGGTGCTGCTCTCCTTCATGGGCGGAGGGGAGGATGTCTCGATCCCGCTGCTGCTGGCCAAACAGGTGGCGTTTGGCCTGTTGGGCGGCATCCTGACCGCAGCGCTCGCGCTGTTTGTCCTGCGGTATCTGAAATTTGTCACCGCCGAGATGAGCGCGGTCTTTATCTTTGCGATCGCGGTACTCAGCTACGCTCTGCCCGCGGTGTGTGGAGGCAATGGCTATCTCAGCGCGTATCTCGCGGGCATCCTGCTCGGCAACCGGCCGCTCAAGCACAAGGTGCTGGTCGTGCACTTCTTTGACGGGATCACCAATCTCGCGCAGATCCTCATCTTCTTCCTGCTCGGGCTGCTCGCGTTCCCCTCCCAGCTGCCGCATCTGCTGCTGCCCGCCGTGCTGATCGCCCTGTTCCTGACCTTTGTGGCGCGGCCGGTGGCGGTGTTCGCGATCCTCAGCCCGTTTCGCTGCCCGGTGCGCCAGCAGCTGCTGGTCTCGTGGGCGGGGCTGCGCGGCGCGGCGTCGATCGTGTTCGCCATCATGGTGACGGTGAGCGAGGCGTTCACCGACAACGATATTTTCCACATTGTCTTCTGCATCGTGCTGCTCTCGATCGCGTTTCAGGGCACGCTGCTGCCGCTGGTGGCCAGAAAGCTGCGCATGGTGGACGACGGGAGCAATGTCCTGCGCACCTTCAACGACTATCAGGAGGAGTCGCAGGTGCAGTTCATCCAGCTGAGGATCCCCTCCGACGACCACCCGTGGGCGGGCAGGACACTGCAGGAGATCGCCCTGCCGCCGGACACCCTGCTCGCGCTGATCCGGCGGGACGGGAAGTCGATTGTGCCGCACGGGCGCACCCGGCTGCGGGCGGGCGATCTCGTGGTGCTCAGCGCGCCCCGGTTCGAGGACGGGCAGGACATCCGGTTGCAGGAGATGACGATCGACTCGTCCCATCCGTGGGCGGGCAAGGCACTGCGGGAGCTCGATCTGCCGCCCGGCGCGCTGGTGGTGATGATCCGGCGGGAGACGGGCAGCATCGTCCCGCGCGGCAGGACGCAGATCCGTCCCGGGGATGTGCTGGTGCTCAACGGCTACGAGGAAATCTGAAAGCGGGCGGACGGGAACATTCC
>DXWE01000020.1:0-18515 GCA_019417045.1 Oscillospiraceae bacterium
CCCGTACACCGTCCGGTCGGAATAGAGGTCTTCTGAGCTGTAGCTCCACAGCTCCCGGCTGTAAAACGAAACGCCGCCTGCCGTCAGCACCGGATCCTGCCAGCTATAGTTGCGCTGTTCCGGCGTCAGCTGTTCGAGAGACGGTGCAAAGAGCCGCACCGGAAAGACCGTATCCAGGGCGTCGGACACCTCCAGCCGCAGGGCCAGCTCGTCCGACAGCCTGTCGCTGTATCCCTTTGGCCGCTCGTACAGCCCGACAGTGTCAAAATACAGCCGGCTGTCCCGCCTCGCCAGGGCGATCACCTGCGCTTTGGTCAGGGTGGCCGTCATGCCGCCGCACGCCCCATGGGAAAAATTGTCATGTGCCAGCCCGGGCAGGGAATAGGCGGCCGTGAAGGTCTGGTAGAGCGCCTCGCTCAAATCGGCAACCAGCGCAAACCGCAGCGCCTCCAGCTGCGGCCGCTGCGCCTCCTCGATCGCGCCCTCGGCGCAGAGCGCGCGGTCGAGCGCCAGCAGGGTGTAGCCCTCCCGCTCGGTGCGCTCCATCGTGTCGGTGTCGTAGAAATAGAACCGGGCGCGCACCGGCTGGTCGTCCGGCAGCGAGTCGAGCTGCCGCACCATCTCGTCCGAGAGGTTTTCCGGATACCCCGCGATCCGCGGCTCTGCGGGAGAGGGGAGAGATTCGTCTTCCGCTTGGCCCCAGGCCACGCCGCTCTGCCGCGTGCCGAGCACCGGCCCGGTCCCCGTGGAGGAGACCGTCACCCGCCCGTCTTCCGAAACCGCAATGCCGATGTCGGACAGGCCGGCGTCGGAAGCGGTTGCGGCATCGGAGGAGGGAGACGGCGCCTGACCGGACGTTTCCGGGGTGCCGCTGCAGCCGCCAAGGCCGGCTAAGAGGATCGCCGCACAGACAAGGACAGCGAATCTCTGCCATTTAGAGTACCCATATCTCATTTTGGGAGAATACCTTATTCGAATTTGTCTCAAACCGAGCAGCTCCTTTCCCAATAACGGCCATTGAGAATTAATTATCCTTTTTCCGCCAATACCTTTGCTTTCATTTCCTGTCGATCATAATCTTGTTTAAAAAGAAACACGGGGATCAAATCGTTGCCAGAGGAAACGCTCATGGCCTGTTGCACTTCAGTTGAAATCTTTTGTAGCCAATCTAAATCCTTTTTCTCGGCAGCTGTGGAGTAGAAGATGGATCCAGTTAACAAAGCTGATATTCCCAAAACAGAGAGTGCCGTTTTTAGAAATTGCTTTTTCATTTTACGTTCCCACCTTTCCGCACGGTTTGTGCACGTTTATATGTGTTTTCTACAAACCATCCCGGTACATTGGATATCACCCCTTTCATAGTTTCCTTTTTATTCATCCGGATTAATAGTATCAATTCTTTCAAAAAACCAGGGCGTTTCATAAAAGTCAATACGTATGTAGGGAGAATAGAGAGAATGTTGAGGAGTCGATAGTATACAGACACCCGGTTCATCAGCCGCCTTTGCCAATAACAGACCGTTTGCCTCAATATCCCAATCCAAATCGTCAAAACCGTCTCGAACCAGCGAGGTAAGATCCAGGGCGATTCGGCCGGAGGATGATAATGTGGTTGCACTTTCCACATTTCCGGTATGAGGACGATTATTCCATGATATGGTGTGACGTCCCCATAATTCCGTTACTCGAAATACCTCTAATGTACAGGGTTCGGAAATATTTCCCAACACTACGGGTTGATATGAAGCCGACTGTATGTTGGCACCATATGTTTTGCAAATATAGTTAAGACGCAGCCGAAGATATTGCTCCGCCGTACCGAGAAATTCGTCTTGGCCTAAAGGAATAAAGGCAGACAGATTATCATTGTTACCCGGGTCGCCGGACCAAATGGCAGGTCCGATGAGCGTGCTGCGATAAAGATCAAACGAAGGAGAAAAAGTGAGAGGATAGTGGCTGGCATCCGAAACCACAGTGCCAGTTGGCGTAAAGGTGACTAAAAGTCTCCCGTCAGCTTGTAATGTTACATCAGTCGTTACATTCAAATAGGCTTTACCGTTGCGATCCAGCAGCGGTGCGGTGTGAATGACTCCAAGTACGGTCAGGCTGTCGGGATCATACAGTAAAATATCTTGGAGGGAGGTCACGGCAAAAGCTGCTCCTGCTGGCGGAGACACAAAAACGGAAAAGGCGCTATCCGGCGATGGTTCCCGCCAGGTGACCATAACCGTTATACCGGCTTCAGTTGGTAAGTATAGAATATCTTTTTTTCCGGTGGTCGGATAGGAAACAGCAGTACGGGAAACTCCGCACAAATCTATATAAGAAGTCAACTGCGGATTTCCGGAAGCCTCTGCAGGAAATAGCAGGAGGGTTGTGTCTGTACTTTGTATGCGTAAGGAGCGATCTGCGGTTTCCGGAAAATACATCTTACAGTCGCTTTTCCGATTTTCAAATGCCATGCCGGGTTCTTTGGACCGTACGAGATCGTTGTCGATGAGGGTAAGCTGATCGTATTCATCATAATAGGCAATAGGGGAGGTAAATAAATAGAGAGTACTGCTGCCGTCGCTGTTTTCATAAAAAAGTGTATACGGAGATGACTTTTCCCATATCAGGTTCGCGTGCTGTGCTCTGAATATTTCCTTTTCTGCCGTTACGTGTGTGGCATCCGACTGATGACACCCTGTGGCTGCCAGCATACTGGCAACCAGCCACACGCACATGAACTGTTTTGTCATATGGCAACCTCCACTTTTATCTGCCAATATAGCACAATCATCTGCAGGTATAAGTATATCATATCTATATTTTTTATTCAATACTTTTTCTTTTTTGAAAACTTTTATTGGTATTATATAATAACGGGGGGAGCATTTTTAACAGAATTACGAAGATTTTCATGCTTAATATATTGGCTGAAAACTAAAAATAGTGGTTTTCTGATTTCTGTTGCAGGAAGCGGACAAGTTGTGCTATACTGTAACTACCAAATTCTGTAAGGAGGAACGGCATATGGCCAATCGGATCATTTTGAACGAGACATCGTATTTCGGCAAGGGCGCGATCCAGGAAATCGCCCATGAGGTACAATCGCGCGGCTGCAAGAAGGTCGTGGTGTGCACCGACCCGGACCTGCTCAAATTCCAGGTCGCCACGCTGGTGACCGACGTGCTCGACCGGGCGGGGATCGACTATGCCGTGTACAGCGACATCAAGGCGAATCCCACGATTGAGAACGTGCAGGAGGGAGTGGCGTTCTGCCGGAAGGAGGGCGCCGATCTGATCCTCGCGGTCGGCGGCGGCAGCGCGATCGACACGAGCAAGGCGATCGCGATCATCCTGACCAACCCCGAATTCGAGGATGTGCGCTCGCTCGAGGGCGCGTCTCCGACCCAGCACAAGGCGCTGCCGATCATCGCGGTCTCGACGACCTCCGGGACGGCGGCGGAGGTGACCATCAACTATGTGATCACCGACGTGGAGAAAAACCGGAAATTCGTCTGCGCCGACCCGCACGACATCCCGCTCGTCGCGATCGTGGATCCGGACATGGTGAAGACCATGCCGAAAAAGCTGTGCGCCTCCACAGGCATGGACGCGCTGACCCACGCGATTGAGGGGTATATCACGAAGGCGGCGTGGGAGATGACCGACATGATGCATCTCAAAGCGATCGAGATCATCTCGAAGAACCTGCGCCAGTCGGTGGCGGGCGACCCGCAGGCGCGGGAGGCGATGACGCTCGGCCAGTATATCGCCGGCATGGGATTCTCGAACGTGGGCCTCGGGATCGTGCACAGCATGGCGCATCCCTTAAGCGCGCTGTACGACGCACCGCACGGCATTGCCTGCGCGACCATTCTGCCCTATGTCCTGGAATACAACGCCGACGCGACCGGCGAGCGGTATAAACAGATCGCCGTGGCGATGGGTGTCCAAGGCGTCGAGGGCATGTCGCAGCAGGAGTACCGCCAGGCCGCCGTGCAGGCGGTGCGGCAGCTCGGGCAGGATGTGGGGATCCCCCAGAAGGTCAGCGAGCTGGGTGTGAAGGAAGAGGATATCGACTTTCTGGCGGATTCCGCGATGGCGGACGCGTGCACGCCGGGAAATCCGAAGGATCCGACCAAGGCGGACATTGTCGCGCTGTATCGGTCGATGATGTGACGGGGGTGCTGGTAGATGATACACGGAATCCGCCTGGCGGATCTCGTCGTGGACTGTCCCGACGAGCAGAAGCTGTGCGACTTTTATGAGGGGCTGCTCGGCTGGAAGCGGACGGAGCTGTTCGGGCATCCGGCGGTTCTCAGCGAGAGCGGCGTGATGTTCCTGTTTGTGCAGGAGGAGGACTATGTCCCGCCGGTGTGGCCGGAGACGGAGGGCGAGCAGCAAAAGCAGGTGCACTTCGACTTTCTGGTACCGGACGTGAAAGCGGCGGTGGCGGCGGCCGAATCATTGGGCGCGGTCAAAGCCGCGGCGCAGTTCGGCGGCGAGAATTTCACCACCATGCTCGATCCGGCCGGCCATCCGTTCTGTCTGTGTGCGGCCGGCTGATTGTCGGCCAAAACGGCGGCTTCTGCCATCCATCGGGATGGCGGAAGCCGCTTTGCGTTTGTCCATCGATCGCTTCTAATAAAAAGAGGTTTGCCATATACTGGATTGTATGGTATACTCTTTCTCGACAGACTTCGCCCAAAGCGGACAGATAAACGGGCGTCCCGACACACCGGGTGCGGACGGCCTGGAAGAGGAACAGGGGGAGGGGCCCTATGCTGTCAGACAACCGGATATCCACAGAATCCTCGATTGCCACCCCTTCTTTGCCGTCGGATGACGGATTGGAGTACGCCGGGCAGCCGCTGCCCGCGCCGCCACTGTCCCCGGTGGCGCTTCCGGAAGAGGCATCCCCCCTGGCTCCACGGCCTGTGTTTGCAAAGGGCTGGTGCTTTGCCAAAATCTTTTTGATATTTGTCATCGGCTGCGTGATCGGCACCTATTTTGAACAGATCCTCACCCTTCTAGAAACGGGCGTCTGGGAATCCCGCAAAGGGGTGATCTACGGGCCGTTCAACCCGATCTATGGGCTGGGATTTGCGGGATTTGTGCTGTTTCTCGGCAAAAACATGGAACAGCGCAAGTGGTATCTTACCTGGCTGTACGCCTCGCTGCTGTGCGGCGTCACCGAATATGTGCTCAACTGGCTGGGAGAGCTCATCATCGGTGCAAAATCCTGGGACTATACCGGGTATTTCCTCAATATCGACGGCCGGACCAACATCCCGTATATGCTCTTTTTCGGCGCCGGGGGATTTCTGTTTTTGAAATTCCTGTATCCGGTCCTCTCCCGGTGGATCGAGAAGATCCCCTATGCGGTCGGGCACTATGGGTTGCCGGTGCTGGTCGTGTTCATGTGTCTGAACATTCTGGTCTCGTATACGGCGCTGATCCGGCAGGCGCAGCGCCGGCAGGGCCTGCCGCCGCAGACGATTGTCGGACAGATCTACGACGAACTGTACACGGATGAGTACTTAAAGACCGTGTTCGCCAATATGACATTCGGGTCATAAGTCTTTTCAAACAGGCAAGGGGATCCGCCCGGCAGACCGGGTGGATCCCCTTTTTTCCGGATCACAGGGCTAGTCAAAAAACCGGCCCCTGTAAAAGTTTTCGTTTCCGAGCGGCTTTGCCGTCAGCCGGAAGAGCACGTTGCCGTCCGGGCAGACGACCTCCTTGCAATAGCGGCTGCTGCCGCCGACGTTTTCCAGATTTCCGCCGCTGCGGACCGCCTCCATGAGGGGGAACAGCAGGAGCATCATTTTGGAGCAGATCCCCTGCCCGTCGGCGTTGACCGGGCAGCCGTAGGTACAGGTATAGACGTCTCCGACCTCTTCGCCGTTGCGGCAGTACCGCTCGGTACGCTCGCCGCGCAGAAACCCGATGACCTCGATCTGCCACTCGTATTCCTCGGCATACCACTTCTTCATATTGTCGCTCCTTTTGGCCGGCGGCCCCTGGTGGATTGCCGGCCCCTGTGTTGTGGTGTTACAGATTAAAAAACAGCGGTGGGCACGCCGGTCCACCGCTGCCTGCCCACGGGGACAGAGTCCCTGCCGGGGCGCCTTATTGCGCTTCAAACTGGTCTTTGCCGACGCCGCACAGCGGGCACACCCAATCCTCCGGCAGATCCTCCCATTTGGTGCCGGGCGCGATGCCGTTGTCCGGATCCCCGGCCGCCTCGTCATAGACATACCCGCAGATCGTGCACACATAGGTCTTCATGATCCCATCCTGTCCTTTCTACAAAACTCGTGTCGTCTTTCCAATTGGAAAAACCATCCACTGGGGAATAGTATATCACGAAATTCAAAAAAGCACTATTGTATTTTGAGGAAATCCATGCTAAAATTACAGTCGTAATGACCGGGATTTTTGTCCATCCGGTCATCAACATACAGAGAGGGAGAAGAGACTATGAGACAGAGATGGGGAAAGAGGCTGCTTGCCGTCCTGCTGGCGGCGCTGCTGATCGTCCCGGCCGTGGGCGGCCAGATGGCCGGCGCGGCGGAGACGGCCGTGACCAAAACCGCGGTGGAGCTGGGGGACAGCATCCGCATGCGGGGCCGTTCGCTGGAGGTCGGCGGTTCGAAGACGTTCGACTGGAGCGGATCGGGATTTGAATTTGTGTACACCGGGTCGGGCACCATCACCGCGCAGATCACGAGCCGGACGCTGATGAACGGCACCTGGACCGGGCTGGTCATTGTGGTGGACGGGTCCGAGACGACCACCTGGATCGACGGCACCACGACCGTGACGCTCGCGAGCGGCCTGCCGGCCGGCGAACACACCATCCAGGTGTACAAGCTCAACGAGGCGGCGTTCTGTCTGGCGCAGCTCGACTCGCCGACCTATCCGGCGGACGGGACGCTCGAGCCCACGCAGGTGGATTACCGGTTTGAGGTGATCGGCGACTCGATCACCTGCGGCAACCAGATGGGATCGGGCGAAAATGGGTATAAGGCATATCCTACGCTGCTCGGCCGCGCGTTTCACGCAACCTGGAACACCGAATCGGTCTCCGGGCGCGGGCTGCTCGCCGGCACGCTGGCGGAGAACAACTGGTCCGGCAGCCGGGAGCATCAGATGAACGAGCTGTTTGACTATACCTCCTGGTTCCGGGACAAGGAGGCCAAGTGGGATTTTGACAGCTACACCCCGGACGTGCTGATTGTCAACCTCGGCACCAACGATTTCGGCGCCGCCGGGCTGTCGGCGGAGGAGTTCTGTGCCGGCGTGGAGGCGTTTATCGCCAGGGCGCGCGAGCTCTATCCGCAGGCGGAGATCGTGTGGACGCTCGGCCTGATGACCACCGACCGCACGCTGGTGAACGCGGTGAAGGAAACGGTCGAGGCGATCGGCGAGACGGACGAGAAGGTCACCTTCCTCGAGATGCAGCCCATGCAGGGCGGCGAGGCGGGACATCCGAACTCGGCCCAGCACCGGGAGGCCGCGCAGCTGCTCGCCGATCATATAGCGGGTCTGCTCGGGGTGGAAGCGCCGGAGATAGGGGATGGCTCTTCCACAAATCCGCCCGTGCTGCCGGACGGAACCGTCCGCTATGAGGCGGAGGATGCAGAGCGCTCCGAGCAGGTCAATGTGGAGTACAGCGACGGGTTCTCGGGCGGCGGCTTTGCCCGCGATCTCAATCAGATCGACCAGATCACCGACGCGTCGCAGATCGCGGCCGACTGGTCCAACGTCACCTATCTGCGTTTCCTCGTGGACGCGCCGCACGCCGGTGAGTACACCCTGACGTTGGCGCATTTCACCACGGCGACCGGGATCTCCGCC
Organism: Oscillospiraceae bacterium; assembly: GCA_019417045.1. Classification (GTDB taxonomy): domain Bacteria; phylum Bacillota; class Clostridia; order Oscillospirales; family Acutalibacteraceae; genus DXWE01. Next base: position 7,852 of record DXWE01000020.1, read on the forward strand.
TACATCCGCGTCAACGACCAGCCCAGCAGCGAGTATCTGCACCTCACGCTGGACGGCGGCGGGGTGTGGAACAATGTCATCCGCACGAGCTATACCGTGACCCTGAACGAGGGGGAGAACGCCATCTGGGTGTCCGGCAGTGTGCTCGGCAACAGCACGGATAACTGGATCAACTATGACTATATCGACCTGATGCCGGTGGACGATCCCGGGCCCGGCCCGGATCCGGATCCCGAACCCGGCACCCTTGGAGACGTCAACAACGACGGCCGTGTCAACAGCAGAGACGCCCGTGCGGTGCTGCAATACACGGTAGAACTGGTGGAGCTGACCGAGGAGCAGCTGCTCCTGGCGGACATGAACGACGACGAGCTGGTCAACAGCAGCGACGCCCGCCTGATTCTGCAGGCCACGGTCTCCTGAGCGGCCAAAATCCGCCAGCCGGTCAGGCGAGTGAACCGACCGTTTTTCTTGCGGGGCAGCGTGGGTTGCCCCGCAAGTCTTTTTCACTCGCAGGACGTTGACCAACCGGTCGTTGGAAAGGAGAGGGGCCCATGCCGGAAGGGATTTGTTATATTGTGGGCGCGGGGCGTCATTTCCCGGGGGACACGTTCGCACCGGCCCCGGAGGATCTCGTGATCGCGGCGGACGGTGGCTATGCCGACCTGCTCTCCCGCGGGATCCGGGTGGATCTGCTGCTCGGGGACATGGATTCCCTTGGCGAGAAGATCCCGCAGGGGCCGTCGGTGGAGCGGTTCGCACCGCAGAAAGACGATACGGATACCCTGCTCGCCATCAAGACCGGACTGCAGCGGGGATACCGTGCGTTTCATCTCTACGGCGGGACGGGCGGCCGGCTCGACCACACGCTCGCCAACTGCCAGTGCCTGCTGTACCTGGCACGCCGCGGCGCCCGGGGCTGGCTGCACGGAGAGCACGAGATCCTGACCGCGCTCTGTGACGGCGAACTCTGCCTGCCGCCGCGAAAAGCGGGGTATCTGTCGGTGTTCTGTCTGGGGGACCGGGCGGAGGGGGTCACGCTCGAAGGGCTGAAATACCCTCTTGAGAACGCCGTCCTCACGGCGGATTTCCCACTGGGAGTGAGCAATGAATTTACAGGGGCAAAGAGCCGGATCGCCGTGCGGCACGGCGCGCTGCTCGTCGTCCTGCAAACTGTCTGAAAAGGAGAGACCCGGTTTGAGCATACGGCTGCCCGCCTTTCGCGGCGCGATTTTTGATCTGGATGGGACACTGTTGGACTCGATGCACGTGTGGAAGGAGGTGGACCGGGAATTCCTGACCCGCCGGAACCTGCCGGTGGAAGAGGACTATATGGAGCAGGTGGCGACGATGGGGTTTCGTCTGGCGGCGGAGCACACGATCGCGCATTTCGGCCTGTCCGAGACACCCGAGGACATCATGGCCGAGTGGAGCGGCATGGTGATCGAGGCATACACCCACCACGTGCAGCTCAAACCGGGCGCCGGCGACTATGTGCGGCAGTTGCACGACAAAGGGATCCTGATCGCCGTTGCCACCGCCTCGGACGAATCGATTTTTCGCCCCACGCTGGAGCGCACGGGCATTTTCCCTCTATTTCACTCTTTTACCACAGTGGGGGAGGTGCAAAAAAGCAAGGACTTCCCGGATATTTACCGGAGAGCGGCGGAGAAACTGGGGCTGCCGCCCGGGGACTGCGTGGTGTTTGAAGATGTGCCGGCAGCGATCCGCAGCGCCAAGGCGGGCGGTTTTTTCACGGTCGGGCTTTGCACTCCGGGAGATGAGAGCCGGGCGCGGGCGTGCGCGGACGTGGCCATTTCCGGATTTGAAGAATTGCTGAAATAACCTGCAAATACCAAATACCAAAGGGAGCGCCTGCCGTTTTGACAGCGGGCGCTCCCTTTTTACCATATCGCTATTCGATCCGGTTTCCCTCCAGATCCATCGTGAAGGTTTCGCCATTTTGCCTCGCGGACAGCCGGTCGGCAGTGGAAAAAGACAGGGATTCGAATGGCTGATCCAGCACTCGGTTGCCGTCCTGATCCACCAGATAGAAGCCTGCGGTTCCGGTATCCGGATCGGCGAAATAAGCAATCCCCCTCGTCGTGTACTCCGTGGGGGTGAGAGCACAGAACTCCAACGTGTTATATTCCCCGTCTGACACAACCTGACCCGCTTCATCAAAGATCCAGGCGGTACAATAATCCGTGTTGATAGAACCCTTCTGTGCGACAATCCGTGTGGGAGAGAGAATGAGCACGGAATCGTATTCCGTCGGTACCAGGATGTTGCCAGAGGCGTCCTGTACCCCAAAATAGGAATGCACGTCTCCCTCCGGGACAATGGTAAAATCCGTGACAATTCGTTCTGTTTTTTGCAGCGGATTCGCCTTCTCGGAAGGCGCCACGAACACCTGGCTCGTAAAATCCACGACGGTGTTTCCCTGATAATCAATCAGGTAATCCTTCTGGTCTCTTACCGCATGGATATACCCCTTGGAATGAAATTCCAGGACATCCCATACCGCCGTGCCGATCGCCTGTCCGTCCAGATTTACCAAAGACCACTCCGTCAGCAAATCTCCCTCGCGTTTGGCGGCGGCGATCAACACGCCCTCCTCATACACGCCCTCCGCGTTGCGCAGCCCGTCAAAACAGCGCAGATAGGCGGCCGTGAGGAGCGTGTCCCCTTCGCGGTTCAACAATACATAGCCGTCCTCTGTTTTGGCAAGAAACCGTTCCGCCGTCAGCGGACGAACTTCCTCATATGCCGCCGGGATCAAAACAGTTCCGTCCGCCTGCATCAACCCTTCCAGCTCCTGATTGGAAGACAGTGTGGTAAACGTGAACAGCGAGTTCTGCAGATACCCCTGCCGCCGCACGATCTCCGACGTAGCGGTGACTCCACCCGACGAATCGGTTTGCGAAACGTCCTTCGGCGAAGCGGAACAGGCGCCAGCGACAAAAAGGATTCCCAGCACCAGAACTACGGCAAGGGGGCGGAGAATCGTATGCATTCGAATACTGACCATAATAACACCTCCATCTGTAATACTTCTTGAAACAGGTATCAGGTTACCCAATACATGGAAGTAGCGCTGCTCAATCCTATGTCGAACCCCCCATCTACCAGATAGGTTCGACTGTAGCAGAACTGTACTTCTCTTCCTTTACTCGGATCGTGCGTGCCGGGATCGCAGACTATGAAACGTTCATAAGTGGAATAAGAAGGGCCTAAATCTCGAACGATGACCAAAGCATGGGTGAAACTGCCTTTGGTGAAGAAGACTATAACCCCTCCCGTTGAGTTTGCAAGGCGGTCGGCGATCACTTCAGCTTTCTGACTGACCGAACCAGATAAGGATTGCATATGAGAGGTCTTGCCAAAAGCGCTGGCAATAGTAGTTCTTCTGACTGCAATTGGATCTATACTACAGGGCATCTCTAACCGGGAACCAACCCATTGAACCTCCGGTCCTGTTTTTCCGATATTGGCCAATGTTACAGTATAAGGATTTGCATATAGCGAGCCGTTGAATCCACTTCGGAAATCAAATCCCTGCATATGTGCGTTTTGATTGCGAAGAACCATGGCCCAACAGTTTAAAAAACAGCCTTCACTCATCAAATCACGCTTATTGCTGCTGCTGGTACCGTCGACCATGAAAGGAGTGGAAGATGCGTAAGGTGTAAAATACAGGTTATCCAGAAATTCCGTACTCCAATACGTGATTCCGTTAGAGGTACCAGACATCTGACTATACCAGGAATAGGTGCGGGTGAAATTAATATCCATGTCGTAATATGTATTGGGATTATTGGATCCATTATACCCCTTCACTTGGATAATATAAGAAGAACCCGGGATAACGCTGACCCGAACGCTTTCATCTATATTGATGCCTGCGGTACTACTTCCTATTTCTGTTCCGGCGTTATTATATACATACAAGTCGTAATCGTATCCGTCCGGCACTTCCAAACAGATGTCTAAATAGCCTGTATTGGGAAGTACAATTAAAAAGTTGTCAATATCACCAGAGTATCCAATTGTTCCATTCAGCTTTCTGCCGTATTCACTGCTAATGTCATGTGCGTTTTGCCGTGTATTATTCGGTTCTTCTTCCGGATAAGAAGAATCATTCAACGGAACAATCAGCGGGAATGTGGTCTCAAAACTATAAAAGTCTACAAAGGGACTGTTGTCCACATCCAAAGAACACGTAAACTTTCCTCTGAATTCTCGAATAGTGTAAGGACTATGCAGCTTTACATAAATATCATATGTTGTATCCAGAAAAATGTCTTCCTGGGTGAAAAAAATAGAACGGACAGCGGTGGTTGTCTGTGCCACAACGCTTTGCTTATTTTCAGCCTGGGTTATTTTTAAAGTAAAACCGGTATACTCCTCAAAATGCGAATCCAGACTTAAATTCACCGTGTATTCCAGAACATCCAGATCCATCTTCGGATATTGTATGGCCGTGATGGGAATCAAATCCCCACTTTGTAGCAAGGCTGCATTTTCACTCTCTACGCGGGCAACTTCCGATGCGGGATATTGCATGGTATCCGGTTGAAGTTCAAATGAAAAGTTGATAGGGAATAACGGAGCCTATATCGGTGGAGACTCGGAAGCGCTTTCCGAAAATGCAGAAATGCCATTCGTAGAAATCAGAAAACCAATCAAAAGGAACCCGCACAAACACCTCTGAATACTTGATTTCTTGAATACGGTCATGATTAATTCCCTCCTGACATTTAAATTTCGAATAGTTTTACACTGGCCTTTTTCTCGTGGTAAAAATTTCCAAAGTCCTCCTTTCTATTTCATTATATCCACAAATTTTTAAAATGTCAATAATAAACAAGAATATAACAATATTGTAATAATTTTATATCGAATAATTTAAATAATTCGACTTAATTCGATTCTATAGCTATTTCTATTGAGACTTACCTTGCTTTTAGCGGTGCGCTGTGCTACAATAACCCCGTTTGTAAAACGGGAGGGGACAGGCGGTGTCGCAGTTGACTTTTCGGAAAGGGGCGGCGGACGGCGTCCCGATCGCGCTCGGCTACTTTTCCGTGGCGTTCGCGTTCGGGATGCTGGCGGTGACCAACCGGTTTCCGGTGTGGACACCGCTTGTCATCTCGCTGACCAATTTTACGGGGACCGGCCAGTTCGCGGGGCTGGACCTGCTGCGCCTGGGGGCCTCGTTTTTCGAGATCGCCTGCACCATGCTGATTATCAACGTGCGGTACGTGCTCATGTCGCTGTCCCTGTCCCAGAAGCTGGATGGCCGGGTGACACTGTGGCAGCGGCTGCTCATCGCGTTTGGCAACACGGATGAGATCTACGCGGTCTCGATGGGCCAGCCGGGGACGCTGTGTTTTCCCTATATGATGGGGCTGATCCTGTGCTCCTTTTCCGGCTGGGTCGGCGGCACGGCGGTCGGGGCGCTGTGCGGCGGATTCTTTCCCGACTCGGTGATCCGGGCACTCGGCATCGCGCTGTACGCGATGTTTATCGCGATCATCATACCGCCCGCACGCGACTATGGGCCGATCGCCAAAATCATCCTGCTCGCGGTGCTGCTCTCCTGCCTGTTCTGGTATGTGCCGGGGCTGTCGGAGCTGAGCAACGGATGGGTGATCATCATCTGCGGGGTGGTGTCGGCCGGCGTGGGCGCGCTGCTGTTCCCGGTGGAGGAGAGCGAGGAGACGGCCGATGAATGACACGCTGTATCTTGGGATCGGCATCCTGGTGATGGCCGTGACGACCTATCTGCCGCGCGTGCTGCCGCTGGCGATCTTCCGAAAAAAGATCCGCAACCGGTACCTGCGCTCCTTTTTGACCTATATGCCCTACGGGATCCTCGCGGCCATGATTTTTCCGGCCATTTTGTATTCCACCGGCAGCCAGCTGTCGGCGGTGTGCGGGCTGGTGGTGGCGCTGGTGCTGTCCTATTTTAAGAAGGGGTTGCTGCCGGTGGCTCTCGCCGCTACCGCCACCGTGTTCCTCGTGGAGCAGCTGGCGGTATGGATCCACTGATATTTTTGCAGGAACGCATCTTGACAAATGCATAAAATGAAAGTATACTAAATCTATTATGGTAATGCTTTACTAAATAAAAAGGAGTGTTCGCATTGAAAAACGTATGGGTAAAAGCGGCGTCGCTCGCGTTGGCCGGCTGCCTGATGGTCGGCGCCGTGGCGGGCTGCAGCGGCGATCCCGGCAATTCCACCACCGGCGGCAGCGGCCGTGAGACGTATAAAATCGGCGGCATTGGGCCGACCACCGGCACGGCTGCGACGTACGGCACCTCGGTGAGACAGGGCGCCGAGCTCGCGATCAAGGAGATCAATGCGGCCGGCGGCGTCAACGGGAAGGACCTCGAGCTGATGTTCGAGGACGACCAGGCGGACGGCGCCAAGGCCAAGTCGGCGTACGAAAAGCTGATGGACAAAGGCATGCAGATCCTGCTCGGCGCCGTGACCTCGGGTGCTTCCGTGTCCCTGAACGACCTGGTGGCGCAGGACGGGATCCTGCAGGTGACCCCGAGTGCGACACAGATCGAGGCTGTCAGCGTGAACGACAATGCGTTCCGCATCTGCTTTACCGACCCGATGCAGGGCCAGGAGATGGCGAAATACGCCTACAACACCCTGGGCTACCGGAAAGCGGCGGTCATCTATAACCAGGACGACAGCTACAGCACCGGTATTTATGAGGCGTTTAAGGAGACCTGGGCGAGCCTGGGCGGCACCATGTCGGCGGACACCTCCTTCGCGAAGGACGACTCGGACTTCAGCGCACAGATGACGACGGTCAAGAGCTCGGACGCCGAGTTCCTGTTTATGCCGATCTATGCCGAGAAAGCGGCTCAGATCGCGATTGCAGCCAGCAATAAGGATCTGACCATCCCGATGCTGGGCAGCGACGGCATGGACGGGATCCTGTCCTATCTGGAAGGCGAGAACGCGAAGCTGGTGGAGGGCATGATCTATCTCACCCCGTTCGTGGCGACGGATACGAATGAGAAGGTCCAGAAGTTTGTCAAGGATTACCAGGCGGCCTATGGCGGCGCCACCCCGGACCAGTTCGCGGCCAATGCGTATGACGCGGTGTATGTCATCAAGGCGGCACTGGAGATCGGCGACAAGGACGGCGGCGAGCTGGACAATGATGCGCTGGTGGCAGCCATGCTGGAAGTGGAAGTGGACGGGATCACCGGGCACATGACGTTCCAGGAGAACGGCGAATCCAACAAGGGGATCAAGCTCGCAAAGATCGTCAATGGCGAGTATGTGGCGCTGGAGGCATAAGTCCTTCGCCCACGACGAATAGCGTATGAAGAAGGAGGCCGCCCCAGCGGCCTCCTTTTTGTAACTTTCCCAGTTTTTTCGTAGAGAAACTTGATTTCTCCCCCTATGTATATTATAATAGATGCGCCATTAATAATTTTTTCATAATTTGGATGGGACTACACTGGAAAAAGAGGAAGGCGCGTATGGATCTCGAAAGAATCGTCTCCACCCTGATTGACGGGCTGAACATAGGCAGTATGTACGCCCTGGTGGCACTCGGCTATACCATGGTGTACGGGATTGCCAAAATGCTGAACTTCGCGCACGGCGACGTGATTATGGTTGGCGTGTACACGGTCATGGTATGCATGACACAGCTGCAATTGCCGCTGCCGGTCACCATGCTGGCCTGCGTGGTGTTCTGCGCCCTGCTGGGGTTTGTCATGGAAAAACTCGCCTATAAGCCACTGCGGAAGGCCTCGCCGCTGGCCGTGCTCATCACGGCGATCGGCGTCAGCTACCTGCTGCAAAACGTGGCCCTGTTGATTTTCGGGTCCCAGCGGCAGTTCTTCTCCGCGCCGATCCAGATCGATCGGATCCAGATCGGCAGCATCTCGATCTCCGGGATCTCGCCGGTCATCTGGATCGTCACGGTCGTCATCATGGTGGCGTTGTCCCTGTTCATCCGCAAGACCAAGATCGGCAGCGCCATGCTGGCCGTATCGGAGGACAAAGGCGCCGCGCAGCTGATGGGCGTCAATGTCAACCGCACCATCTCGATCACCTTCATCATCGGCTCCGCCCTGGCCGGGATCGCGAGCATCCTCTATGCCTCTGCCTACCAGAACGTCGACCCGTATACGGGCTCACTGTTCGGTATCAAGGCGTTTGCGGCGGCGGTGTTTGGCGGGATCGGCAGTGTACCGGGCGCGATGATCGGTGGTGTGCTGATCGGCGTGATCGAAGCGATCACGAAAAACTTCCTGCCGGGGGACCTCACGGCGGCCTCGGACGGGTTTGCGTTCGCCATCCTCATTATCATGCTGATTGTCAAGCCCTCGGGCCTGCTCGGCAAGAAGACGACAGAGAAGGTATGAGGTGAGGACATGAACAGGAAAAAATGGCTGAAAATCCTGGCGACCGTGGTGCTGACCGTCGCCGTCTACCTTCTGATCTATTTTCTGATGGATTCGGGTACCATGTCCCGCAGCTGGCAGACGCTGGTGGTGCGCATGTGCTATAACATCGTGCTGGCGGTGTCCCTGAACCTCGTGGTCGGCTATCTCGGGGAGCTCTCGCTCGGCCACGCGGGCTTTTATGCGATCGGCGCCTATGTCGGGTGCCTGGTCGCCATCCAGATCGAGGGCCCGATCGCGCTGCAGTTTGTCGCCGGCTTGCTGACGGGCGGCGTGGCAGCGGCGATTGGCGGGTTTTTAATCAGTTCGTCGATCCTGCGGCTGAAAGGCGACTATCTCGCCATCGTCACCCTCGCTTTCGGGGAGATCATCCGCAGTTTTGTCAAGATTATCCCGGGGTTGGGCGGCACGACAGGCCTCTCGGGCGTACCGAGCTTCGGCAGCCGCAAGGAGGCCTTCACCTGGTCGTTTGTGATCGTCGTGCTCACGCTGCTGCTGATCCACAACTTCGCGGCCTCCCGGCACGGGCGCACCGTGACAGCGATCCGGGACAACGCGATCGCCGCCACCTCTATCGGGATTCCCATCAAACGGTATAAGATCCTGGTGTTCACCATTGCGGCGTTCTTTGCCGGAATGGCGGGCGTGATGTTCGGCTTTTTCAAAACCAACGTGGAGCCGAACGACTTCAATTACAACGTCTCCATCGAGATCCTCGTCATGGTGGTCCTCGGCGGGATGGGCAGTCTCAAGGGCTCGGTGATCGCCGCGTGTATCATCACCGCGCTGCCGGAGGTGCTGCGCGGGGCGGACGAGTACCGGCTGCTCATCTACGCGATCGCGCTGATTTTGATGATGCTGCTCAACTCTTCGCCGCGGTTTGTGGCATTCCGCCGCCGTCTGGCGGACGGCGCACGGGGACTGCGCACCCGGCTGTTCCGCCGGGGCGGCCGCGAGAAAGAGGGGGTGTGAGCCATGGCACTGTTGGAAGTCCGCAATCTCGGCATCGCCTTTGGCGGCCTGCACGCGGTGGAGAACTTCAACCTGACGATTGAGCGGGGCCAGCTGTATGGCCTGATCGGCCCGAACGGCGCGGGGAAGACCACGGTTTTCAACCTGCTGACCGGCGTGTATAAGCCGACCACCGGCACCTTTTCGCTGGACGGGGAGAACCTGACCGGCAAATCCACCCAGGAGATCAACCGCCGGGGGATCGCCCGCACTTTCCAGAACATTCGCCTGTTCGGCAACATGAACATTCTTGACAACGTCAAGGTGGGTCTGTCCCACCAGCACCGGTATTCGGTGTGGGACAGCTTTTTCCGGCTGCCGCGGTTTTATCGGGAGGAGAAGAGGATGAACGCGCGCGCAAGGGAGCTGCTCTCCGTCTTCGGGCTGGAGGAGGATGTCCGCCTGCTCGCCTCCAACCTGCCGTACGGCAAGCAGCGCAAGCTGGAGATCGCGCGGGCGCTGGCGACCGACCCGAAGCTGCTGCTGCTGGACGAGCCGGCGGCCGGCATGAATCCAAACGAGACGGCGGAGCTGATGGACACGATCAAATTCGTCCGCGACACGTTTGAGATGACCATCCTGCTGATCGAACACGATATGAAGCTGGTCAGCGGGATCTGCGAGGAGCTCACGGTTCTCAACTTCGGGGAGGTGCTCGCACAGGGGGAGACGGCGTCGGTGCTCAACAACCCGGAGGTCATCAAGGCCTACCTGGGCGAGTAAGGGGGACACGCGGAAATGGCAATGTTGACAGTGGAAGGCCTGCAGGTGTATTACGGGGTGATCCAGGCCATCAAGGGCGTCTCCTTTGAGGTGAACGAGGGGGAGGTCATCGCGCTGATCGGCGCCAACGGCGCGGGCAAGACCACGATCCTGCACACCGTCACCGGATTGCTCGCCGCCAAGAGCGGCAGTATCCGGTTTGAGGGCGTGGAGCTGACCAAAACCCCCGCCCATAAGATCGTCAGTATGGGGATGGCCCATGTGCCGGAGGGGCGCCGGATTTTTCAGGAGCTCACCGTGCTGGAGAATCTGAAGCTGGGCGCCTATACCCGGAAGAACAAGGCGGAGATCGCCGACTCCCTCGAGAACGTGTACCGGCGGTTCCCCCGGCTGAAAGAGCGGAAGAGCCAGGTGGCCGGCACGCTCAGCGGCGGCGAACAGCAGATGCTTGCGATGGGCCGGGCGCTGATGTCAAGGCCCCGGA
>DXWE01000020.1:18525-20367 GCA_019417045.1 Oscillospiraceae bacterium
ACGCGCACTGATGTCCAATCCGAAGATTCTGCTGATGGATGAGCCGTCGATGGGCCTGTCGCCCATTTATGTGGCGGAGATTTTCGATATCATCAAGGAGATCAGCGACAGCGGCACCACCGTGCTGCTCGTGGAACAAAACGCCAAAAAGGCGCTGTCCATCGCAGACCGGGGATATGTGCTCGAGACGGGCCAGATCGTACTGGAAGGGCCCGCTTCGGAGCTGCTGAACAACGAATCGGTGAAGAAGGCCTATCTGGGAGAATAGGGGGAAGCGGTATGGAGTCGTTTGTCGTCACCATTGCCCGCGGCTTTGGCAGCGGTGGAAAAACCATCGGGCAGATGCTGGCCAAACAGCTTGGGGTTTCCTATTATGACCAGGATCTCATCAAGCTGGCCTCGGAGGAGAGCGGCATCAACATGCAGCTGTTCGGCAAGGCGGATGAGAAAGTGAGCCACCCGCTCTTTAAGAAGCGGAAGGCGGGGGAGATCCCGCCGCCCGTGACGCCGGACAGCAGCGAATTTGTCTCGGACGACAACCTCTTCAATTACCAGGCAAAGGTGATCCGGGACCTTGCAGACCGGGAATCCTGCATCCTGGTCGGCCGCTGCGCGGACTATGTGCTGGCCGGCCGGAAAAATGTGATCCGCGTGTTCGTGTATGCAAACCGGGAATTCTGTGTGGAAAAGGTGATGGAGCTGTATCCACTCACCCGCAAAGAGGCGATTGCCAAGATCGAGACCATCGATAAGAATCGCAGCGACTACTACCGGTATTACACCGGCAAGGAGTGGGACAACGCCCGCAACTACGACCTGTGCCTTAACAGCAGCGAGCTGGGGTTTGACAAGTGCGTGGACATTATCGAGAATTATATCCGGATCCGGTTGGCGTGAAGCGGGCCGGCGACGCGGGAGGGGGGATCTCATGCAGCTGCTGGTGATCGTTCTGAATAAGACCGAGTGCCTCGAGGCCATTCTGGAAGAGCTGGCGGAGAGCCGGATCACCGGTGCGACCGTTTTGGACAGCCACGGGATGGCGCAGAGCCTCAGCGGACACGATGAATTGCGGTTTATGATGTCCCTGCGGCTGCTGCTCAACCCTGAGCACAGGGAGAACAAGACGATTTTCATGGTGCTGGAGGAGGACAGGGTGGCGACCGTGTCCGCCATTGTCAACCGGATCACCGGCGGGTTGGACCGGCCGGACACCGGGATCCTCTTCACGGTGCCGGTAAACCATATAGAGGGACTGGATCAGACGACATGACGCTGAATTCTCTGGTATATCTCGCCATCATGATTTTGGCCGGCATGGCGATGGGGCGGGTGGCCAAACTCGTCAAGCTGCCGAATGTCACCGGCTATCTGGTGGCGGGGCTGCTCATCGGACCCAGTGCGCTCGGCATTGTGCCGGATACCTTTTTGACCGATTCTGCTGTGATCTCCGACGTGGCGCTCGGCTTCATCGCCTTTTCAATTGGCAACGAGTTTAAAATGGCGTATTTCCGACGGGTGGGCGTCACCCCCATCGTCATCGCGTGCCTCGAGTCGCTGTTTGCCGTGCTGTTCGTAGTGCTGGGGCTGTTTCTTGCCGGCAACTCGCTGCCGTTTTCCCTGGTACTCGGTTCGATCGCCGCGGCGACCGCGCCGGCCGCGACCATCATGGTCATCCGGCAGTACCGGGCAAAGGGTCCGGTGACCGAGACCCTTTTGTCGGTCGTCGCGATCGACGACGCCACCGCGCTGATCCTCTTCGGCGTGTCGGTGGCGGTGGCGCAGGCGCTGGTCAACCCGGCCGCCTCGATCGCCTCTGCACTGCTGTCGCCGCTGCTCGAGATC
>DXWE01000200.1 GCA_019417045.1 Oscillospiraceae bacterium
CCTCATCTGCCGGGGTGCCCGGAGGCACCGGAGCCGCACAGTATTGGCCGCTGCGCTCTCTGCGGCGATCCCATTTTTGTTGGCGAGGAGTACGCGGAGGGCATGGACATCTATCACCCATATTGTTTGGAGGATCTGTCTGTCGATGAGTGGATCAAACTGGCGGGAATGACTGTGCAGACAGCGGGTGATGACGATGCCTGACAGAAGAGACAGCCCATCTTTGGGCGGTGTTACGCACTATATGACAGGAGAGGCTTTGGTACAGATCCATTTCCCGGAAGACGATACGGTCTGCAAATGGTGCTGGGTATTTTTGCAGTGTGACAACGATCTGCACAGGTACCGCTGCAAGCTGACAGGGGAGCCAATTGCCGATCCTACCCACCAGATCGGACAGGAGTGTCCGCTGATTTTTAAAGACAAGGAGGGGCCGCCATGCTCAAATTCCGAGTTTTAAGCGCAGATGAGATTGATTGCCGTGTGGCGACAGTGAGCGAAAAGGGATGTTCCCTGCTGCTGTATAAGGACGCCCGATGTGACATGAACATATTGGACGAGACAGTAGGCCCGGAAAACTGGTCTCGCAGGCACTATGAAGTCAAGGGAAACCTACACTGCGAGGTATCCATCTGGGACGAGCAAAAGAAGCAATGGGTCAGCAAAGCCGACTGTGGTACAGAGAGCTACACCGAAAAAGAAAAGGGGGAATGTTCGGACAGCTTCAAGCGGGCTTGTTTTAATTGGGGGATCGGACGGGAACTGTACACAGCGCCTTTCATTTGGATCCCGGCAGAAAAGATGAACATATCGAATAAAAACGGAAAGCCTACGACGTATGACAAGTTCGCGGTAGAGAAAATCCTCATCAATGAGGCAAAACGGATCACGGCGCTCTCTATCCTGAATACGACTAAGAAATGCAGAGCGTACGTTTGGCAGGAACAGACAAAAGGCGGGTGACGGCCATGCTGACCACAGCGCGGATCCGCGGATATGACGGCCGATATCTTCTGGTCGAACCTCTCGTCTCCATTGATCGGGAGCTGCTGCAAAAGCAGGTGGACACGGTAGAGCTGCGGCTGGACGACGGGCGGACGCTCTCGGCCGAGCAGCGCCGCAAGATCTTCGCCATCATCCGGGATATCTCGCTGTGGAGCGGGCACTCGCCGGAGTATCTGCGGCAATATCTGACATGGGATTTTATTTCCCTCACTGGCCGGGACTGGTTTTCACTGTCCGATGTGGACAGGACGACGGCGCGGGAGTACATCAGCTACCTGATTAATTTCTGCTTTCACCACGACGTGCCTTCAAAGGACACGATGCTGCACCAGACGGATGATATTGGCCGGTATCTGTATCTGTGTCTTGAGCACTGCAAGTGTGCGGTATGCAATCGCCGTGCAGAGGTGCACCACGTGGACAGGATCGGCATGGGCCGGGACCGGGAGCAGATCGTCCACGAGGGACTGCTCGCCATAGCACTGTGCCGGGAGCACCACGAGGAGGCGCACCGGCGGGAGAAGGAGTTTTTTGAGGACAACCACATATACGGCATTCGGCTGGACGCGTATCTCTGCCGGTGCCTGAACCTGAAAGGAGAAACCGCATGAATGTGATCTGTTTACTTGGCCGGATGACGGCGGACCCGGAGGAGCGCGTAACCACAAACGGCACGGCCGTGACGAGCTTCGCGGTGGCCGTTGACCGCCGCTACACCCCGCAGGGGCAGGAGCGGCAGACGGATTTCATCAACTGTGTCGCGTGGCGGCAGACAGCCGAATTCGTGGCAAAGTATTTCCGCAAGGGCCAGCGGATCGCACTGAATGGATCGCTGCAGGCCCGGCAGTACACCGACAAGGACGGAAACCGGCGCACGGCGTATGAGGTCGTGGTGGACAATGTCTATTTCGCGGAATCCAAATCGGCGTCCGGCGGCGCAGCTCGCGGTGATTCCCAGGCGCCGCAATATCAGCCGCAGCAGCCGCGGATCCCGGACATCACCGCCGAGCAGCAGGATTTTGAGGAGATCACCGGTGACGACGATCTGCCGTTTTGATGGGAGGTATGCCGTATGGTCAGCGGGATCCCATATTTCCCGCTGGAATGCAAACTGGACGATAAACTGGCGCTGATAGAGGCGGAATTTGGTTTGACAGGGTTTGGGGTAGTCGTTAAGCTGTGGCAAAAAATCTACAGTCTTGGTTACTATCTCGAATGGACAAATGAGGTTGGGCTATTGTTCGCCCGGGAAGTCGGGTTGGGTGGTAACTCCGTTTCTGAAATAGTGTCCGCCGCTATCAAAAGAGGTATATTCGACAAGACGATGTATGACAAGTACTGTATCCTGACTTCTGCAGGGATCCAAAAGCGGTACTTTGAGGCAGTCAAACGCCGTAAGGTCGTCGAAGTCGAAGATCGATACCTCTTAGTTAAGGTTGCCGATTTTTTGAATCCTGCTTGCATTTCCAGAAAAAATGCGAACATTTTTCAGGAAAATGCAGACATTTCCGAACAAAGAAAAGAAGAGAAGAGAAATACCCCCCTACCCCCCACAGGGGGAACGGACCGGT
>DXWE01000201.1 GCA_019417045.1 Oscillospiraceae bacterium
ATCAACGCGCCCATCGACACCCCCATCACGGTCATGGAGGGCAGCAGCGTCTCTTTGGCGTCCGGCATAAGGGAGGTGAAGATCCCGCCCATCAGGAGGAAAAACAGCAGCGGCACCAGATAGCAGGTCACGAGCAGTGACCGGCTGCGGATATCCAGCTTCCATTGAAGCCCTATGCTGTATAACCAGGCATTCATCTCTCCCGCCTCCCCGTGAGTTCCAGAAAATGCTGTTCGAGCGTGCCCCGGTCGATCCGGATGTCGAGCACGCCGATCCCCTGCCGCCTGTATCCCTCCAATACCGTGAGCAGGGTGTCCCCGACGGCGTCCGAGGTGTACTCTTCCTCGCCCCTTGTGGTCTGGATATGGAGGACATAGCGCCGGCCCAGGCGTTTTGTCAGCTCGTCGGGCGTGCCGCAGAACAGGATTTGGCCGCCGTCCAGAATCGCGATCCGGTCGCACAGGCTCTCCACCTCCGCCATGTCGTGGCTGGCGAGTATGATGGTCTTACCGGCCGCTTTCAGCGAGCGGATCCGGTCGTGCAGCGCACGGCGCCCCTCCACGTCCAGCCCGGCGGTCGGCTCGTCGAGAAAGAGGATCTCCGGGTCGCCCAGCAGCGCGAGCGCCAGGTGCAGCCGGCGCTTTTGCCCGGTCGAGAGCCGGCCGTAAGTTGTTTTCCACATTCCGTCGATCCCGAGGGCGGCGAGCAGGGTGGGATCCGGCTGCGCGCCGCGCCATTTGGCAAACAGCCGCACCGCCTCTCCCGCCCGCAGGTGGACCGGCAGGGACGCGGACTGCAGCTGGATTCCCCGGCTGCCGTTCACCAAGAGTGATCCGCTGTCATACCGCCGCAGCCCCTCCATGCACTCGAGCGCCGTGGTCTTGCCCGCGCCGTTCACCCCGAGCAGGGCGAAGGTCTCGCCGCGGCTCACGCACAGGGAGATCCCCTTTAGAACCGGGCGCCCGCTATAGCTCTTGCAGAGGTTTTCCATCCGTATGGCCTCGGTCATGGTGTGCCCTCCTCAAAGGGGCGGATTCCCCGGCTTGCAAAATAGATGTCCAGGGCCGGCCCGATATATGCGTTGACCAGGGCCTGCCGCCGCTGCCACTCCCCGTCGGCGCCGTCAAAGCGCCCGATCTCCATCAGCTTGGGCAGCAGCGAGGCGTCGCCGCCGGTGAAATCCGTCACCATGTCCCAAAAGGCGCCGGCGAGCCGCTGCGCCGGTTCGCTGTCGGGCGGCACCTGTTCCTGCTGCAGCCGGAGGATCTCGTCGCACAGCCGCTGGAAGGATTCCAAGAAGGCGAGGCCGCTCTCCTTGGTGAAGCGGCTGCGGATTTGATCGAGCGTCTGGTCGTCAAAGTGTTTAATCAGCCAGTAGAACTCGTTGTGCATCTGCAAGTTCGCGATGATGTCGGCGTATTTTCCGAAATCCACCGTCTGCATCTGCAATACCTCCTCCCGCAGCAGCTCGAGTTCCCGCAGCGCTTCGGACAGGGATCCGATCTGTTCCCGGAGAGCGGCTGCCTGCTCGGCCAGCACCGCCGCCACCTCCGCAGGCGTCTCCAGCGGGATCAGCCGGTGGCGGATCTCCCGCAGGGAGAACCCGAGATGCTTGAGTGACAAAATCTGATGCAGTCGGACGAGATCCCGCCCGGAGTACAGCCGGCGACCGCCCTCGCTCTGCGCCGAGGGGGAGAGCAACCCCTCTTTGTCATAGAATTGCAGGGTGCGCACGCTCACCCCCATCCGTTTGGCAACCTCCCCGACGGTCAGATATCCCGGCGGGATGACACGGTCGTTTGGCATATCTCTCACCTCTTGAAAGAGAGTATAGCACATGACGTAACGTCACAAGCAAGACCTTTTTGCGCGGATATCCAAAACAAGCGCCCCGCACGGATTGGCGTGCGGGGCGCTTGTTCGGTTGGGAACCCATGAAAGGACACCTGTCAGGATTGCGGGGCGCTTTCCTGCAAATACGCCTCCGCTCGCGCGCGGATCTGGGCCGCGTAGTCCACGAATTTGCAGGTGTACGGCTGCTCCATCAGCGGGGAGGAGAGCAGGAAATCCGCGGTGGAGGCGTTCATTGCGACCGGGATGTCGTACAGCACCGCGATGCGCAGCAGCGCCTTGACGTCCGGGTCGTGCGGCTGGGCGGACAGCGGGTCCCAGTAGAACACGAGGAAATCGATCTTGCCCTCCGCAATCCGGGAGCCGACCTGCTGGTCCCCGCCGAGCGGGCCGCTGTTGTACGCCGTGACCGGCAGCCCGGTGTGGGCGGCGATCAGCCGCGCCGTGGTACCGGTGCCGCAGAGGAAATGCCGGGACAGCTGGGCCTTGTTCGCCTGCACCCAGTCGATCAGATCGGCCTTCCGGTTGTCGTGCGCGATCAGTGCAATGTGCTTTTGCGCTTCCATCTGCCGGGCCTGTACGTGTGAATCCTGCATAACCATCCTCTCCTTCTTGCCGCAAATAGACAACAAGAGTATACCACAGTCCGCCGCTTCCGCCAAGCCCTCTCTTGTGTTTTTCCGACAAATATGGTATAC
>DXWE01000202.1 GCA_019417045.1 Oscillospiraceae bacterium
ACTGAGAATATCGGCAGATGTCAAGACAGGGAGGAGCGTTTTGGTATGGCAAACAGACGGTATGGGCTGAACAAGGAACTCGCTCAGATGCTCAAGGGCGGGGTGATCATGGATGTCACCACCCCGGAACAGGCGAAGATCGCGCAGGAGGCGGGCGCGTGTGCGGTGATGGCACTCGAGCGGATCCCGGCGGACATCCGCGCGGCCGGCGGGGTGTCCCGCATGAGCGACCCGAAGATGATAAAGGGGATCCAGGCGGCGGTGTCCATCCCGGTCATGGCAAAGGTGCGTATCGGCCATTTCGCGGAGGCGCAGATCTTGCAGGCGATCGAGATCGACTACATCGACGAGAGCGAGGTGCTCTCCCCGGCGGACGACGTCTACCACATTGACAAGACAAAATTCGACGTGCCGTTTGTGTGCGGCGCGAAGGATCTGGGCGAGGCGCTGCGCCGGATCGCGGAGGGCGCGTCCATGATCCGCACCAAAGGGGAGCCGGGCACCGGAGACGTGGTGCAGGCGGTGCGTCACATGCGCAAGATGAATGCCGAGATGCGGCGGGTGCAGTCGATGCGGGAGGACGAACTGTATGAGGCAGCAAAACAGCTGCAGGTGCCGCTCGACCTGGTGCGGTATGTGCACCGCCACGGCAAGCTGCCGGTTGTGAACTTTGCCGCAGGCGGGATCGCGACCCCGGCGGACGCGGCGCTGATGATGCAGCTCGGTGCGGAGGGCGTGTTTGTCGGGTCGGGAATCTTCAAGTCGGGCAACCCGCAAAAGCGGGCCGCGGCGATCGTGCAGGCGGTGGCCAACTATACGGACGCCGCGCTGCTCGCCCGGCTGTCGGAGGATCTCGGGGAGGCAATGGTCGGGATCAATGAACAGGAGATCGCGCTGCTGATGGCGGAGCGCGGCCAGTAAAGGGGAGACAGAAATGACGGTCGGGGTACTGGCGGTACAGGGGGCGTTTATCGAGCACGAGCGGGTGCTGCGTGCGCTTGGCGCAACGAGTGTCGAGCTGCGGCAGCTGTCCGACCTGGAGCGTCCGCTGGACGGGCTGATCCTGCCCGGCGGGGAGAGCACGGCGCAGGGGCTGCTGCTGCGGGAACTCGGCATGCTGGTACCGCTGCGGGAGCGGATCCTCGGCGGGATGCCGGTGCTCGGCACCTGTGCGGGGATGATCCTGCTGGCCAGGGAGCTGTCGGGCGGCGAGGAGGCGCACCTGCGGACCATGGATATCACCGTGCGGCGCAACGCCTATGGCCGCCAGCTGGGGAGTTTTCACGCAACCGCTCCGTTTGGAGGGGACGGCGAGATCCCGATGACCTTCATCCGTGCGCCGTACATCGAGCGCGCGGGGGAGGGGGTCGAGATCCTCGCCGTGGTGGACGGACATCCTGTCGCCGCCAGACAGGGCAACCAGATCGCGACCGCCTTCCATCCGGAGCTGACAGGGGATCCCACCGTCCACCGGCTGCTGCTGCGCCGGATCGAGGAACGGCGGACCGGCAACTGAAAAAGTCTGTTTTTGGCGAAAAAACAGAGGGAAAAGGGCTTGCATTTTTCTCCGTCTCCGCTATACTAGCACTCAGGAAATCATAGGGGAACCGACGGGGGATGAGGTATGGCGACGGTACTGCTGGTTGTCATTTTTATTGATTTCATCGGGCTGGGGATCCCGGACTCGCTGTTTGGGGCGGCCTGGCCCGCGATCTATCCGGAATTTGGCCTGCCGGTCTCGGCCGCCAATGCGGTCACGCTGCTGCTCTCGGGCTGCACCACGCTGTCTAGCCTGCTCAGTGCGCGGGTGATCAACCGGTTCGGCACCGCCGCGACGACGGCGGTCAGCACCTGCCTCACGGCGGTGGCGCTGTTTGGCTTTTCGGTGTCGCAGAACCTGCTGTGGCTGTGCCTGTTCGCCCTGCCGCTCGGGCTCGGGGCGGGAGCGGTCGACTCGGCACTGAACAACTATGTGGCGCTGCACTATCGCGCGTCGCACATGAGCTTTCTGCACTGCTTTTACGGCGTGGGGGTCTCGCTCAGCCCCTATCTGATGTCGTTGGCGCTGGGGGATGCGGGCGATTGGCGCGGGGGATACCGCACGGCGTTTTACCTGCAGGCCGGGATCGCGGTTGTAACCCTCCTGTCGCTTCCGCTGTGGGGCCGGGCACATCCCGCTTCCCCCGGGGAAGCGGAAGAAAAGCCCCAAACCATTCGCCTGCGGGAGCTGGCAAAAATGCCGGCGGTCCGGCAGGTGTGGGGCGTGTTTATCGGCTCGGTCGCGATCGAGTCCACCTGCGGCGCGTGGGGCAGCACTTTCCTGGTAAACTCCAAAGGGCTCTCGGCCGAGACGGCCGCGATGGTCGTGACCTTCTATTATCTCGGCATGACGATCGGCCGGTTTCTGTCCGGCGTGCTGGCGACCCGCCTGTCCAGCTGGCGGCTGATCCGGCTCGGCCAGGGCGTGCTGCTGCTGGCGCTGGTGCTGCTGGCGCTGCCGCTGCCGCCGGCGGTGGCGTGCGTGGCCCTGTTTCTGGTCTG
>DXWE01000203.1 GCA_019417045.1 Oscillospiraceae bacterium
AAACGTCGTCTTCCCTGCGCCGGTAGGGCCCACGATCGCCACCTTCTGCCCGGCCTTGATGTCCGCCGAAAAATCCTTGATGACCAGCTGGTCGCTGTCCTCGTACCCGAACGCCACGTGGTCAAACCGGACGTTGCCCTGGATGTCGCAGTCCGCGATCTTCAGCTTCGGGGTCTCCTCTGACTCCTCCTGCTCCTCCAAAAATTCGAACACGCGCTCCGCCGCCGCCACCGTCTGCTGCATCTGGTTGCTGATATTGGCCAGCTGGGTGATCGGCTGGGTGAAGCTGCGGACATACTGGATGAATGCCTGGATCCCGCCGACCGTCATGCTGCCGGACACCATCATGGAGGCGCCGACAATGCACACGGCGACATACCCGAGATTGCTGACAAGATTCATCACCGGCATCATAAGACCCGAGATGAACTGGGCCTTCCAACCGGCATGATAGAGCTTTCCGTTCTCCCTGTCAAAATCCTCGAGCGTCTCCTTCTCCCGGTTGAACGCCTTGACCACCAGGTGGCCGCCGTACATCTCCTCCACCTGTCCGTTGACCGTGCCGAGGTATTCCTGTTGGCCTTTGAAGTATTTCTGCGAGTGTTTGACGATCACCAGCACGAACAAAAGGGACAGCGGAATCATGCACAGTGCGATCAGGGTGAGCTGCCAGCTGATGGAGAGCATCATGATCAGCACGCCGACCAGCGAGGTGACCGAGGTGATGAGCTGGGTGATGCTCTGGTTGAGGCTCTGGGTGAGGATATCCACGTCATTGGTGATCCGGGAGAGCACCTCGCCGTGACTGGTCCGGTGAAAATACGAGAGCGGCAGCTTGTTGATCTTGTGCATCAGGGCGTTGCGCAGGTTATACGATACCTGGGCGGACACGCCCGCCATCAGGTAGTTCTGGACATATTGGAACAGCGCGCTGAGGGCGTACAGTCCGAGCAGCCACAGCAAAATCGTCGCAATATAGCCAAAATCAATGCCGTTGCTGCCGCCGGCGATGGTGTTGGAGATCCCCCGCACCAGCTCATTGGTCGCGTTTTTCAGGATGTTCGGGCCGAGGATGGTAAACACGGTGGACAGCGCCGCAAACAGCACCACAACCAGGATCTGCCATTTGTATACGGCGAGATAGGAGACGAGCTTGCGCAGGCTCCCCTTGAAGTCCTTGGCCTTTTCGCCGGGCATTCCCATCGGGCCGCCGGGACCGTGTCCCATCGGGCCGCGCGGCCGGTGCGTTCTCGATCCGCTCATGCCAATTCCTCCTTTGTCAGCTGCGATTCCGCGATCTCACGGTATTCCGCACAGGTTTTTAACAGCTCTGAGTGGGTGCCAATCCCGACGATCCGGCCCTTATCCAGCACCACGATCTGCTCGGCGTGCAGGATGGTGCTCACCCGCTGGGCGACGATCAGCACCGTCGCGTCGGCGGTATAGCTCTTCAGCGCTTTGCGCAGCGCCGCGTCCGTCTTGAAATCGAGCGCCGAGAAGCTGTCGTCGAAGATATAAATCGGCGGGTTCTTGACCAGCGCCCGCGCGATGGACAGCCGCTGTTTCTGGCCGCCGGATACGTTGGTGCCGCCCTGCGCGATCGGGGTTTCGATCCCCTCTTCGGTGGCGTCCACAAAGTCCTTCGCCTGTGCCACCTCGATCGCTCTCTGGATCTCCTCCACCGCGGCGTCCTCCTTGCCGTACCGGATGTTGGAGGCGATGTCCCCCGAGAACAGGATACCCTTCTGCGGCACATACCCGATGTTGTCCCGCAGCTCCTTCTGAGAGAGGTTGCGGATGTCGATCCCGTCGATCGTGATATACCCGCCGGTCACATCATAAAACCGCGGGATCAGGTTGATGAGCGTGGATTTGCCCGACCCGGTGGAGCCGATGAACGCCGTGGTCTGGCCGGGCTTCGCCACAAAATTGATGTCGTCGAGCACGTTGGTCTCCGCCTTGTCGTAGTGGAACGAGACGTCGTGGAACTCCACTTCCCCTTTGGCGCGGCCAAGCGTGCGCAGCTTCGCCGGTTCCGGGTCGCGAATGATCGGCCGGGTATCGAGCACCTCGGCAATCCGCGTGCCGGACACCGCCGCACGCGGTACCATGATGAACATCATCGCAATCATCAAAAACGCCATGATGATCTGCATGGCATACTGGATGAATGCCATCATATCCCCCACCTGCAGGGTGGATTCGGCGATCGCATGGCCGCCAACCCAGACAATCACCAGCGACAGACCGTTCATAATCAGCATCATGGCGGGCATCATGGTCGCCATCGCACGCTGCACAAACAGGTTGGTGTCCCGCAGGTTGCGATTGGCCTTCTCAAAGCGGTCCTCCTCGTGTTTTTCGTTGCTGAACGCCCGGATGACCATCATGCCGGACAGGTTCTCTCGGCTGACGAGATTCAGCCGGTCGATCAGCTTTTGCAGCGATTTGAATTTCGGCATGGCGACCGCAAACAGCACCAGGATCAGCCCTAGCAGCACGACAACCGCCGCCGCGATGACCCAGCTGAGTGAAACG
>DXWE01000204.1 GCA_019417045.1 Oscillospiraceae bacterium
TACTACGACGCCGAGAGTGGGTTCTATTATCTCCAGAGCCGGTACTATGATCCCACTACAGGCAGGTTCATCAATGGGGATGGGTATGTCAGCACTGGCCAGGGATTTACCGGCACCAATATGTTCGCCTACTGCGGGAACAATCCGGTCAGCCGGGTGGATTCGAGTGGTCACGGCTGGTTTTCCATCTTTGTGGACGTTGTTCAACGCTTTTTTAGCCCTCCAATCGTTTCGGTTGCCTACGAAGTGGTCTCCTTAGTGAATTATTTCGACAACTCAGAATTGCAGTTTGAGGGCTATATCAACGGGCAAGGCACTGGTAAGGTGACACAGGTGTCTATGGGTATAACAAATGCGGATTGGAGTGGATGCGGATGGATTGCAACATACAACGCCTTACTAGCTCTAGGGGCTCCGAAACAACCGGCAGATATTATTCCGTATTATGAGCATCATGGTGCAATAGCAGCTGGACTTGGAGGAATCACGCCGGATTCCATCTCGGATTATTTTCGTCAGTCAGGATTTACAGTGGCGGCAAACACCAACACCCAAAATCTGGATCTTGCCATTGTCAATTCCACAGCCACGGTTCTTTGGTATACACACTCAAAGGGAGCACACTATGTTACGGTGAAGTATAATTGGGGCGCGGGCATGTTTGACATGTATAATGTTTGGAACAACAGAACCACAGCATTATCGGTTAAGTCTGTCAGTGAGTTCATATCGTCACAAGGTTATAATCTGAAATATAAGATCTGTATATTTGGAAGGTAAGGAGGGATTAGGCAATGAAGCGAATAATGACGGTAGGGACGTTGTGTATATGCTGTTTGCTGGTGACCTCCGCCTGTGGCCCGACGAAATTCAGCGGTGACTGGGAGAGCGCGGATCCCTATATTAAAATTCATTTTGGGGAAGGAGCAAATGGATTCACAGGTGAGATCGAATGGAACGGGGAAATCATTAGTGTTCTGGTGGCTCAAGATTTTGGAAATGGGTTGGTTTTCTTCCCAGCGACCGATGATGACAGTGGTGGGACTATAAATTTCGAAAGCCGTCTCTTTAGTGCTCACGGAAAAATTAAAGGAGATAAGCTGTACTTGTATGATGTGGCGGAGGAAAATATACTGTACGAACTGAATCGTGTGACAGAGTAATAGCACAGCACCGAAGGAGCCGGGGCAAAAGCCCCGGCTCCTCTATTTTTACAAAAATATAATTCAATGTTATAAACATATTGACAATATAATGAAGCTGCGGTACAATGAAGCCACGGGAAAGGCTGGCAGATTGTAGGGGGCGAGGCGATCGCGCCGGGGGATTTTGACAACATCAGAATCGAATTTGCGTATGATTACAATGTGAACAGGGCGTACTTTAAGCAAGCCTATGTGTACAGGGAGAACTACGGGCAGAGCTATACGTACGACAAGGACGGGAACGTGGTCAGCGCGGTGGATCTGGCGGAGAGCGAGGCGACGTTTGCGTACCAGGACGACCTGCTGACGAAGCTGGCGAACCCGACGGGGAGCAAATATATCTACAGTTACGACGAAGAGACGAAGACGCTGAAGTACGCGGTGACGACGGACGGACAGCAGTACAGCTTCACCTACGACAGCTACGGGAACCCGACGAAATCGGTGCTGAGCGGCGTGGAGGTGCTGAAAGAGGCGTCGGAGATCGAGAGCGGAGAGTCGTACTACCTGATCGACTCGTACAGCGGGCTGGCGCTGCACATTGGAGCGACGACGCCGGGGTACGGGTGCTACATGCAGCCGTACAAACCGGAGTGGAACTCGCCGCTGAAGTTTGAGATCGAGGACGCGGGAGGCGGAGCATACTACCTGCGGTCGACGCATGGCGGGATCAACCTGCGGCTGGGGACGCGCGGGAACAGCGGGGACCACGGGGCGGCGATGGAGATGCAGACGCCGTCGGGCGCGTCGGGGCAGAAATTCAAGTTTTACGCGGTGGGAGACGGGACGTTTGAGATTGCGACGGGAGCGAGCGGCTACAGTCTGCGTGTGGACAGCTACCGGAGCGCGGAGAACATGGACGGGGCGCAGCTGGTGTTGCAGATCTTTGCGGCGGGTGACCGGCCGAGCCAGAAGTGGTACCTGGTGAAGGCGGCGGACGACCCGACGGAGGGGCCGTACATCGAGAGCAGCGCGGCGTACACGGGCGACGGGAACTATGTAGCGAGCATAACGGACGCGCTGGGGAACACGGTGGAGTACGGGTACGACGTGGACAGCGGAGAGCTGGAGGACATAACCGACGCGAAGGGAACCGTGACGGGGTATACGTATGACACGCTGGGACGACAGACGGGAGCCAGCGGCGGGGGTTCCAGCATACAGTATACGTATACAAACGACCAGCTGAAGACGGTCACGGCGGGGAACGCGGTGAAGTATACGCTGGAGTACGACGTATACGGGCGGCGGACGACGACGGCGGTCAGCGGACTGACGGGGCCGGCCCGGACCCTG
>DXWE01000205.1 GCA_019417045.1 Oscillospiraceae bacterium
GGCCACGCCCGCGCTGTCAGGTTCTTCGCCCCCGCCGCGCCATTCCGCACGGCCGCCGGCGCCCCCGCCGCCGTCTTATGCAACCTCTACACTCTTCTCTGCCACGCCATTCCGCGCCGCCGTCTTACGCAACTTCTGCGCTTTCCCGCACCCTACGAGCCAGCCCGCAACCCGCGCTTTCTTCTCGGAACCCGCACTGCGCCCGGTGATCTCGCGCACCTGCTTGCAACCCGCGCTGCGCCCGGTGATCCGCGCGCCAGCCCGCAACCCGTGCTTTTTTCATGCAACCCCCGCCGCGCGCATTCCCGCGGCCCGGATCCGGCTCACAGCTCCCGCCCGAGCGTGACCGTCAGGCAGGGATACCGCTCCCCGGGAGCCCAACCGAGTTCGAGGGCGAGGGTGTCGAGCTCGAAATAGCCCTCGACCCGGCCCTCCCCGTCGGCGGCCGGCCGGTCCACGTACACCTGCACCGGCAGCGAATCATCCACCGCCCGCAGCAGCTGCCGCAATACACCCGTTGTCACGCCCTTTCCCCCTTTTATGCAACAAATTGCAACATCTTTTGGCAAAAAGAAAAAGGAGGGTGACCTCCTTTTACAGAAAAACGTCTGCGATCCGGAATGGGGAGACGATGGGAGAGGCGAGCCCAGCCCTCAAAACCCGCTTTGACACGGGGTTTTCGTCGTTATTCCGACCAGAACATTTGTTCTAATTCTAGTATAGCCCCTTTTTTCGAGGCTGTCAAGCATTTTTTTGAAATTTGGTAAAAATTACCTCTTGCTTTTTTGGGAAAGACATGATAAAATATTACGAAACCACACGTGGTTAGCCAGGTGTCCCTCCAGACCCCGCTTTCCACGGTGGCCGGCGGGTGTGTCCCTCCAGGCCCCTGCCGGCCGCGTGGCGGTCTGATATACCCCTCCAGGTGTCGGGCCGCCGGGTTTTGCGGCGGCGCCGCGGCCAGTGATGGCCGCGGCTCGCTTGCCGTCCATATTTTTGCGAGGTATTCCAATGGCATGGCATACCCCTGTTCCCTGCCGCATTCTCACCCCGTTCCGGCACCCGGTGTTCATTGTCGGAACCTGTTTTCATTGCCGGAATCTGTTTTCGTTACCGAAATCCGGTTTTCGTTGCCGGAACCCGGTTTTGTAGGTATATCCCTATTTTGCTGTCACGAGGAGGTGCGCCCTTGGAGCCTTCCGTCCGCAATCCCACCGCGGCCCGGCTGCGCGCCTGCCGCAGCCGCAGCGGCGAAACACTCGAGCAGGTAGCCCAGTTGCTGGGCGTACATAAGTCCACCCTGATGCGCTGGGAGAGTGGCCGCACGGCCAAGGTCAGCCGTCGCGCGCTGGACGCGCTCGCCCGGCACTACGACGTCAGTGTGCATTATCTGATGGGCGAGACGGCACTCGAGCCGACGCCGGTGGGGCTCTCGGATCCCATGTCGGTGGAGCTGCCGGTGCTCGGGCGGATCCCATCCGACACGTTGCGCCTCTCCGGCCAGCCGGTGGAGGGGTTTGAACCCGCGCCCAAAAGCGCGCTGCGGGCCGGCCGGCAGTATCTGTGGCTGCATATTACCAATGACGAGATGGCCCCCACCCTGCGCACGGACGACCTGGCGCTGGTGGAGCTCGGCGCGAGCCTGGAAAACGACGTGATCTCGGTCATCGCGGTGGAAGGGCTGGGCTGCCTCATCCGGCGGCTGCGGGTCGGGAAGAATCTGGTGGAGCTGTACAGCGACAATCCGATGGTGGAATCCCGCAAATTCAGCGGGGGTACCCAGCGGAAAATCCAGGTACTCGGGACGGTCCGGCGGCTAATCCGTCCCCTGTGAGGCTGTCCTGGCGGGCGGCACGGCACGTGCTGTATCTCCCTTTGAGGTGATCCGGCGCGGCGACGCGCTCTGTGTGCCCCGCGAGGCGAGTCGGCGCGGCCTGCTCTGTGTGCCCCGCGAGGCGACCCCGGCGCGGCCTGCTCTGTGTGCCCCGCGAGGCGACCCCGGCGCGGCGATCCGCGATTTTTCCGGCAACGCCGCAGGTGAATTTCCGGCGCGGCGACCCGGCTGCGTCCCCTGCAAGGCGGCTTTTGGCGTAGCAATCGGGCCATGCGCGGCCTACGAGGCGGCTTTTGGCGTTGTGACATGGCGAAACACGGCCTGTGAAGCGACTTTTAGCGCTGTGACATGCAGCCTGCCCTGTGAAGCGATCCCGGGCATACCTGCCCGTGCCGCGCCCCCCCGCGAGGCGAGCCGGCGCGGCGACGCGCTCTGTGTGCCCCGCGAGGTGACTCTCAGCGCCGCGGCCCGGCTGGGGCGGCCCGACATGCCGCCAAAGGGGGCTGAACGGGCGCCTGGCCGCCCGGCATCACCCGGCAGAGCGCCCTGCTCCGCCGCAGTGTTTTCGCCTATTTTCCGCCCACATCGTCCCCCCTGAAGGAAAACCCTATACAAAAGCTG
>DXWE01000206.1 GCA_019417045.1 Oscillospiraceae bacterium
TGTGGACTATGGGTATGCAGACGGCGCGACCGTCGACCTGCTGCTGGACGCCGATACCCGCGCGACGGTGACATCGATCACGTTTGTCCCGCGCAAGGGCGCGGAGAGCCGGATGGTGGGCGGCGAGTTCCAGGGCTCGAACAACGGCACCGACTGGACCACCCTCGCGACGGTGAAGGGGACCCCGGTGTTCGGGGAGAACACGCTCGCGGTGACGGACGCGGGCGCCTACCGGTTCCTGCGGTATGTGGGGCCGGACGGCAGCTACGGCAACGTGGCGGAGATTACGTATCACGGGACGACGTCGACGGTGGAGCTGAGCGAGGCGGCGCAGTCCTCGATCGATTACGCGAACGCGCTGGATCTCTCGGTGTACACCGAGGAGACGGGCTCCGCGCTGAGCGCGGCGCTCGATGCGGCAGAGGCGTCGGCGACCGAGGAGACCGTGGCGGCGCTCGATGCGGCGCTGAAAGCGCTCGCGGCCAAACCGGTGGACTTTGAGGGCAGCGGCTCGACCGGCCCGTCCAAGGACGCACTGCTGTTCCAGGATTTCGAGACCGAGACCGAAGTGACGGCGTCCGACGCCGGAACGACGGTCGGCTGGGTGCAGGACGAGACCAATGCCGACAGCGCGGGCGCCATCCAGATGGTGACGACCGTGACCGGCCAGCCGGGAGAGACCAACACGGTGACGTTTGGTTCCAAGAGCGGTGAGGCGGTGGACGTGAGCGGGTATAATGTTCTTGCGTTCTATGTGCTCGGCGTGCGCGGCGGCGACACGATCTATGTGACGCTGACCGACGAGAGCGGTGCGACCGCGTCCGGCTGGACGACCGCGGCCGGGTACCGGCAGTGGTCGAAGGTGACGCTGGACATCAGCGGCATGGGGATCGACAAGACGAAGGTGAAGAGTATCACCATCGGCGAGTGGAACCCGTCGACCTACTACTTTGACGACCTGTATTTCCTCGAGAACGAGGGCGACCCGATTCCGGGCCTGTTTACGCCGGTGGACAAGACCGAGCTGCAACAGCTGGTCAACGAGTCGCGCAGTGTGAACACGGCGCTGTACACGCAGGAGAGCGTGGCGGCCTTCCTCACGGCACTGGACGACGCGGTGGACGCGCTGAACAACGCGAAGGCGAACACGGCGATGGTGGAGCGGACGCATGCGGCGCTCAGCCAGGCAAAGGAGGCGCTGGAGGAGACCGGTGTCCAGCTGGGCGATGTGAACGGCGACAACGTCGTGAACAGTTCGGACGCGCGGCTGGTGCTGCAATACACGGTCGAGTATGTCACCCTGACAGAGGAGCAGAAGGCGGTTGCGGACGTCAACGCGGACGGCAAGATCAACAGCTCTGACGCCCGCTGGATCCTGCAAAAGACGGTGTCGGCATAAGGGTTTTCCCAACAGACAGGAGAGGGCGGTGCCCGGGGTTTCCGGGCGCCGCCCCTCTTATTTTTTTGAGGAAACCCGGGCACTGTCTCTCTTATCTCTTATTTTTTGAGGAAACGCGGGTCTGTCCCTCTTATTTTTTCAAATCCGCGCGGAAACCGCACCGGCGGGACATGTTCGGACGGAATCGGGGACATACTATGCTGTACGCATACGGAAAGGCGGAGATCTGGTTTGATCTATACAGTCACATTCAGCCCGGCGGTGGACTATATCGTCACGCTGGAGAAATTGACGCCGGGGGAGACCAACCGGTCGCAGGGAGAGACCTGGCATTGGGGAGGCAAGGGGATCAACGTATCGATCCTCCTGTCCCGGATGGGCGTCCCGAACACGGCGCTCGGATTTGTGGCGGGGTTCACCGGCGAGGCGCTGGAGCGGGGATTGCAGGATGAGGGGATTGACACACAGTTCATCCACCTGCAAAAAGGGCTTAGCCGCATCAATCTCAAAATCCGGGGCGCGCAGGAGACCGAGATCAACGCGCAGGGCCCGGAGATCCCGCCGGAAGCCGTGGGGCAGCTGCTGACTCAGTTACAGACGATTCAGCCGCAGGATACATTGGTGCTGGCCGGCAATATCCCGCACACCCTGCCGGACGATATGTACGAGCAGATTCTCCGCTCGCTTCAGGGGCGGGAGATCCGCGTGGTGGTGGACGCCACGCGCGACCTGCTGCGCCGCGTGCTGCCCTATCGCCCGTTTCTGATCAAACCCAACCAGAGAGAGCTCGGAGACCTGTTTGGAACCACGCTGGAATCACAGGAGGAGATTGCGGCTCACGCCGTCCTGTTGCAGCGGGAGGGCGCGCGCAACGTGTTGGTGTCGCTGGGGAAACGCGGCGCACTGCTCGCGGCGGAGACCGGCGAGATCCTCACCCTGCCCGCGCTCGGCGGCAAACCGAAATACACGGTCGGCGCGGGAGACTCGATGGTGGCGGGATTCCTCAAAGGGTATCTACAAAGTCGGGATTACCTCACGGCACTGCGG
>DXWE01000207.1 GCA_019417045.1 Oscillospiraceae bacterium
GGCTGCGGACGGCTGGGTGTGCCCGTCCTGCGGCACCAGGAACCTCGGCAAATTCTGCCACGAATGCGGCGCCAGAAAGCCCGCCGGCGCCCCGCTGTACCGGTGCGACAAGTGCGGCTGGCAGCCGGCAGACCCCGCCCATCCTCCGAAATTCTGCCCGGAGTGCGGCGACCGGTTCGACGATGACGACCAGGTGTGATCCTGTGTGCGCTTTACGGCGCGTCCCGGCGCCGGTCTGGCAGGCCCTTTTGAGAAAAGGGCCTGCTTTTTTTGTGGAATTGTGCGCGCCGCTGTGGTATACTGAAAGCAGTGTCTGTTTTTGAAAGATCCCCCTCCCGGCAGATCCGTCTATGGCGAGGGGAAAAGGAGCGGTTCTCCCATGTGGGTTGTCTATGCCTTTGGATCGGCGCTGTTTGCGGCCGCCACTGCGATCCTTGCCAAGGTGGGGGTGCGGCACACGGATTCCCACCTCGTCACCGCGCTGCGCACGGGTGTCGTGCTCGTGTTTGCATGGCTGATGGCCTTTCTCGTCGGCTCCCCGGCCACCCTGCCGGAGATCGACGGGAAGAGCCTGCTGTTTCTCGTTCTCTCCGGCCTCACCACCGGCGCGTCGTGGATCTGCTATTTCCGCGCGCTGCAGCTCGGGGACGTGAACCAGGTGGCGCCGATCGACAAGTCGAGCACGGTGCTGACCATGCTGCTCGCATTCCTGTTCCTCCGGGAGCCGCTGACCGTGTTCTCCGTAGCCGGCATGGTGCTCATCGCCGCCGGCACCGTCCTCATGCTGCCCCCGCACCGGCCGGCGGGCAGGGACCAGCTGGAGGGCAGGGACCGGCCGGCGGACACAGGGCCAGCTGGCGCTTTGCCGCCCACATCGACCGTTGACCTCTCCCCCGCCTCAGCCGCCTCCTCTCCCGTGTCCCGCCGCCGGCACGGCTGGCTGGTATACGCCGTCCTGTCCGCCGTGTTCGCGAGCGCGACGGCGCTGCTCGGCAAGGTCGGGATCACGGGGGTGGAGTCCAACCTCGGCACCGCGATCCGCACGGTGGTGGTACTCGTGATGGCGTGGATCCTCGTATTCCTCACCAACAAACAGGGGGAGATCCGCCACATCGACAAAAAGAGCTGGTGGTTCATCGTGCTGTCCGGGCTGGCCACGGGGCTGTCCTGGCTGTGTTACTACCGGGCGCTGCAGGAGGGCCCGGCCAGTGTGGTCGTGCCGATCGACAAGCTGAGCATTTTGCCGACCGTGCTGTTCTCCGCCCTGTTCCTGAAAGAAAAGCTCTCCCCCCGCTCCCTGATCGGGCTGCTGCTGCTGTGCGGCGGCACCCTCGTGCTGTTGATCCCCTGATCCTACCCTGAGAGAAAGGCGTGATCCCATGCTCACCCTCGTCATCCCCGACAGCAAGACACTGACAAACGGCGACCTGTCGCTGTCCGCACTCGACGCGTTCGGCCGCGTCGTGTCCTATCCGCTCACCCCGCCGAACGAGTTGCCCACCCGGCTGCGGGAGGCGGACATCGTGCTGTGCAACAAGGCCCCGATGAATGAAGAGACCCTGAAAGGCGCGCCGCACGTGCGCTATATCGGCCTGTTCGCGACCGGGTACAACAACATCGATTTCTCCTATACCAACGCCCGGGGGATCACGGTGTGCAACGCGGGCGGCTACTCGACCGACGCGGTGGCACAGCACACGTTCGCGCTGCTGCTCGAGCATGTCAGCCGGGTGGCGGACTACCGCGCGTTCGTCGAGCGGGGCGGCTGGAAGCGCAGCGACACCTTCAGCCCGTTTGTCTACCCGACCGCCGAGCTGCGCGGCCGCACGATGGGCCTTGTGGGATTCGGCAGCATCGGGCGGGCGGTGGCGCGTATCGCGCAGGCGTTTCAGATGGAGGTACTCGCGCACACCCGCACCCCGCGGCCGGACACGGAAGGGGTACGGTTTGTCCCGTTTGGAGAGCTGCTGCGCCGGTCGGACGTCGTGTCGGTGCACTGCCCGCTGACCGAAGAGACCCGCGGCCTGTTCGGCCGGGCGGCGTTTGCGGCGATGAAGCCGGGCGCCTTTTTTATCAACACCGCGCGCGGCCCGATCGTGGACGAGCCCGCGCTGCGGGAGGCGCTCGACAGCGGCCATCTCGCCGGCGCGGCGGTGGACGTGCTCACGGAAGAGCCCATGCGGGAGGACTGTGCCCTGTCCGGCGCGCCGCGCCTCACGATCACCCCCCATGTCGCATGGGCGCCGCTCGAGACCCGGCAGCGGCTGCTCGACACGGTGGTGGAGAACCTGCGCGCCTATCTTGCCGGTCATCCCCAAAACGTCGTGCGCGGATAGGCCGGCGGCACTTTCCCCTGCCCCGGGCGGCCCGCCGCCCCGATCCTCCCTCCGGGCCGCCCGGGGCAGGGG
>DXWE01000208.1 GCA_019417045.1 Oscillospiraceae bacterium
CTCCCGCACCGCGTGTTCCGGGGAGACGAGAACCACCTGTTCGTCCAGCACCTCCCCGATGCGCCGGGCGCTGGCGAGCGAGCGGGTGAGCAGCAGAAAGACGTTGGAGATCATCATCATGGAGTTCATGACCTGGAAGACATAGCTCAAAAAGCCCGTGAGGTCGCCCACCTGTAAAGTGGACGACAGGATCATGTTCCCGCCGAACCACATAATCAGGACAATGGAGACATACATCACGAGCTGGAAGGCCGGCAGGTTGAGCACGGCACAGCGGAAGGTCCGCTGGCTCGTGTCGGTCAGCGCGGCGTTGACCTCCCGGAACTTCTCCTCCTCGTACTCGCCCCGCACAAACGCCTTGACCGCCCGGATGGCCGTCAGCCCCTCCTGCACGATGGTGTTCAGCCGGTCCACCACCTTTTGCAGGGCGCCGTACATCGGCGCCACCCGGCGCAGGATAAAAAACAGCAGCACGCCGAGCACCGGCGCGCCGGCCACAAACACCAGCGCCAGGCGCGGATTCATCCAAAACGAGAGGGCGATGCCCATCACCAGCATGATCGGCCCGCGGATGAGCGGGCGGAACCCGCCGTTGACGGCGTTTTGCAGCACGGTGACGTCGGTGGTCATGCGGGTGATGAGGGAGGAGGTCTCAAACCGGTCGAGATTGGAAAAGGCGTATGCCTGTACCCGTTCGTACTGCGCCTCCCGGATGCGGGCGCCCCAGCCGTAGGAGGCGCGGGCCACAAACCGGGCGTACAGCAGCCCGGTGGCCAGCGCCAGCAGCGCGCAGATCCCCATCTGGATCCCCTTGTTCAGGATGTAGGGGATGTCGCGCCCCGCGACCCCCACGTCGATCAGATCCGCCATGAGCAGGGGGATAAACAGCTCAAAGCCGGTCTCGATCGCGACCAGCAGCGCCCCGATCACCATGTCCCTGCGATAGGGGCCGAGATAGCCAAAAAGCCGCTTCAGTTCCCGCATGTGTCTCCCCCCTGTTCCCCCCGCAGATTTTGATAGGCGCGGGCGAGAAACCCGGCGAACTGCTCCCGCTCGGCCGGCGAGAAGTCCCGCAGCATGACCGCTTCGACCTCCCGGCAGCGGGCGCGCCAGCTCTCGTATGCCTGCCGGCCACTCCCGGTGAGTTCCACCCAGTTGCACCGCCGGCTGTGTTCGTCCGGCCGCCGGGTCACAAACCCGTTTTTTTCAAGCGCGTCCACCATGCGTGAGACCGCGGCCGAGTCGATCTCGAAATAGTCGGCCAGCTGGTTTTGGCGGCAGGGGCCGTTTGCCGAGAGGTAGCCGAGCAGCTTCGGCTGGCCCACCTCCAGCCCGATCTGGTTCAAAGAGGGCCGCAGGCAGTTCCTCTCCGCGTGAAACGCGCGGTACAGCAGCATGTGAAAGGTCTTTTCCATCCTCACACCCCCGGCGACGGTATTGATATATCAATACTTGACTAGTCAATTATATGCCTGCGGGGGATTTTGTCAAGCGGCCTGTCCGGGGATTTCGCTGTGCAAAAGGCAAAAAAGCCGCCGGAGCGGGTCGGTTCGCTCCGGCGGGCGATACGGGTGTTTAATAGCATGGACGGCGCGGGAAGAGGGGCCGGATCCGGATGGCCGTGATCTGCGGCGGCAGGCTGCGGGTCATGATCCCGTTATACAGGATGCTGACGATGTCCCCCACCCGGAAGCAGCGGGTCATGCGGGTATGCACGAGCACGCTCTGGCCGGTTGCCCGGTCCCGCACCAGCAGGCTGTTCGGCCGGATCTGCCGGACGCTCGCGATCATCAACATAGGCGTACACCTCCTCGAGATAAATTGCGGTTCAGGACAGTATATGCGGGCGCGCTCCCGGCGGACTTTGGCAGAAGATTCCCTATTTTCATCTCATCAATATGAAAATCTGATGTCCTATGAGATTTACAACCGGATCGGAATAGATGAATACGATATCAACGGTTTTCCGCCAGCGAAAGCATGTGTTCGAATGCGTAATCAATACACTGATTTATCAGCTCGCTTCGGCTGACATCAAATTGACATGCCAACCGGTCAATTTTTTCTAGCTTTCGGTCATCTACCCGCACGGTGATGGGATTCTTCTTATATAGTTTCGGTATAAACACCGCCATCTTCCCTGCACCTCTCGAAATATGCTTACAAAACGTTTCTGTATATAGTATAGAGGTAAAAAATCATCATTTTAAGGGGATATAATCCTCAGTATTGATAAACAGAGCGGGAGGTAAAAAATTTTATGTGTCGATTATTCATTTTTTGTTAATTTCAATCACAATATTATTGCGAAAATTTTGAATAAATCATCTTTGGAAGCAGATACAAAAAAACCGCGAAACCAAGTGTTCGTGCGGGCTTTATATG
>DXWE01000209.1 GCA_019417045.1 Oscillospiraceae bacterium
GATAGTCCTCATACGCGCCCGGCAGCGTCAGGCAGTAGGCAATGGCGTCCTCTCTCGTGCGCATGGTGCCCTCCTTTCGGCCGCACCGCCGGAATAGCCCCGCGGCAGGGCGGCCCGCTCAGTCGCGCGGCGGCTGCTTGGCCGACTGTCGCAATTTGTGCAGCGGCCACACTTCAACCCCAAACGTATCCCCCCGGATCCATCGCAGGTGCTGATAGATCACCACCGCCGCGATCAGCAGGCTGCCGATCACCACGGCGGCCGAATCCACCAGCAGAAAGCTGAGGACGCCGAAGCAGAAAAAGGTCACGATCGAACGGTAGCTGTGCGGCCGGATCCGGACGATCAGCGAATAGAACAGATACAGCCCCGCGAGGATCGCCACCGGGCGGTACTGCGGCCACAGGCCGAGCAGCGCCCCGAACGAGACCGCGATCGCCTTGCCGCCGCCGCGGATCCGCCAAAACGGGAACGCGTGTCCCACCACCGGGGCCGCCAGCACCAGCGCAAACCACAGCCTCCGGGTGTCCAGCACCCGCGCCGCCAGCCACACCGGCACAAATCCCTTCGCCACCTCCGCGATCACCACGAGGATCCCCACCGGGATCCCCGCATACACAAACGCGTTGGCGGTGCCGGGATTGCCGTCATCGCTCTGTGCGGTGATGTCGATATGCCGCAACAGCCGGGGCAGCAGATAGGCATACAGCACGCTGCCGGACACGTATCCGGCGGCCATGTACACGCCATACCACAGCGCATTCATACGCCTTGTCCCCTCCCTATCTGTTCCAGAAAACGCACCAGGTCACTTGCAGCATGCGCATTGATCTGCGTCTGCTGGGCCTGGGTCATCCGCCGCCGCTCTGCCGCGTCCCGCAGCAGCCGACAGCCCGCCTTGATCTGCCTGTCCATTTTCTCTTCCCCCACAGACATGCCGTGCGCTTCAAAAAAACGGAGGTTCTCCGTCTCGCAGCCGGGGATCGGCGCGGTATGTACAATCGGGATCCGTTTGACTGCCGCCTCCGTACTGGTCAGCCCGCCGGGTTTCGTGAACACCACATCGCACGCGTCCATATAGTCCGCCACCCGGTCGGTAAAGTCCACCGCGTGGACCTGGGGGTTTCCCCGGAACTGCCGCTGCAGCGACCGGCGCATCCGCTCGTTTCGCCCGCACAGGATGACGATCTGCTCCTCCGCCGTACACTCCCGCAGCAGCTTGGCCGCGAACACATTGATCCTGCCAAACCCCATGCTCCCGCTCATGACCAGATAGGCGGGACGGTCGGGCGGCAGCGAGCAGGCCGCACGCGCCTCCCGCTTGTCCCGCTGCTCGGCAAACCGGCCGCCAACCGGGATCCCGAGCGGCAGGAGCTTCTCCTTTGGCAGGCCCTTTTTCTCAAATTCCCCCATCAGGTCTCGGTGCGGCAGGATATAGTAGTCGCATTCCGTCTCCTCCCAAAAGGGAATACAGGTGTAGTCGGTCGCCACTGCGACCACCGGCTGCGGCAGCTCTCCCCGCCGCTTCAAACAGGTCAGCGTCTCGGCCGGGAACAGATGTGTGGTGACAATGACGTCGCACGGGTTCTCCCGGAGATACGCCCGCACCCGCTTCGCCATCAGCCGGTTTGCCTGATAGACCGGCGACTTGTGCCGCGGCGAACTGAGCGCCGCACCGGCGCGGTATAAAAACCGGAAAAACCACGGTGCGTGCTTGACAATGCCGACATAGCCCCCGCCCACGATTCTGGAGGCCCGGCTGCCCGCCAATACAAACATGTCCTGCAGCCACGCCTCGTGGCCTGCCGCGCGGGCCTGTTCGAGCACTGCGCGCGCCGCCATGTTGTGCCCCTCGCCGGTGTTGCAGGAGAGAATGCAAATTCGCATGATGTCTACCCATTTCCTCAATCATATTGCCGCCGGTGAACCGTCGACCTTCTATTCCCGCTCGAGCAGCGCCACCGCCTCGACGTGCGCGGTGCGGGGGAACAGGTCCACCGGCGTGACCCGCCGCACCGTGTAGCCCAAATCTCCCAGCAGCCGGCAGTCGCGCGCCAGCGTCGCGGGATCGCACGAGACATACACCACCCGCCGGGGGCCAAAGCGGCCGATCGCCTTAAGCACATCCCCGCCGCACCCCTTGCGGGGCGGGTCGAGCACCACGACATCCGGGCGCACCCCCTCCGCCTCCAGCTGCCGCACGGCCTCCGACGCGTCCGCACAGAGGAAACGCGCGTTTGAAATCCCGTTTTGCTCCGCATTGCGGCGCGCATCCTCCACCGCCTGCGGGACGATCTCCACCCCGATGACCTCACGGGCGCGGGCGGCCATCGACAGCCCGATCGTCCCGGTGCCGCAGTAG
>DXWE01000021.1:0-8507 GCA_019417045.1 Oscillospiraceae bacterium
CAGCAGCGCCGCGCGATCCGTGCGGCGGTGGAGCAGGGGCTGCTGATCCTGACCGGCGGCCCCGGCACCGGCAAGACCACCACCCTGCGCGCCGTGCTCTCCTTACTGGCGGAGACGGGGGCGGACGTGGCGGTCGCGGCGCCGACCGGGCGCGCTGCCAAGCGGATTTCGGAGGTGACCGGATACGAGGCCAAGACGCTGCACCGGCTGCTCGAGGTGCAGTGGGACGATACCGAGCGGCCCCGGTTTGCGCGGGACGAGCGCAATCCGCTCGAGTGCGATACGCTGGTGGTGGACGAGCTGTCGATGGTGGACGTGCTGCTGTTCGACAGTTTGCTGCGCGCGCTGCGCCCGGGCAGCCGGCTGATTTTAGTCGGGGATGCCGACCAGCTGCCGGCGGTGGGGGCCGGCAATGTGCTCGGGGACCTGATGCGCAGCGGCGCGGTGCCGGTGGTCACGCTGACGCAGGTGTTCCGGCAGGCGATGGAGAGCCTGATCGTGACCAACGCGCACCGGATCGTGCGAGGGGAGATGCCGCAGCTGGACTGCAAGACCGGCGACTTCTTCCTGCTGCCGCAGCAGACGGCGGAGGGGGTGCGGCGCACGGTGTGCGACCTGTGCGTCCGGCGGCTGCCCGCGCGGTACGGTACGTCGGTCTATGGCGGGATCCAGGTGCTCTGCCCCGGCCGCAAGGGAGAACTCGGGACGGTGGAGCTCAATCGGCAGCTGCAACGGCTGCTCAATCCCCCCTCCCCGGAAAAGCCGGAGATCACGGTGGGGGAGCGGACCTTCCGGGCGGGGGACAAGGTGATGCACACCCGCAACAATTACGATATCGGCTGGACGCGCGGGAACGGGGAGTTCGGCACCGGCGTGTTCAATGGGGACATCGGGATCCTCATTGAGATCAACCGGCGGGAGGAGACGCTCAGCGTACAGTATGACGACCGGGTCGCGGTCTATACCAAGCAGGACGCGGAGGATCTGGATTTTGCGTATGCGATCACGGTGCACAAGAGCCAGGGTAGCGAATTTGACACGGTGATCCTGCCGCTGTATCATATACAAAGACAGCTGTGTTACCGGCACCTGCTGTACACGGCGGTGACGCGGGCCAAGAGCCTGCTCATCGTGGTCGGCAGCCGGGAGACGGTGGCGCAGATGGTGGAGAATAACCGGAAGACATTGCGCTACAGCGCGCTGTGCCATTTTTTGAGCGGCGAAAAGGAGACCTCACAGTGAGTGGTGACGAGACCAAGAGGACCAGGGATTTCAAATGGTTCAAACGGCATTTTCTCGCCGTCCTGTTCCCGGAACGCTGTGCCTGCTGCGGGCAGGTGATCCGTGTGGAACAGCAGGTGTGCGACGAGTGCAGGAACCATCTGCTCTATCAGCTGCCCCCGCTGTGCACGGCGTGTGGGCGCTCGCGTACCGTGTGCGACTGTGGGCAGAAGGCGTCTCATTATTTTGATAAAATCATCTCGCCGCTCGTGTATGAAGGGGCGGCCAAAGAGGGGATCCTCCGGCTCAAACGGACCGGGTACCGGTATATCGCGGAGGTGTTCGCCGAGGAGATGCTGTTCAGCTACCGGGACGACTACGACACGGAGGTGTTCGACTTTGCGGTGCCGGTCCCGATGACGGACGGCGAATATAAGGAGAAGGGGTACAACCACAGTGAGCTGCTCGCACAGGAGCTGGGGAGCCTCGTGAACCTGCCGGTGGAAAACGGGCTGCGCAAGGTGCGCGAGACCCGGCCACAGAAGGAACTCACCGCTATGGAGAGACGCGGCAACCTCGCCGGCGTGTTCGATGTGGATCCGCACTGCGACGTGAAGGACAAGCGGATCCTGCTGGTGGACGATGTGATGACGACCGGCTCGACGCTGGACGAGTGCGCAAAGATGCTCAAGATCTATGGCGCGTCCGAGGTGTGTGCGGTGACGGCGGCGATCACCTGGCTGTCAGAGGATAAGGAGGAGATCCGGCGCACGCCGGATCTGACGGACACGGCCGAGTCCGCCTGAGCGAAGCGCCGGCGGTCTGTGAGGCAGGATGGAATCAGGAACAAAACGGCAGGAAAGGGGGGCGCGGCATGACCGGCACCAAGCTGGGGATCGACCTCGGCACCTCAAAAGTGGCGATCTATCAGGAGGGGCACGGGGTGGTGCTTCGGGAACCGGCGGTGCTCGCGGTGGAGGAGAAGACCGGCCGGCTGATTGCGGGCGGCCGCGAGGCGCAGGAGATGATCGGGAGAGAGCCCCCCACCATCCGGCTGATCCGCCCGATGAAGGGCGGGGTGATCTCGGACAGCGACTATGCCCAGCAGCTGTTGACCTATCTGGTGCGCAAGGTGTGCGCCTATAAGGTGTTCAAACCGCGCGCGGCGGTGAGTATTCCGGCTCTCGTGACCGAAGTGGAACAGCGCTCGGTGGTGAAGGCGGCCACAGCCGCAGGTATCCGCCGGGTGGCGCTGGTGGAGAACTATGTTGCCGCGGCGGTCGGCGCGGGGCTCGAGATCCGCGCGCCACGCGGGTGCATGGTGGTGGATCTCGGCGCCGGGACGACGGATATCGCGGTGCTGTCCCTGCGCGGGGTGGCGTGCGGCCGGTCGCTGCGGGTCGGTGGGGACGATCTGGACGAGGCGATCGTCCGCGGACTGCGCGCGGGACAGGGCCACCTGATCGGCAAGCTCACCGCGGAGGCGGTGAAAAAGCAGATCGGCAGTGCGCTGCCGGGGGAGGACAACCCCGTGATGGCGGTGCGTGGCCGGGACATGCTCACCGGGCTGCCGCGCAGCCGGCAGGTGGACGCGCACACGGTCTGGCAGTATCTTCAGGAGCCGTTGTCAGAGATCTTGCAGGCGGTGCAGTGGGTGCTCGAGAACACCCCACCGGAGCTTGCGGGAGATGTGATGGAGGACGGGATGGTGCTCACGGGCGGCGGCGCCGGGCTTGCAGGGATGGCGGAATTCCTGCAGCGGGAGACCCGTACCCCCTGCCGGGTGGCGGAGCATCCCGCGGACTGCGTGGCGATCGGCACCGGCCGGGTGCTGCCGCATCTCGACGCGATGCGGTCGGGCGTGTATGATATCAACCAGTTCACCTCGAACTGGTCGGAATGGGCGGAGGTATGAGAGATGACGATTCAGAGAGAGCAGGCACTCGAGCTGCTCAGGCAGTATACCAAAAGCGAGGCGCTGGTCAAACACGGCCTCACGGTGGAGGCGATCCTGCGCCATTTTGCGGAGAAGAAGGGCGAGGATCCCGAATACTGGGGCGCGGTCGGGCTGCTGCACGACGTCGATTATGAGCAGTATCCCGAGGAGCACTGCCGCAAGGCAGTGGAGCTGCTGGGACAGGCCGGGTATGACGAGGCGTTCATCCACGCGGTGGTCAGCCACGGCTATGGCCTGGTGACGGAAGTGGAGCCCACGCTGTACATGGAAAAGGTACTGTACACGGTGGACGAGCTGAGCGGCCTGATTACGGCCACGGCGATCCTGCGTCCGTCGCACTCGGTGATGGATCTCGAGACTGCCAGCGTGAAAAAGAAGTTCAAGGATAAGAAATTTGCGGCGGGGGTCAACCGGGAGGTGATCCTTCGCGGCTGTGAGATGCTCGGCCTTCCGCTCGACCAGGTGATCGGGGAGTGTATCGCCGGTATGCGGCAGTGCCACGAAGCCCTTGGCCTGTGACAAAAAAGGGGTGTTCTTCCCACACAGGAAGAACACCCCTTTGAGATATGTGCCTACAGCCGGGCGACGAGGTTGACGATCAGGGTGCCGAACTGGTAGACCATAAACGAGACGATCCACGCCACCGCGGTCTGGAACCCGATCGCGCCGAGCGCCCATTTGAGGGAGTGCATCTCGCGGCGCATGGCGGAGAAGGCCGCGACACACGGTGCATAGAGCAGTACAAACGTAAGGAACGAGAGTGCCGCCACCGGGGAGAAGAGCCCCTGCAGCGCGGTCTGGATCGCGGCGTCGGTGGTGGTGCCGAGCAGGATCGAGAGGGTGCCGACCACCGCCTCCTTGGCGATGAAGCCGCTGAGCAGCGCAACCGCGGCCTGCCAGAACCCGAACCCGAGCGGGATAAACAGCGGGGCGATCCAGCGGCCGATGGTGGCGAGGATACTCTGGCCCATCTGGTCCTCCGAGAGCAGATGGAACCCGCCCTCCAGCGAGAAAGAGCGCAAAAACCACACGACGATGGATGCCGCGAGCAGGATGGTGCCGGCGCGCACGGCGAAATCCTTGATCCGCTCATAGAGGTGCCGCCACAGCGTCTTGACGGTGGGCAGGCGGTAGGGGGGCAGCTCCATCACAAAGGGCGCGTGCCCGCCCTTGAGCACCGTGTGGTTGAGGATGATCGCACACACGATGGCCATGATCAGCCCGAGCGCATAGATGCTCAGAATGATGATCCAGCGGTAGCCGGGGAAGAACGCCGCGATGAACAGGGCGTAGACCGGCATCTTGGCCGAACAGGACATGAACGGCGTGAGGATGATGGTCAGCCGCCGGTCGCGCTCGTTGTCGAGCGTGCGGGCGGCCATAATGCCCGGCACCGAGCAGCCGAACCCCATCAGCATCGGGACGAACGACCGCCCGGACAGCCCGGTCTTGTGCAGCAGCTTATCCATGATAAAGGCCGCGCGGGCCATGTAGCCGCTGTCCTCGAGGATCGAGAGGAAGAAGAACAGCAGCAGGATCTGTGGGAAGAAGGAGACAATCGATCCGACCCCCGTGATGACCCCGTCGCACACGAGGCTGACCGCCCAGTCGGACGCGCCGAGATTTTGCAGCCCGGCCGCGGCCCAAGGGGCGAACGAGTCGGTGATCCACGCGTCCAGCCGGTCGGTCAGAAATGCGCCGATCGACCCGAACGTGAGGAAGAACACGAGCGCCATGATCCCGATGAACAGCGGCAGGGCGAGATATTTGTTGGTGAGCACCGCGTCAATCCGGTCGGACAGGGTGAGTTCCCCGGCGGGCTTGAGCCGGGTGACGCACTGCGCGCACACCCGACAGATAAACTTGTATTTCTGGTCGGCGATCACCATGTCGCGCTGCATGTCGCGGCTCTCCAGCGAGGACACGATCTCCTCGATCAGATGGGCCTCCCCGTCGGTCAGCCCGAGCGATTCGATGGTAGGGGTGTCGTCGTCCACGATCTTGACCGCCGTCCACCGCAGCGGGAGCCCCTTTTGGAGGCATTTCGGCTCGATGATGTCCTCAATGCGCAGCAGCGCCTCCATCACGGGCGCCGAATAGATCTCGTCGATGACATAGGTGGAGAGGTACTGGGACGCATGGTGCTCCCGCCGGTCGTGCAGCTGGTGCTGGATATAGCCGTTGCCGGCATAGGTGCGCTCGATTCGCTCGGACAGGCGCTGTTCGTCAAACCGGGGCGCCTCTTTGGCGGTCTTGAGCGCGCCCTCGTGATACGCGCGGTCGACCAGCTCCTTGACCCCCTGCCCCTTGCTTGCCGCGATCGGCACCACCGGGATCCCGAGCAGGTGCTCGAGCTTTTGCGGGTCGATCACCAGCCCGTTGCTCTTGAGCAGGTCCATCATATTGAGCGCGATGACCATCGGCCGGCCGAGTTCCGCCATTTGCAGCGTCAGATAGAGGTTCCGCTCGAGGTTGGTCGCGTCCACCACGTCGAGGATCACGTCGGGTTTGTCCTGCAACAGCATGTTGCGGCTGACCATCTCCTCCGCCGTGTAGGGGGAGAGGGAATAGATGCCCGGCAGGTCGACCACCGTGACCGACTCGCCGTGGCTCTTCAGCTTGCCCGCCTTTTTCTCCACCGTCACTCCCGGCCAGTTGCCGACATACTGGTTCTGGCCGGTCAGTTCATTGAACAGGGTGGTCTTGCCGCAGTTGGGGTTGCCGGCAAGCGCATAGGTATAGCCCATAGCTCGATCCGTCCTTTACAATCAGCTGCGCCGTCTCTCAGGCGTCACACGGTTCCACTTCGATCTCCATCGCCTCGGACCGGCGGATGCTCAGCTCATAGCCGCGTACGTTGATCTCGAGCGGGTCGCCCATCGGGGCGGCCCGGCGCATGATGACGAGCGCGCCGGGGGTGATCCCCATGTCGATGATCCGCCGGCGCAGCGCCCCCGAACACCCGAGCCCGGTGACCAGTGCGTGTTCCCCGATCTTCAGATCGTTGACGGTCTTTCTGCCTTTTTCCATTGCTCTGCCGTCCTTTCTCGATACTCCAAAGTATAACTATAACCGATTTTTCCGGATCTTGCAAGACCCGGTGTCGTGCGGCCCCTTCGACAAAAACTGGAACGATTCGCCAAAGTGTGCTACAATGTACGAAGACCATGCACTTTCTGCGTTGGGTGGTGAGGCGGTGGACAGGAAAATTCTGGCGCTCTATGGGATGGCGGCGGCGCTGTGTGTGGGAATCGTGCTGCTGGCGGTGGTCACGACGCCCGATCTGTCGCCTGCAATCATGGTGGACAATACGAGCGCCACGACAAGGGAAGAATCGACCGTGTCGGCGACGACAGAAGGTCCCGCTTCCGAAACCGGGGCTCCGACGAATTCCGGTCCGGCCTCAGACGCGGAGACGACCGGTACGACACGGCGCGCCGGTAAGATCTCCCTCAACACGGCGACCGCCGAGGAGCTGATGGAGATACAGGGGATCGGGGAGGTGCTCGCCTCCCGGATCATTGCCTACCGGGAATCGCACGGTGGATTCGACAGCCTGGAGGAACTGCTGGAGGTCAGCGGGATCGGGGAGAAGCGGTATGAGGCGATGCTGCCGTTTATCACGCTGTGAGTATGGGAAACGGACTTGCCAACCGGCTTGAAATCTGGTATACTGATATGAATTCATTGCAAAGGGGGAGAGCGACATGAAGGTGACGCTGATCGCCCATACGCCGCAGCCGGAACGGACGGTGGCGTCGGCGGCGCGGCTGTGTTATTCGGCGGCGTCGATTGCAGACGTGCAGGAGGCGCTGACCGAGGAGAAAACCGCCTCGTTTGTGGACATGCTGTCCGAGATCGGGCACGAGAGCCCGATCGAGCACGCGTCGTTCACGTTTGGGATTGAGGGGGTGTCGCGGTCGCTGCTCGCCCAGATTACCCGCCACCGGCTCGCGTCCTACAGTGTGCAGAGCCAGCGGTACGTGACCGAATCCCAGTTTGAATATGTCGTTCCACCCGAGATCGCCGCCATTCCGGAGGCGAAGGCGGAATACCTGCGCGCGATGGAGGAGGACCAGCGGCACTATGAGTCGCTGACCGCGCTCCTGAAAGAGAAGCACAAGTCCGATCTGTTGAAAGCCGGCGTCGCGGAGAAAACGGCGGACCGGCAGGCGGAAAAGCGCGCGATCGAGGACGCGCGATTCGTGCTGCCGAACGCGTGCGCCACCAAGCTGATGGTGACGATGAACGCCCGCTCGCTGC
The DNA here is from genome assembly GCA_019417045.1 of Oscillospiraceae bacterium. Taxonomy (GTDB): domain Bacteria; phylum Bacillota; class Clostridia; order Oscillospirales; family Acutalibacteraceae; genus DXWE01. Next base: position 7,442 of record DXWE01000021.1, read on the forward strand.
ACAACTTTTTCCGGCACCGCTGCTGCAACCGTGCGCAGTGGGAGATCCGGGAGCTGGCCGAGCGGATGCTCGCGCTGTGTCTCGAGGTTGCGCCGCACCTCTTCCGCCACGCCGGGCCGCCGTGTGTGAATGGCGCGTGCCCGGAGGGGAAGATGAGCTGTGGGCGCATGGCGGAGATGCGGGAGAAATACCAGGCGATGAAGGAGCAGATGTGATGGGCAGGCTGGTGGTGCTCGACGGACTGGACGGGAGCGGAAAATCCACGCAGCTGCAGCGGCTGGACGAGTATTTGTCCCATAGAGGGATACCCTATAAACGCATCTCCTTTCCGGATTATGCGCAGCCGTCGTCCGCTCTGGTCAGGCAGTACCTCGCGGGGGATTTCGGGGGCGACCCCACGGCGGTGAACGTGTACGCGGTCTCCTCCTTCTATGCGGTCGACCGTTATGCGAGCTACAAGCAGTTCTGGGAAAAGAGCTATGCGGCCGGCGATCTGATCCTCGCCGCGCGGTACACGACCTCCAACGCGATCTACCAGATGGCGAAGCTCCCGCGGGAGGAATGGGACGGGTATCTTCGCTGGTTGTGGGACTATGAGTATGAAAAGCTCAGACTGCCGCGGCCGGACCAGGTGCTCTTTCTCGACATGCCGCTTGAGATTTCCCAGCGCCTGCTGTCCGGGCGGTACGCGGGGGATGAGAAAAAGAAGGATATCCACGAGCGTGACCTGCCTTTCCTGCGCCGGTGCCGGGAAGCGGCGCTCTATGCGGCGGGGCAGGATCACTGGACCGTTCTGCCCTGCTGGGAGGCGGACCGCCCGCTGCCGCGAGAGGCGGTCACCCGGAAATTGATCGAGCAATTGGAGAGGCTACTGCATGATTGAGACAAAAACCCGACTGGAGTTTCACATCCCCACCCTGGAGGATGCCGCCTGGGCCGCGCCGCTGCTGAGAGCCAGCGGCCGCATGGCGTGTGAGACCTCGTTTACCACGATCTATATGTGGCGCCGGCACTACCATAATGAGATCGCCACCGACGGCACGCATGTGTTTCTCCGCACCGGCGG
>DXWE01000021.1:8517-13343 GCA_019417045.1 Oscillospiraceae bacterium
AGAGGGGGTCGAGCTGCTGCTCGAGGACGCCCACGCGCGGGGGCACAAGCTCCGGCTGTTTGGGGAGGACCGGGAGACGGTCTCCCGGCTGGAGACGCTGTTTCCCGGGAAATTCTCCTTCACCCCTTCGCGGGACGATTTCGATTATATCTACAGGCAGAGCGACCTGTCCCAGCTCGCCGGGCGGAAATATCATGGCAAGCGCAACCATATTGCCGCGTTTTCCCGGCAATATGCGTGGGAATACGAGACGATCACCCGGGAGAACATCCCGGAGGTGGCCGCGCTCGCACAGGACTGGTGCCGGCAGCGGGGCAACTGCAAGACCAGCGCCAATCCCGAGCTGCGGGCGGAGTGCTGCGCCATTCAGGAGGCGCTCGGCCACTGGGAGGCGCTCCGGCTGTCCGGTGGCCTGATCCGAGTAGATGGAAAGGCAAGAGCCTTTACATTTGGATCGCCGATCAATGACGAGATGATCGACGTACATGTGGAGAAGGCGCTGCCGGCATTCGCGGGGCTGTATCCCATCATCAACCGGGAGGCCGTGACCCGTGAGTGGGCGGCATATACCTATATCAACCGGGAGAATGACATGGGACTCGAGGGCCTGCGCAAGGCCAAGGAGTCGTACCACCCGGCAATCCTGCTGGAGAAATATATCGCGTCCGAAAGGTGAGTCCTGATGAATGTAAAGCGGATGGCCTTTGCGGCGGAGTCCGGTCGGCTGCTCGAGATCTGGGCGCAGAGCTTTGAGGAGGATCCGGCCTATGCGGCGCAGTTTGTACGGGTATTCCCGCCCGCGCGCCACTGTCTGGTCTGTGAGATGGACGGCGGGCCGGTTTCAATGGTGTGGATGCTCGATGCGCAACTGCGTCGGGGAGAACAGACACTGCCCGCGCAGTATATCTATGCCGCCGCCACCCTGCCTCCGTATCGGGGCAGGGGGATATTTGGGGAACTGTTGCAGGAGGCGCAGCGCCGCGCGCGGGAGGATGGCTGCGCGGCCTCTTTCCTGCGTCCGGCGAGTGACGGGCTGTTCCCGTTTTACCGCCGGTTTGGTTACGTTCCCTATTTTTATGCGACACAGGAGATCTATACGCGCGCGCAACTGCGGGAAGATGCCGATTGCCTGCCGGTGACGCTGGTTTCCCCGGACACCTATGCCCGGGTTCGCAGCGGGTTTGGGGCGGCGCTGCCCCTCTGGGTGGAGTGGGGGACAGATGTGCTGGCATACGCCCGGGATCTGGCGGGAGACGCGGGCGGTCTGGCGGTGACGCCCAGGGGCTGTGCGGTCTGTGAGACAGAGGAGGATGTCCTGCAGGTGAGGGAGCTATGGTGTGCGCCGGAGGACCGCCGGGCAGTGCTGGCCTCTCTGGCAAGGCGGTTCCCTTGTCAGACAATTTGTGCGCGATATCCGGCTACGGAGGGCCGGGCACGCCCGTTTGGCGTGCTCTGCCCGCTTCACGAAGATGTGTGGAGAGCGGAGGGGCAGGAGACAAAACCTTACATGGGTTTGGCGCTGGAATAGGAAGAAGCAGTTGGAAATTCCGTACGGGGAGGTATCGCTATGGTCTATGTGTTTTTGGCGGACGGATTTGAAGAGGTCGAGGCACTCGCGCCGGTGGATATCCTGCGGCGCGCGGGCGTGCAGGTTCAGACAGTGGGGATCGGCGGCCAGACGGTAAGCGGATCCCATGGGATCCCGGTGGTGTGCGACATCACCGAACGGGACGTGACGACCGACGGGCTGCAGGCGGTGGTGCTGCCGGGCGGCATGCCGGGCACAACGCATCTCGACCGTTCGCGGGTGGTGACGAAATTCCTGGAATTTGCGGATGCGCATGAGCTGGTTATCGGGGCCATTTGCGCCGCTCCCTCCGTGCTGGGCCACAAGGGCCTGCTGCGCGGGAAGCAGGCCACCTGTTTTCCGGGCTTTGAGAAAGAGCTGGCAGGCGCGTCGCTTTTGCCCGACGCGGTCGTGACCGATGGCCGGATCGTCACGGCCAAGGGTGCCGGGGTGGCGATCCCGTTCGGACTGGCCCTGGTGGCGGCACTGGTCTCGCCGGAAAAGGCGGAGGCGGTGCGGGTGTCGATGCAATGCCCGTGAATCGCGTATATTCCCAGAAAATCGAATTGCGGGAACACTATAAGGCGCTGCGCCGGGCGATGTCGCCCGAGGAGAAGGCCGCAGCCGATCGGGCGGTGCTCGAAAATGTCGAGCGGCTGTGGCAGTACGGCAAATCCGATACGCTGCTCTGTTATGTGTCCACGCCGATCGAGGTGGACACCCACGCCCTGATTCGGCGTGCGCTGGACCAGGGCAAGCGGGTGGCGGTGCCCCGCTGTGTGCCGCACACGCGGGAGATGGAGTTTTACTGTATTGCCGCACTGGAGGAGTTGCGTCCCGGCAGCTTCGGCGTGCTGGAACCCGTCCCCGATCCGAAAAAGCTGTGGAGCCCGGACAGGGGGGGCTTGTGTCTGGTACCCGCGCTGTGTTATGATGAGGCGGGATACCGCCTTGGCTACGGCAAGGGGTATTACGATCGGTTCCTCGCCCGGTTTACCGGGTTTGTGGCGGGGATCTGCTACAGCAGCTGCGTGCGGCGGCGCCTGCCGCACGGGCGGTACGACCGACCGGCGCAGGTGCTCGTGACCGACGCGTACATCCGACGAATCAAAGGAGCGTGAACGCTTTGGCGGACGAACTCGAGAAAATACTGGCGGAACTGGAGGCGGAGAAGAGCGGAAATCCCGGTAAAAGCAGCCGGCCGGTTCCGCCGCCCGCCGCGCAGGCACCGGCTGCTGCGCCGCCGGAGCCGGAGAGCGAGCTGGAGCAGGAGCTGCAGGAAAAGCGCAGTCAGAAGGTCGCCGGATTCCAGTTGCAGCTGGATCTGGACGACGAATTTGCACAGACGGCTGGCGATGGTTCGGTCGAGAGTGAGCCGCCGGTGCAAGTACCGGCCGTATCGGCGGCAGAGGATCTCGGCGCCACACAGGAGATGCCGGCCGTGTCACCCGCTTCCGCTGCGGGGAACTGGACGGAGCCGATGGTACCGCAGGAGGAACCGGACGCGCCGGACCGGCAGGCGGAGCACGCCGCAGCGGCGCACGCGGCTCCCAAGGAGAAGGGGAAAAAGCGCCGCAGCAGGGATACGTGGCGCATGCTTGGCTGCTACAGCCGGCTGATGTATGTGGTCGGCGTGCTGGTGGTCGCCGGTGTGCTGTCCTATTTTATCATTGCAGGCGGCATTGATATGGCGGGGATCAACAAGTCCTCCGAGACGGTGAACGTCGTCATCCCGGAGGACGCGAGCATGGGGGAGATCACGGATCTGCTCTATGACAACGGTTTGATCTCCCAAAAGCTGATTTTCCGGCTGTACGCGGCGCTGCGGGATGTGGCGGGGACCTTCCAGTCGGGGGAATTCACCCTGTCGGGGAGCATGGGCTACAGCGGGCTGGTGGCCGCCATGCAGGAGATTCCGAACCGCACGGTGGTGCGGGTGACCTTCCCGGAGGGGATCGGCGTGCTGGAGATAGCGGAGCTGTTGGAGGAGAACAATGTCTGCTCGGCGACGGAGTTCCTCGACACGGTCAAAAACGGCGACTTCACCATGTTCGATTTTGTCAAGGATCTCCCGGTCGGTCAGTCGGGCTATGAGAACCGGGTGTATTGGCTGGAGGGGTATCTGTTCCCCGACACATATGATTTTTACGAGGGGGATTCCCCGACCTCGGTGGTCAAGAAATTCCTCAACAACTTTGAGGCGCGGGTGGACACCAAGATGCGCGCGGCCATCAAGGCGCGCGGGCTGACGGTGGACCAGGCGGTGGTGTTCGCCTCGCTGCTGCAATCGGAGGCGGATAACCCGACCGATATGAAGCGCGTGGCCCGCGTGATCTGGAACCGGCTGGAGGACCCGACCCGTTACCCGAAACTCGAACTGGACAGCACGATCGCCTATGCGACGCAGTTCTTCCCCGGCATTTCGGACGATGCGGTCATGAATGTGGCGTATGACACGTATCAGCGGGACGGTCTGCCGGTGGGCGCGATCTGCAATCCCGGGCTGGACGCGCTGACGGCGGTGGTGAACCCGTCGGAGGAATCGGATATCGTAGACTGCTACTATTTTGCAACCGATTGGACGGTCGACCCGACCGTGACCTACTACTCGGAGACGTATGAGGAGCATGTCGCCATCTGTGAGAAATACGGCATCGGGATCCATGCGTAAGCCGGAGGTTCTCAGCCCGGCCGGAGATGCAGAGCGGCTGCGCGCCGCTCTGCTGTTCGGCGCGGACGCGGTGTATCTCGCGGGGGAGCGGTTCGGCATGCGCTCGGCGCCGCGAAATTTCGACGAGACGGGGCTGCAAGAGGCGGTGCACACCGTGCACGCCGCGGGGAAGAAGGTCTATGTGGCGTGCAACACCCTGCCGCGGGAGTGCGAGCTGCCCGCCCTGCCGGACTACCTCTCGTTTTTGCAGGAGATCGGTGCGGACGCAGTGATCGCGGCGGATCCCGGTGTGATGGGGCTGTGCCGGCGGTATGCGCCGAAAGTGGCGCTCCACGTGTCCACCCAGCTCGGGGTGGTCAATTCCGAAACCGCGCGGTTTCTGCATGATTTCGGCGCATCGCGGGTGGTGCTTGCGCGGGAGCTGTCGCTGTCGGAGATCGCGGCGATCCGCGCGCACACGCCGCCCTCGCTGGAACTCGAGTGTTTCGTGCACGGGGCGATGTGCATGTCGGTCTCGGGACGGTGCGTGCTCTCAAACTACCTGACCGGGCGGGACGCGAACGGCGGGGACTGCGCGCAGCCCTGCCG
>DXWE01000021.1:13353-17826 GCA_019417045.1 Oscillospiraceae bacterium
GCTGGGCTTACGAGCTGCGCGAGCCGACCCGCCCGGGGCTCTCTTTCGGGGTGGAGCAGGACGAGGGCGGCACCTATCTCTTCAACGCAAACGATCTGTGCATGATCGAGCATGTGGCGGCGCTCGCGGAAGCGGGCGTGTCCTCCTTCAAGATCGAGGGGCGCGCCAAGGCGCCGTATTATGTCGCGGTCACGGCCAACGCCTACCGGCTCGCGGTGGACGGCTACATAGCGTCGGGCTGCGATCCCCACTACCGGCCGGAGCCCTGGCTGATCGAAGAGCTGAACAAGGTCAGCCACCGGCCGTACGGCACCGGCTTTTATTTTGGCAGCCCCGCGCAGAACACGAAGGCGGGCGGCTATCTGCGGCCGTACAAGGTGGCCGCGGTGGTCGAGGGGTACGATGACGACGGCTGGCTGCGCCTCACCCAGCGCAACCGCTTTCAGGCGGGGGACTGCTGCAGTGTGCTCGAGCCGCTCTCCCGCCCGTTTGACTACACGGTGACGGCGCTGTTTGACAGAGACCGGCGACCGATCGAGGCCGCGCCCCACCCGATGATGGAACTCACCTTTCCCTTTGACCGGCCGCTGCGGCCGGGCACGCTGTTTCGCGTGCGACAGACCGATTAAACCGCTCCTTTCGCGGGCAGACTACGAGTGAAGCAGTCTCCCGCGAAAGGAGTCTTTGTATTATGAGAAAACGCATGTTGAGCCTGTTTGTCGCCCTGTTGTTTCTGTTCGGCACGGTGGTGTTGCGGGTGCTCTATCTCTCCCAGGGGACGCTGGCACAGGCCTCCGAGCAGCAGGCGAGCATGACCCTGACAATCGGCGAGAGCCGCGGCACAATTTATGATACCAACCTGCGCCCGCTCGTCAACACCGGCACCGCTTACCGCGCGAGCGTCGCCCCATATCCCGAGACGCTGTTGGTGCTCTCCGAAAACCTGTCCGGCGAGGAGCTGGCGACCCTGCTCGACCGGCTGCAGGACGGCAAACCGGTGGTCACGGCGCTCGACCGGCTGCTGCCGATCGTGGACGGGCTTCAACAGGTACAGGTGCCCGTGCGCTACAGCGGCCGTCTGCTCGCCCCGCATGTGATCGGGTATGTGGACAGTACCGGTCGGGAGGGCGTGACCGGGATCGAATACGCCTATGACGAGCTGCTGCAATCCTTTGCGGGCGAGGCGACGATCACCTACGGCGTGGACGCGATGGGATTGCCGATGCAGGGGATCGCGGCGGAGACGTCGAACACGCTCGGCCGGGCACAGGGTGGCGTGGTGCTGACCATCGACAGCGAGATCCAGAGGATCGCGGAGGACGCGGCCAGAGAGGGGATGACCCGCGGGGCGGTGGTGGTGATGGAGCCGGACACCGGCCGGATCCTCGCGATGGTCAGCCTGCCCGACTATCAGCCGGATACGGTGGCGGACAGTCTCGACGACCCCGGCGCGCCGCTGCTCAACCGGGCGATCACGAACTATAACTGCGGGTCGGTGTTCAAGCTCGTGACGACCGCGGCGGCACTGGAGCAGGGGATTCCTCTCGACACCACCTTTTACTGTGACGGCCAGGTGACGATCGGGGACATGTCCTTCCACTGCTATAACCTCTGGGGCCACGGGACGCTGAACCTGCCGCAGGCGCTCGCAAAGTCCTGCAATCCGTATTTCATGCAGCTCGCGCAGCTGGTGGGAGGCGACGCGATCTATGATATGGCGGTGGAGCTCGGGTTCAACCGGCCGCTGGTGCTTGCCGAGAATTATCAGACTGCGCGTGCACTGCTCCCCGACCGGGAGGAGATACGCACCGCCGGTTCGCTTGCCAACCTGTCGATCGGGCAGGGAGGGCTGATGGCGACCCCGGTGCACATCGCACAGCTGGTCGCGACCATCGTCAACGGCGGGGAGGTCATCGCGCCGACACTGATCAAAGGCACGGTGGATGAAAACGGTGAGTTCACCGAGGCGACGGTCTCTCTGCCGCAGCGGGTGTTCTCCGAACAGACTGCGAACACCATCCGGGAGATGATGCTCGGCGTCGTGACGGACGAGGGCACCTCCCCGGACGCGCAGCCCTTCCCGGAGGGCGCAGGGGGAAAAAGCGGTACCGCCGAGACCGGCTGGATCGAGGACGGCATCGAAGTGGTCCAGAGCTGGTTTGCGGGCTATTATCCCGCGGACGATCCGAAATATGTGGTCACGGTGCTGGTGGAGAACCGCGACGCGAGAGGGGAGACCTCTGCCCCCATTTTCCGGTCGATCTGCGAAGAGCTCTATCTGCTGGACATGACTGACACCGCCGGCTAATCCGGCGGTATTCCCGCGCGCACAGCCGCGCGGGATTTTTCCATGCATTTTTCTGTGCATTTTTCTGCGCGCCCACTTGCATTTTTATACAACCGGGTCTATAATAGATGAGAAATTCCAACAGGGGAAGTGCTGCAAGATGGAGATCCGGATCGAAAAGACCACCGCGCCGAAACAAAAGCCCGCCAAGGGTGCGGCGCTCGGGTTTGGCAACTATTTCACCGACCACATGTTTCTGATGAACTATGACGAGGGCCAGGGCTGGCATGACCCCCGCGTGGTGCCATACGGGCCGCTGTCGCTCGACCCCGCCGCCATGTGCCTGCACTATGGCCAGGAGGTGTTCGAGGGCATGAAGGCCTACCGTGCGCCGGACGGGAAGGTGCTGCTGTTCCGGCCCGACCGGAACATGGCGCGGCTGAACGTGTCGAACGAGCGGCTGTGCATCCCGCTGATCGACGAGCAGCTCGGCGTGGAGGCGGTCAAGACGCTCGTGCGGCTGGATCAGGACTGGATCCCGGAGGGGGAGGGCACCGCGCTCTACATCCGCCCGTTCATCATTGCGGTGGATCCGCATCTCGGGGTGCACCCGGCGCACCATCTGCTGTTCATCATCGTTCTCAGCCCGGTGGGCGCGTACTATCCGGAGGGGATTGACCCGGTGCGTATTTATATCGAGCGGAAATACGTCCGTGCGGTGCGCGGCGGCATGGGATTCACCAAGACCGCCGGCAACTATGCCGCCTCCCTCAAGGCGCAGGACGATGCGGAGAAGCAGGGCTACACGCAGGTCCTCTGGCTGGACGGCGTGGAGCGCAAATACATCGAAGAAGTGGGCACGATGAACGTGTTCTTCAAGATCGGCGGGGAGATTGTCACCCCCTCGCTGGAAAACGGCAGCATTTTAAGCGGTATTACCCGCATGTCCTGTATCGATCTGCTGCGCTCGTGGGGCTACACGGTCACCGAGCGCCGGCTGTCGGTGGATGAGGTGGTGGAGGCCGCGCAGAGCGGCACGCTGGACGAGGCGTTCGGCACCGGCACGGCGGCGGTCATCTCTCCGATCGGCGAGCTGAAGGTGGACGAGGACATGGTGCTCACGATCAACGGCGGAAAGATCGGCGAGGTGGCGCAAAAGCTGTACGATACCCTGACCGGGATCCAGAACGGCAAGCTGCCCGATCCGTTCCACTGGATGGTCACCGTCTGATGGAGACGCTTACCTACACCGTCCCGCCGTCGTATGACGGCGAGACGGTGCAGTCGTTTCTGCGGCGGGGCTGTGGGTTGTCCTCCCGGATGGTCGTGCGGCTCAAGCAGCTGCCGGCCGGCATCACGGCGGACGGGGCCCCGGTGCGCACCATCGACCGGCTGCGCGCGGGCCAGATCGTGCTCCTCACCTTGCCGGAGGACGCGGTGCGCATCGAGGGGGCCGATCTGCCGCTCGATGTCGTGTATGAGGACGACCAGGTGCTGCTGGTGAATAAGCCGCCGTATCTCGCGGTACATCCGTCCGCGGGCAAGCCGGAGCCGACACTCGCCAATGCGGTGGTCGCCTATTATGCGGCGCAGGGCACGCTGCGCTCCTTCCGGCCGGTCAACCGGCTGGACCGGAATACGAGCGGACTGCTGCTGGCGGCGAAGAATCCCCATGCGGCCTATGCGCTGACCGGGAAGTGCCGCAAGGCGTACTTTGCGCTGGTGCTCGGCCGGCTTCAGGGGAGCGGGACAATCGACCAGCCGATCCGGGTCAAAGAGGGCTGCTGTATCACCCGGGAGGTGGGCCAGGACGGCAAGGCGAGCGTCACCCACTGGGAATCCCTTGCCGCGTCGGACGAAGCGTCGCTGCTGCGGGTGGTGATCGACACCGGCCGCACCCACCAGATCCGGGTGCACCTGTCCTGGCTCGGGCACCCGCTCGCGGGGGACACGATGTACGGCGACGACCAGACCGTGATGGCCCGGCACGGGCTGCACTGCGGAGAGATGACGTTTCCCCATCCGCTCTCGGGGGAGCCGCTGCGCTTTTTTTCACCGCTGCCGGAGGATTTCTGCCAGGCGCTCGTGCGCTGCGGGCTGCCTCTGCCGAAAAACTGAAAAATTTCCCTTTGTACAGCTCATTTTCTGGAAAAATGGGTTGTATTTTTTATCGGTTTACGTTATAA
>DXWE01000021.1:17836-19165 GCA_019417045.1 Oscillospiraceae bacterium
GGTCGCGGGCTATGGGCTGGTGGACGGCGCGCCGGTCTATGCGTTCGCGCAGGACCGTGACGTGTGCTGCGGCGCGGTCGGCAAAGCACAGGCGCAGAAACTCCGCCGGGTGTATGAGCTCGCGGCGCAGAACGGTGCGCCGGTGGTTGGGCTGTTCGACAGCGACGGCGCCAAGCTCGGCGAAGGGGTGGACGCGATGGATGCGCTGTCCGAAGTGCTCGCCGAGTCCAATCGGCTGTCCGGCGTGGTGCCGCAGATCGCGGTGGTGCTCGGCGCATGCGTCGGCTCGGCCGCGCTGATTGCGGCGTGCTCCGACCTGGTGATCGCGGTGGAGGGTGCGGACTATTACCTGAACCCGGGGGACGACAACGCGAAAGCGGATCTCACGGCCGAGTCGGCGGAGAACGCGCTGCAAAAGGTGCGGGAGCTGCTCTCCTTCCTGCCGGCGAACAACCTCGCCGCGCCGCTGGTCCTCGAGGCGGACGCGTCGGGCACGATGAGCGGAGAGGTCGACAAAGCCGCTGAAACGGTGGCGGACGAGGGAACCGCGCTCCCGCTGGATGAGACGGCGGCATTCGGCCGGATCGGCGGTGTGCCCTGCGGGATTGTGACGCTGCGTGGCGATGCGATCTCCGGCAGGACGGCGGCGCGCGCGGCGCGATTTGTGCGGCTGTGCGACAATTTCTCGCTGCCGGTCGTGACCTTTGTGGACGCGGGTAAGTTTGGCTGCCTGAAAGGGGCGGCCAAGCTCTCGGCGGCATATATGGAGGCGACCACCGCGAAGGTGACGGTGGTGGCGGGCCGTGCGGTCGGCGCGGTGTATGTCGCAATAGCGGGCAAACAGGCCGGTGCCGATGCGGTGCTCGCGTGGCCGCAGGCGGTCATTTCGCCGCTCGACCCGCTCGCTGCGATCCACCTGTTCTGGGAGGACCGGCTGAAAGCGATGAAGGACCCCGAAAAGGACCGGTTGGCCCTCGCGGAGGAATACGCGAAGACCGCGTGCTCCCCGCTGGCCGCGGCGGCCGAGGGGATTGTGACCGATGTCGTCACCCCCGAGGAGACCAGGAAAAAGCTCGCCGCGCTGCTCGATATGCTCTCGGGCAAGCGGGTGTCCCGCCTGCCGAAGAAACACACGAATATTCAGCTGTAAGCTGCTAACGGAGGAATAGAGAGATGAAAAGATTTCAGATTACCGTGAATGGCAACGCCTACGATGTGCAGGTGGAGGAGGTCGCGGCGGGCGCCCCGGCTCCTGCGGCTGTTCCTGCCGCCCCTGCCGCTGCTCCGGCTCCTGCGGCGGCCCCCGCTCCGGCAGCTGCGGCTCCGGCT
>DXWE01000210.1 GCA_019417045.1 Oscillospiraceae bacterium
CCTATGGGCAGATGGGCGGGGTGGATGTGGACGCCACCCACCGGGTGCTCTCCGCGTCCGAGATGCAACAGAGCGTGACCAACTACTTAACGGATTTCCTCGGGAACTCGCGGGCGGATTGGGCAACGTATGGCAGCGGCGGATCGTATCCGACCGTCTCGATCTCCACGTCCAAATACCGCTCCGGCCCGTCGTCCATCCAACTGACCAAGAGCACGACGGCGAGCGCGATCAACATCCTCGGGCAGGACGTGACCGGGCTGGAAGCGGGCACCTACACGATCTCCGGGTACGTCAACACGAACGGCGCGACCTTGAGCGGCGGCGCGGGGGTGAAGCTGTACGCAGAGGTGGTGAACAGCGCGGGGACGATCCAGCGGCGGGGGGATTCGGCGCGCGTGACGCACACGGCGTCGGGCGGCTGGGAGCGGATGACATGCACGGTGGACGTGCTCGCGGGCGAGAAGCTGCGGGTGTTTGTCGGGTTCACGGACGGGACACACGGGACGGTGTATCTCGACGATTTGCAGGTGGAGAAAGGCGAGGTGGCGAACCCGGTCAACCTGCTCGAGAACGCGGCGCTACAGGATGGCGGCTCCGGCTGGCAGGCCTCGTCAGGCACGTCGGCGACGGTGAACAGCAGCGACGAGCTGGTGGTGCCCGCGGGCATTGGCGCATCCAAGTCCGTGCGGCAGACGGTCACCCTCTCGGGGCAAAAAGGCGACGTGTTCAGCTTTGGCGGTTGGGGTCGGGCATATGCGACGAACCCCTACAAGAGCGTGCCGGAAAACTCTCTGGACGGCCTGTACGGCAGCACGCCGCGGCCGGATCCGGTGTTTGGCATCCGCGTCACGTTCCAAAACAGCGCGGGCACGTCCGTGGGCGACCCGCAGGAGATCTCGTTCAACTGGGCGGTGGGCTCCGATCAGTTCATCGCGGGGCAGGCCATTGCCCCGGCGAACTACTCGTATGTGCAGTTTGAGTTCGTGTACGCGTACAATGTGAACACGGCGTATTTCACGAAGGGATTCCTGTACAGGGAGAGCTTTGGGCAGGTATACGCGTATGACAAGGACGGGAATCTGGTGGGGGCGACGGCGCTCGACCAGACGGAAACGGAGCTTGCCTACCAGAACCAGCAGCTGAGCAAGATCGAGACGCCGGACGGGGCGAAGACATTCAGCACCACGGACGAGAAGAACAACCCGATCTATACCCTCTCGACCGACGGGACGTTTGTGGAGAATACCTACGACATGGCGGGGAATCTGCTCTCGAGCGAATCGAAGGCGCTGACGTTTGCAACGTCGGTCGGGACGGGGGCGAGCTACTACCTGATTAACGCGGAGGCGGGCGCGGCGCTCGGGAAGTCCGCGGACGGGTATGCGCAGTCACAGAAATGGGATCCGGACGACGAGTGGCAGCAGTTCCGGTTCGAGCGGGTGTCGGGGAACACCTACCAGATCATACCGGTGGCGGACAGCAACTACAGGATGACGAATTACCCCAACGCCTCCACCCGGTTTGCCGGTCAGAACAGCGTGCCGCCGTCGGGGCTGTCGTACACCTTTACGTATGATGAGGAGAGCCGGGCGTTCTATATCCAATACATCTCGGACTATGTGGACGGCTACCCGGCGGGGTCGGCGGACACGATCAACTGCAACATAAAGACGGCGGAGAAGGACGAGGACAGTGCGTCGCAGAAGTGGTACCTGCTGCGGGTGCCGACGGGCACGGAAACGCACATGGAAACGTCGCAGACGTATACGAGCAACAAGAACCATGTCGCGTCGCAGACGGACGCGCGCGGCGAGACGCAGACGTATACGTACACCAGCAGCACAGGCCTGATGACGGGGAGCACCGACCGGCGCGGCTATTCGGCAAGCTACCAGTACGACGTGATGGGCCGGTTGACAAAGGTGACGGAGGGGTCGCTGTCGGCGACATTCACGTATGAGAACGGGTTGCTGACGGGGCTGGAGACCGCGACAGGCGAGGCGTACACGTTCGAGTACGACAAGTTCGGGAACAGCACGGAAATTGGAGTCGGGGACGTGACGCTGGTCACGCGGAGCTTCAACAACCGGGGTCTGCCGAAGACGGTGGACTACGCCAACGGCGGGGAGGTCGCGTATACCTACGACGGTCTTGACCGGCTGACAGAAGTGCGGTATGATGGCAGCAGCAGTCCTGCATACGAGTACAGCTACACGGCGAGCGGTGATCTCGGGCTGGTGAAGGATCACGAGAACAACCTGCGCACGCGGTATGTGTACGACGCGTCGGGGAACCCGGTGAGCTACTACAACGGGAACACGTACACGCTGACGTGGGAGCACG
>DXWE01000211.1 GCA_019417045.1 Oscillospiraceae bacterium
CCCGCCGCCGCACGCGCCCCCCTTCACCCCGAACACCGGGCCGAGCGACGGCTCCCGCAGCGCGAGCACCGTCCTCTTCCCGAGCCGGGACAGCGCGTCCCCGAGCCCCACGGTGGTGGTGGTCTTGCCCTCGCCCGCCGGGGTGGGGGTGATCGCGGTGACGAGGATCAGCTTGCCCTGCTCCCGCTCTCTCTCCATCCGCCTGACCGCCGGCAGCCGCACCTTCGCCTTGTCGTCGCCGTAGACGATCAGGTCGTCGGGCGCCAGCCCCACCCGTTTCGCGATCTCCGTGATCGGCTGCGGGCGCACGCTCTGCGCGATCTCGATATCCGAACGCATGATAGTTCTCCCTCCTGTGAGACAGGCCCACGGCGCGCGGGTTGCCCCCGGCCGTGGGCCGCTGTGTCTGTTTATGCCTTTTTGGCGATGGCCGCCTTCGCCGCCTCCACGATGTGGGCGGCGGTCAGCCCGTACTTCTTTAGCACCTTCGCCGCCGGGCCGGACTTGCCGAAACAGTCCTCCACCCCGACGCGCATCACCGGCACCGGGCGGCTCCCGCACACGACCTCGCACACCGCGGCGCCCAGCCCGCCGATCACGCTGTGCTCCTCCGCGGTGACCAGCGCGCCGCATTCCGCCGCGGCTCTCTCCACCAGGGCGCGGTCGATCGGCTTGATGGTCGCCATGTTGATCACCCGCGCGGCGATCCCCTCGGCTTTCAGGGCCTTTGCCGCCTCGAGCGCCTCGTTCACCATCAGACCCGCCGCGATGATCGCGACGTCGTTGCCCCCGGTCAGCTCGACGCCCCTGCCGATCTCGAACCGGTAGCTCTCGTCAAAGATCACCGGCACCGCGAGCCGGCCGAACCGCAGGTATACCGGGCCGGTCATCTCGGCCGCGGCGCGCACCGCGAGCTTCGCCTCGGTGTAGTCCGCCGGGACGATCACGGTCATGCCGGGGATCACCCGCATGAGCGCCAGGTCCTCGTTGCACTGGTGGGTCGCGCCGTCCTCCCCGACCGACAGCCCGCCGTGGGTCTTGGTCGCGGCCGCGAGGTCCGCGTCCAGCACCACCAGGTCGGGGCAGGTCTCCTCGAGCTCCACCAGCCCGTCGCCATACCCGTCCCGGGTCGCCTTTTTGATCACGTCTGCCATGTGTCTCTCTCCTCCCCCGCTCACAGCGCCTGCGCCGCTTCGAGCGCCGCTTCGAGTTCCGCCTTTGCCTGCTCATACTGCTCGTCGTTCGGCGCGCTGCCGTGCCAGCTCACCTGGTTCTCCATGAAGGACACGCCCTTGCCCTTGACGGTTTTCAGCACGATCGCGGTCGGCCGGTCGGTCGTCTCGCGCGCCTCTTTGAACGCGGCCTCCAGCTGGTCAAAGTCGTGCCCGTCGATCTCGAGCGTGTGGAACCCGAACGCGCGGCATTTCTCCGGGATCGGGTAGGGCGAGTTGACCTTATCCACCGGGCCGTCGATCTGCAGCCCGTTGTTGTCGATGACGACGCACAGGTTGGTCAGCCGCTTGTGGGACGCGAACATCAGCGCCTCCCACACCTGGCCCTCCTCGATCTCGCCGTCCCCGAGGATCGCGTACACCCGGTAGTGCGCGCCGTCGATCTTCGCCGCGAGCGCCATGCCCGCCGCCGCCGACACGCCCTGCCCGAGCGAGCCGGTGCTCATGTCCACGCCGGGGGTGCCCTTCATGTCCGGGTGGCCCTGCAAAAACCCGTCGAGCGAGCGGAGCTTCACGATCTCCGACTGCGGGAAGTACCCCTTGTACGCGAGCGCGCCGTACAGCGCGGGCGCGGCGTGCCCCTTCGAGAGCACCAGCCGGTCGCGGCTCGGCCAGTCGGGGTTTTGCGGGTCGATGTTCAGCTCCGCCTCGTAGAGGTAGGCGAGCGTGTCCGCGATCGAGAGCGAGCCGCCCGGGTGGCCGCTCTTCGCGCTGTGCGTGCCCTCGATCACCGAGAGCCGGATGTGCGCGGCCGCAACCCGCAGCCGCTTGTACAGTGCCTGATCCATACTTCCCATTTCCCCTTGTTTTCAGCCCCGCAGGGCCCAAAATCGCGGCCGTCCGCACCGCGCGGCGGCCTGTCAGGGATAGTATACCATATTCTGACGCGAATGGGAATCCTCAAATGCGGACTTTTTTGCCGCCGGAAGCAGCGGAGAGGGGTGCGCCCGGCGGGCGACGGCTAAAAGGGGGAGGGCTTTTGCCCTCCCCCTCTCTTTGCGCCCGACGCGGGCGGGCCGCCTCCCGGCGGGAGGGGTGCCGGCGGGCGCTGGGCCGCGGGGAAGCCGCTCGCCGCAGCGGCGCC
>DXWE01000212.1:0-1453 GCA_019417045.1 Oscillospiraceae bacterium
GTGTACGGGAGGGTGGATGGTAACAAGAAGTATTTACAGGAGGATATCCGGCCGGTGGGGTATGCCGCCGACCGGGCGGCCGCCGAGGACACAGAGGGGCTGGATCCCGCCTATGCCGCCGGCCTGGCCACAGACGCCTCGCGGCGGCCGGTGCTGCTGGTCAATCTGACGCGGGACGAGCTGCTCGCAGCAGCGGAAAGCGGGGAGGTCGTCTTTGTGGACGACAACTCCGCCTGGAGTCCCGTGCAGCTCAGCTGATGAGCTTTTTGCGCAGCTGCTCGAGGATTGCCCGCTCCCGCCGGGACACCTGTACCTGCGTCATCCCGAGCTGCTCCGCCGTGCGCTGCTGCGTGTTCTGATTGAGATAGCGCAGGACGATCAGCGCCCGGTCGCGCGGGGGCAGCTCCAGCAGCACCTGCTGGAGTGCCAGCCGGTCGGTGATCCGCTCCTCCGGAGGGGATACCGGCAGGTCGATCTGTCCCTCGTCCTCCTCGTCGCTCTCCCGCGTGAGGGAGAGCGGCGGCAGCGCGGCGGAGAGCGCCTGCGTCACCTGCTCCGGCTCGATCCCGAGCCGGTTGGCGAGTTCCCCCACCGAGGGCTCGTATCCCACCTCGCTGAAAAACCGGTCCCGCTCCCGCGCAACCCGCAGGGAGAGCTCCTTGAGGGAGCGGCTGACCTTGACCGTCCCGCCGTCGCGGAACAGGCGGCGGATCTCCCCCAGGATGACCGGTACGGCATAGGTGGAGAACTGCAGGCCGCGGGACTCGTCAAAGCCGTCCACCGCCTTGACAAGCCCCATGCTGCCCGCCTGGAACAGGTCGTCGTACTCGATGCCCCGCCCCGTAAACCGGCGGGCGCACGCGTGCACGAGCCCCATATTGTCGCAGATCCGTTCTTCCCGTGATTTCAAGATGTCTTCGTCTCCCGTCGCGCTATGTACTTCTCCAGAGTGACGGTGGTGCCCTTGCCGGGGGTGGAACGGACCCGGACCTTATCCGTAAAGCTCTCCATCACGGAAAACCCGAGCCCGGAGCGCTCCTCCCCACCGGTGGTGAACAGCGGCTGCATCGCCTGCTGTACGTCCGGGATCCCGCAGCCGCGGTCGACGATCTTAATCTGCACCCGGCCGGTGTCGTAGATCCGCAGGTGCAGGCGGATCGGACCGATCTGGTCGCGGTAGGCATGCACGATACAGTTGGTCACGGCTTCCGAGACGGCGGTGCGCAGGTCCGCCACCTCGTCGAGTGTGGGGTCCAGCTGCGAGACAAACGCCGCGACCACGCTGCGCGCAAACGCCTCGTTGGCCGATCGGCTCGGGAAGATCAGTTTCATCTCATTGACGGGTTTCATCGGTTACCTCTCCTTTGTCCGGTTGTACTTCCCAAATCGGCAGGCGGTCGAGCCCCGCCAGCTTCATCATCTTCTCCAGCCGCGGCGGTACGTCCGTCACCAC
>DXWE01000212.1:1463-2311 GCA_019417045.1 Oscillospiraceae bacterium
CGCCCCATCAGCAGCCCGACCCCCGCGCTGTCCATAAACGTCACGCCGGAAAAATCCAGCCGCAGCTCCCGGGCGCGGATGCGTTCCACCGCCTGATCGACCTGTTCCCGCACGCGGCGGGCCTCATGGTGGTCGATCTCTCCCGCCAGATGCGCTGTCACGACCGGCGGCGTGGATTCCACACGTACTGTCATCTGCCGTTGCCTCCTTTATCTGTCAAACCCCTTTTCTCTATCATACAGGGCCTGTCCCCGATTTTTTGGGGAACGGCGGTGTCGTTCGGAGGCGGTTCCCGTCTGGACGCCGCGAATTTTCCGGCTTTGTGACAGTATGGGCCGAACCCGGAAGAAATATACAAAAAGGCGGCGGCACGTTTCAAACGTGCCGCCGCCTTTTGGCAATACAAAACGCCCGGCAGCTCAAAACAAGCTGCCGGGCTATCCTTTGCCGGGACGGGTCGGTCTGCGGTCCACCTCCTTCCGGATCCAGCGCATTCCCCGCTCTTCGCTGCCGGTTCGTCATCCCCGCCCGCTGTACCCTCCGGTATTCGCAGGTTCCATGCCCGCTCCCGAAGCGTCCGGCGGAAAAATAGATAAGACAAGAAATGTTAAATTCAGGACAAGTGCCGCTATTGTCTGATAACCATTTTTCGACTATCTTTATAGTGAAAAGAGGGGATTTATCTGTTTATTTTACTCAGATTCCATCCCCGGGAAATGTCTGTGGGAGTCTCTTGCCGCCGTGCGCCCTCTGCAGGATTCGGAAAAGCTTTTCCGGAACGGTAAAAGATCTGCCGAGGTCTTTCCCCTGCTCTGTCCCCGCCTCCGGGCGGCCGGTAAGGGAACAAC
>DXWE01000213.1 GCA_019417045.1 Oscillospiraceae bacterium
GGGTACGAGAACACAAAAGAGAGGCGCAGCACAGCGGGAAGAAAAGTGCGGCGACATGGGAGGAAGAGCGCGGCGACACGGGAGATAGTGCGGCGACGGAGGAAGGGCATACCCCTGCGAGGGAAGGTGCGGCGGCGCGGAAGGAGGGACGCGAACGGGGGCATTCGGCGCCGCAGCTTGCCGGCGATGGGACGGCTCGCTAAAAATGGGGTACCGCCCGGAGCCAACGCTGCCAACCGCCGCCGGCCTTCAAAGCCGTGGGGAGGGAGGCCGCTGCCGGCCGGGCTTTGCGGGGCTCCCAAGCGGGCGACACGGGAGACTGCTGCCGGCAGTCGACGGCCAAAGTCGCTGCCACTGCGCCCCGCCGGGTTCCAAAGCCGCTGTGCGGGGAGCAGCTGTCAAAAAAACGATCTCCGGAAGGCCGCCGGCCTTCCGGAGATCGTCACCATATCAGAGCGTTTTACATGTGGGCATCACAGGTTGCCGCCGTTGGTCGCCAGTACCTCTTTATACCAGTAGAAGCTGTCCTTCGGGAGCCGCTGCTGGGTCTCGAAATCCACGAACACCAATCCGAACCGTTCGCCGTAGCCATTTTGCCACTCGAGATTGTCCATGAAGCTCCAGTGGAAGTACCCGTGCACGTTCACCCCGTCCTCGATCGCGCGGCGCAGCTGCAGCAGGTACCGGTGGGTGAAATCGATGCGGTCGGGGTCGTGCACCTTCCCGTCCAGCGCCACCCAGTCGCAGCAGGACAGGCCGTTCTCCGTGATGACCACCGGCCGGTTGTACCGCTCATAGAGGAACTTCGGCCCCCAATAGAGTCCTTCGGGCGTGACCGGCCAGTGGAACGCCGTGCGCGGATGGCCGACCGGGCGCCTGGCCTCCCGGTAGCCGCCCTTGCCGTCCGATTCCGCGAGGAAGGAGTCGTAGATATTGCAGCCGTAGAAGTCGAGCGGCTCGCACATGAGCGGCAGGTCCTTCTCATAGTCCGCCGGCATCTCGTCCCGAAACTGGGAGACGAACACCTCCGGGTATTCCCCGAGCAGGATCGGGTCGCTCCACCAGCGCAGGGAGGAGTAGAAGTTCATGTGGCCGCCGAAGGTGGCCGCGCGTGCGGCCTCGATGTCTGCGGGGGAATCGGTCTTTGGCAGATAGGTCATGCCACAGGGAGCGTACCCGATCTCGCAGCCCGGCACCAGCCGGCGCAGGGTGCGCACCGCCTGCCCGTGCGCCAGAAAGACATGGTGGCTCATCTGCAACAGGTTGCGGCGGGGATGGATGATCCCCGGGGCGCGGTAGAGGGAGGTATAGCCGTCCCCGATGAAGATGGCGGGCTCGTTGAAGGTGAAGAAGTGCTTCAGCCGGTCCCCCAGCCGGGTGGCCACCAGCGTGACATATTCGTCAAACCAGTCGACACTCTCACGGTTGAGCCAGCCGCCGCGCGCCATCAGCGCCTGCGGGTAGTCCCAGTGGAAGAGGGTGCACCAGGGGGTGATGCCGTGGGCGAGCAGCTCGTCGACCAGGTCGGAATAGAACCGGATCCCCGCCTCGTTCACCCTGCCGGTGCCCTCCGGCAGCACGCGCGGCCAGCTGATCGAGAACCGGTAGTTCTTCACCCCGAGCTGCGCCATCAGCGCGACGTCCTCCTTCATCCGGTGGTAATGGTCACAGGCAACGTCCCCGGTGTGGTGCTCGTACACCTTGTCCGAGTCGTGGCAGTACACGTCCCACACGGATAGCCCCTTGCCATCCTCAAACGCTGCGCCCTCGATCTGGTACGCCGCTGTGGCGACGCCCCATACAAAATCCTTTGGAAATCCCATGGCCCAAACTCCTTTAAAATAAATATTACCTAAATTATATGCCGCTTCTATTATAGGGGCTTTCCGCGCCGTTGGCAAGGGGGATTTCTTCAATTTTTTCGCTGTTTTTCACCACCGCCGGCGAGTCCCCGACCACCAGCGCGGAGGAGTCGTTCTTCCGGGTACGGTAGGTGAGGGTGAGCGGCTCGTCCGCCGCCTGCTTGCGAAATTCCGACGGGCGGCGGGAGGTGACCTGTTTGAACACGCGGTTAAAGGTGCGCAGGTTGGAGAACCCGCAGGACAGCGCGACCTCCGCGATCGAGGCGTCCCCCTCCCGCAGCCGGGCCGCCGCCTGTTCC
>DXWE01000214.1:0-1441 GCA_019417045.1 Oscillospiraceae bacterium
GCTGTACGGGCGCCGGAAGAGCACCGGCGCCGCAGTCGAGCTGCTGCTGCTCACCCCGCAGGGAGACGACACATGGGAGGTACTCGCCGGTCCCGGCAAGCGCGCCAAACCCGGGGATCTGCTCGATTTTGGTGACGGGCTGCTCACCGCCGAGGTGCTCGAGATCGTCGACGGCGGCAACCGGCTGGTGAAATTCCGGTACGAGGGCAATTTCTATCACGTGCTCGAGCAGATCGGCCAGATGCCGCTGCCGCACTATATCACCACCGAGCTGCAGGACAAGGAGCGGTACCAGACGGTCTATTCCCGCGAGCCCGGCTCCGCCGCGGCGCCCACCGCCGGGCTGCACTTCACGCCGGAACTGCTGCAAACGGTAAAAGAGCAGGGGATCGATATCGGGTTTGTCACGCTGCATGTGGGGCTCGGCACCTTCCGGCCGGTGAAGGCGGAGAGGATCGAGGATCACCAAATGCACGCCGAGCACTACGAGCTGCCGCCGCAGACCGCCGAGCTGATCAACCGCACCAAAGCGCGCGGCGGGCGGGTGATCGCGGTCGGCACCACCAGCTGCCGCACGCTCGAGAGCGTCGGGATGCGGGAGGGGAAGATCGCGCCGGCGGACGGGTGGACGAGTATCTTCATCTATCCCGGCTACCGGTTCCAGGTGCTCGACGGGCTGCTGACAAACTTTCATCTGCCCGAGAGCACGCTCATCATGCTGGTATGCGCCTTTGCCGGGTATGACCACACGATGGCCGCCTACCGCCATGCGGTGGAGGAGAAATACCGCTTTTATAGCTTTGGGGACGCGATGCTGCTGCTGTGAACAGACAGGCGGGACCCACGGCACAAGCCGCGGATCCCGCTTTTTGAAAGTGTCTCATTTCTCGGGAGCGCCTCAGCCCCGCGAATGCCTCAGCCGCGAGAACAGCCCCTTTTTCTCATACGCCTCGCTCACGATCCTCCCGACCGTATAGCCGGTGGCCTCGATTGCCTGTTTTAATGCCTGTTCGTCGACGGGCTTTTCCGTGACCAGCACGGTCTGGCGCTTCAAATGGGACGAACGCACCTTTTTGGCCGGGAACGCCCGGCGGATTGCGTCGTTGACGTGCGTCTCGCACATGCCGCACCGCATCCCGTCCACCTCGATGGTATACTGTGTCATCAGCCATACCCCCTGACCGGAATTCTCTGTGGTTAGTTCTTACTAACTTCAATATACCACGATTTTCCGATTTCGTCAATCCCGCACAGGGGTTTTTCGCAGGGGGCTTTTCAAAAACCGGGAACGGGTGTATACTGAGGAGAACACGGATGTATTCCGGGGAAAACGAATGCCAAAAGGGGGGCCGGCTATGGAGCGGGAGGTCTTTCTGCTGCCGCTGCCCGGAGAGCCCCTTGAGCTGCCGGAGCGCCTGCTGTGGCTGGACGGCGTGTCTCG
>DXWE01000214.1:1451-2161 GCA_019417045.1 Oscillospiraceae bacterium
GGCAGGCCGCGGCGTATGCGGCGCTGCTGGTGCGGTGGTGCGCCTGCCGCACGCTCGGGGCGACAAACGACGCGCTTCGGTTTGCACGCTCTTCTGCCGGGAAACCCTATCTGAAGGGGGAGGCCGGATTTCACTTCAGCCTCTCCCACGCGCGCGGCGCGGTGGCGGCGGCGGTTTCCGACCGGGAGATCGGGGTGGATGTGGAGCCGCTCGCACCCACCCGGCCGCGGGTGGCGAAGCGCTGTTTCACCGATCGGGAACAGGCGTATCTTTGCGCCGCAGCCGATCCCGACCGGGCGTTTTACGAGATCTGGACGCGCAAGGAGGCGTTTCTCAAATACACCGGCCAGGGCCTGCGGGTCCCGCTGCGGTCGGTCGAGACGATCGGGAGGACGGGGATCCGGCTGAGTACGTTTTTCGCTGCGGGCTGCCTGCTCTCGGTGTGCGACAGCGGGGAAGGCGTGCCGGTGAGCCTGACCGTCTTCTCCGAGCGGGAGTTTTGGGAGCGGGCACAGCCGCTGCTCACACAGCCGGCGGACGCGCCTTGACAGAACTATACGAGATTGGTATAATATGGAAATACCGGATGGAATGCGCAAAGGGATCGGCGCGCACAATACAAGGGGAAAAACCAGCAGAGAGGATGAGCGGATATGCATAACACACGACAGGAGACGGACGGGGTCTTCTGGGTGGGCGGCAGCGACCGG
>DXWE01000215.1 GCA_019417045.1 Oscillospiraceae bacterium
CGCTGCCGCCGGCGGTGGCGTGCGTGGCCCTGTTTCTGGTGGGGCTGGGGAACGGGCCTCTCTATCCGAACCTGGTCCATCTCACACCGCAGAATTTCGGCCGGGAGATCTCCCAGTCGGTCATGGGCACACAGATGGCCGTGGCAGCGGCCTCCATGATGTTGCTGCCGCCGGTGTTCGGGTTCCTCGCGCAGGCGTTCGGCACGGTGCTGTTCCCGTATTATCTGCTGGTCATGTACGCGGTGATGGGCGGGATGACCTGGAAACTGATTCGCTCGTTAAAAAGAGATAACCGGTACGAAGTATAAAAGAAGGCCGGCGGAATTTCCGCCGGCCCTGCTCATTTTTTCTCCTCCGTGAGGTGAACGTCCATCTGGGGAAACGGGATCTCAATGCCCTGCTCGTCAAACGCCTGCTTGACCTGCTCGAGCAGGTCAAACCGCACGTCCCAGTAGTCGTCGCTGTCGCACCACACCCGCAGCACGAAGTTCAGCGCGCTCTCCCCGCACCCGTCCAGCCGCGCAAGGGGCGCCGGGTCGGCGTGTACCCGTGGGTGCCGCTGCGCGATACCGAGCAGCAGCGACTTCACCGTCTCGAGATCCGCGTCATACGAGGTGGAGAAGGTCAGATCCAGCCGCCGGCGCTCGTACCCCGAGGCGTTGCTGATCGACTGGTTGGAGAGGGTGCCGTTTGGGATCACCAGCTTGCGGTTGTCGATGGTGGTGAGCTGGGTATAGAAGATATTGATCCCCTGCACGGTGCCGCTGAACTCGCCGGTGGTGATGAAATCCCCCACCGTGAACGGTTTGAAGATCAGAATCATCAGCCCGCCCGCGAGGTTGCTGAGGCTGCCCTGTAGCGCGAGGCCGACGGCGAGTCCGGCCGAACCGAGGAGCGCGACCATCGAGGTCATCGGCACCCCGAGCACCGCCGCGGCAGTGAGGGTCAGCGCGACCTTCAGCACAATGCCGAGAAAGCTCTGCAAGAAGGTGCGGGCGCCGCCGTCCATGTGGGCGAACATCTTGCGGGCGGCGAGAAATTTGAGCAGCACGTTGATGAGCTTCCAGCCGATGACGAGCAGTAAAATGGCGCCGAGCAGATGTGCGCCCGCGGTCATGGCAAACTGCTTGATACTCTCCCAAATCTGTTCCCACATGACGTCGGGACTCCTTCCGTCCCCCCAAAATCACGATGGCGGCTGTTCACCGTCCGTGTCGTCTGACACGGGCGGAGATCCGCCGTCTTTTGAACCCGGCGCGGGGGTGTCGCCGGAGGCAGAGGCTGCGGGTGGGCGGTCTGCCATGCTGTCTGACGGCGCCGTCTCCAGAATGAGCCGGTTCTCCTCTCCGGTGGGTCGGCGCGGCAGCCACCGCTGCACGGCTGCCGGCAGCGGCCGCCTGCAAAAGCGCACGAGATAGAGAAGGATCCCACCGGCGGCCAGCACCAGTCCCAACAGGACAAGGCCCGCGATCACCCAGAAGGAGGGAGCGCCCTCCTCCGATTCGCCTGCCGCTCCCAGTATACTACCAAATCCGAGAATCGTAAAGCTCCCAAATTCCGAAATCCGAAATTCCATCACGCCGGCCGTCACCGGTACCTGGCTGAGATAGTGCAGCCCGCCGTCATCCGCCAGCGCCACGCCGATTGCGGCGCACTGCCGCATGCTCTGCGGTACGGGCAGCTGGACGGTATAGAGCACCCGCCCGCTGCCGGCGGGGCGGACGATCATGCGGCCGTTTCCCTCGGCGTCGATCGCCTGTAACGATAGCTCCACCGTCAGCGCTGCCTGTGCCGCGTACTGCGAGAGTGAGGGGGTTTCGTCAAGCGCCTGCCGGATTTGCGTGTCGTCGACCGTGCGGGTGGAGGTGCGCACGTTCAGCTGGATGAGATCCCCGCCGGCGCCGGACAGCGCCGCATACTGGCTGTCCGGGATCAGCAGCCGCGCACTGCCGTCGAATGCCTCTGCCGTCAGCCCGAAATCACGCAGAATCCCCCGGTCGACCAACGGGCTCACCGCAATGGATCCCTCCAGAATCGAGGTGGTGCCCGTCCCGGGAACCACCTCGAATGTGTTGTCAGGCAGCAGGGTGGTTGGATCCGTCGACGGGGCAGGCGGGGAGGTGGTGACGTCTGGCGGAAGGGTTGTCCCGATGGTGGGC
>DXWE01000216.1 GCA_019417045.1 Oscillospiraceae bacterium
CGACGTGAACTCCGACGGCCTCCTCAACTCCTCCGACGCCAGACAGATTTTGCAGGAAAGCGCGCAGTAACAATATGCGCGTTACTACGGGGTTACTACGGAATAGAGAAAAAATGGCTTAAATACTTGATATTTGCTTGAATGGCATTCAAGAGGTCAGCGGTTCGATCCCGCTTATCTCCACCAGAAAAAGCCTTGAAAACAAATTGTTTTCAAGGCTTTTTTGTATCGTATACCGATTGGAACAAGCGACCCGACCGTCAGACGGATCCGCCGGAACGGGCGTAGAGATCTCCAAAATTGGACGGTTCCACCGTAAAAAGATACGTCTCTAACGTCCGATCGTCGTTTTGGAGGTAGAAGCGGATGGACCCCTCCCCCCGTAGGGCTGTCAGAACTTCCTCCATATAGGGATCGTCGATAAATATTCTGTCTCCGCCGCCATACAGGGTGCCTGTGAGGTGATGATCCGTTCCGTCGGCGGTCCGCATCAGGATGGTATTTTCCTCCGAAAACCGGTCGGAATAATTCTTGACCAGGCTGCTCCCATACTCATACAGGAAAAAGCAGACATCCTTCTCATAATCGACCAACACATCCGCCGTCAACAGGGAATCCTCTGTGGCGCTGTTGCTGAAAACACCGGTAAACCTCGTCGTGTTTCCGATATACCATTCCTCTGTCGGCTGCTTGAATTCATCCACATAATATGACAGCGCCCAATTGCCGAAGGATTGTCCGCACCGCGTACAGGTTCCTGAGGTCGTCGTATGCCCCAACGCCGGGATCGTTTCCTGCTTGACCAGGATCTCGCCGCAGACAGAACATCGCTTCCCCTCGGACAAGCCGGCTTCGGTGCAGGTGGGCTCCACGGCGGGAATCACTTCTTCGACATGGACATGGCCCTCTGCGGACGAGTCGAAAGCCGGTGCCGAGGACCCCGGATCGGCACTTTCCCCCGCATTGGGACGCGCCGCGGGCGAACAGCCGGACAATCCCGCTAACACAATGGCCACAACCAACAACAGACACATCTTTTTCATCATCCGTCCTCCTCCAATATAATTAAATAAGCAGATCGGTTGTCTATTATAGCATACAATTTTAGAATTGTCTACTATCGCAGACATTTTGCGTGTTATTTTTTGTTACCCTAATCACAAAGGGTGTGTCTACGATGATAGAATTCCACAGGCGTGCTGCCGGGATTGTGATTCGGCGGGTCCGCAAAGAGAAAGGATTGTCACAGGACATCTGCAGCGGTTTGGCCGGTATTGCCCGCAGCCATTTGGCCATGATCGAGGCGGGGGCAAAGCAGCCGAATTTTGAAACTGTCTGGCGGATCGCCAACGCCCTGGAGATACCGCCTCATGTGTTGGTAGAATGGATCGAGGAGGAGGCCGTCAACCTCCCGGATCCGGAAAACGCCGAATGAAATCAGAGGCGGTTATCTTTAGCCGCCGGCCGGAATAAAAACTCTCGCAAATGGTGACACTGTTTGCGAGAGTTTTTTTATCATTTTTTCGGCTTTTCAGGGCCTCTTTGCGGGAGACTGAAAGGTGCGAAGCGGCGGGTTCACCGGGGAACCCGATCGGGGACACAGGGGGCGACGGAGTTGGAAAAACACATATTGGTGCTGACCACCACCAGCGATTTCCTCTCCAAGTTCGAGCGGGAGAATGTCAAGCTCCTGCAGCAGAGGGGCTACACGGTGCACTATGCCGCCAATATGAACGAGCCGCACTATCTCTCCGACCGGGAGAGGATCGAGCAAATGGGCGTGCAGATCCATCCGATCGAGATTGCCCGCTCCCCCTTTCTGCTGTCAAACAACAAACAGGCGCTCGAGCAGGTGGTGCGGCTGGTCCGGCAATATGCCATCTCCGTCATCCACTGTCACACGCCGGTGGGGGGCGTGGTGGGACGTCTGGCCGGCAGGCTGTGCCGTGACCGGCCGGTGGTGATCTATACGGCGCACGGCTTCCACTTTTACAGGGAGGCGCCGCTGTTTAACCATCTGGTGTACTACCAGGTGGAAAAGCAGCTCGCCCGGTACACGGATATTCTGATCGTCATCAACGAGGAGGACTACCGCAACGCGCAGCGATTTCGGCTGCGGCGGGGGGGGCGGCTGTATAAGATTCCCGGGG
>DXWE01000217.1 GCA_019417045.1 Oscillospiraceae bacterium
CAGCGTGAGGGTCATCAGCGGCGCGACCACGCAGAAGGTGGTGATCAGCAGCGGGTGCACGCTCATGTACCCGAGCGTCTCCACCGTCGGGACATAGCCGTTTTCGAGCAGCTGCCGGCACTCGATGAACCGGCCGAGCGGGATGAGCACCGCCTCCAGCTCGAAGATGACAAACGCGAGGACGCCGATCAGGCGGCACTGGCGCAGCCCCTCGCGGTAGAGGGTCGCGGAGAACAGACGGTTCTGCTTTTTCACTGCGCCTCACTCTCCTTTCCGAGCACGTCCTGGAACGAGTAGCCGAGGGCCTCCATCTCAAAGGTGAACACCTCTTCGAGGGTGAGCGGGAGCACGTCGAGCACGGTCGGCTCCATCGCCCGCAGCGCCTCCACCGTCTCGTCGCGGTCCCCGCGCACGATGAGGGAGGCGACCGACCCGGTCTTGCGGAAGTGCAGCAGGTCGATGCCGCTGAAAAAGCCGCGGTCGTAGTCAAACGGGAACGCGATCTGGATCTTGAAGAGCGAGGTTTTGAGGTCGCCGATGTCGCTTTGCAGCACCAGCCCGCCGCGGTGGAGCAGCGCGAGCTGGTCGCAGGTATCCTCGAGCTCGCGCAGGGAGTGGGAGGTGATGATGGCGGTGGCCTGCCGGGCCATCACGTCCTCGCAGATCAGCCCCTTCACGAGCCCGCGCATCACCGGGTCGAGCCCGTCGAACGTCTCGTCGAAGAAGATGTAGTCCGGCCGGCAGGCGAGCGCCAGGATGGTCGCGGCCTGCCGCCGCATACCCTTGGAGAAGGTGTTCAGATCCTTGCGCGGGTCCAGCCGGAACGCGGCGGTCAGCTCGGCAAACCGGCCGGCATCAAAGCGGGGATAGATGTCGGCATACAGCCGCGCCATGCGCTCCATGTTCGCCCCGCCGAGGAAGAAGAGCTCATCCGGCACATAGGCGATCCGGCTCTTCACGGTGGGGTTTTCGTACACCGGCTGGCCGTCGATCGTCACGCTGCCGCCCTCCCCGCGGTACACCCCCGAGAGCAGCCGCAAAAAAGTGGATTTGCCCGCGCCGTTGGGGCCCACCATCCCGTAGATACACCCCTTCGGGATGTCGCAGGTGACGTCCGAGAGCGCGACAAAGTCGTCAAACCGCTTGGTCAGGTCCTTAACCTGGATCATACCGATTCCGTCCTCCCTTGCTCGTAAATCCGGTGCACGCGCGCGCAGAGATCCGCCTCGGCCACCCCCGTCAGGGACAGCTCGTGCACGAGCTCGTCAAAGTGGGCCAGGCCGGTGCGCTGCTTGTCCTCGCTCAGCCGCCGGTAGGCGTCGGGCGAGACGAAGCACCCCTTGCCCGGCACCGTCTGCAAAATGCCGCGCCGGTCGAGATCGACATACGCCTTCTGGATCGTGTTGGGGTTGACCGACAGCGTGACCGACAGGCTGCGCACCGAGGGGATCTGGTCGCCGGCCTTGAGCACGCCCGACAGCACGAACCGCTCCACCTGCCCGATGATCTGCTCATACACCGGACAGCGGGACATGGGATCGATCAGAAACATGTGCCTCCCCCTTTCTGTCAACTGTACTGCGCAATATAGTACAGTTAGATCATAACACGTGCCGGCGCCCTTGTCAACCGTTTTTTCAAAATTTCTTGCAAAAGCGGGGGGCTTGTTTTATAATAGAGGCATACTATCAGGGATTCCCTGAAAAGAAAGGAAGAATACGCCATGACGGTGACAAGACAGACGATGATCGGCGACGTGCTGGACTTTGATCAGAGCACGGCCCCGTTTTTTCTCGAAATGGGGATGCACTGCCTCGGCTGCCCGGCCTCGCGCGGGGAGAGCATTGAGGACGCGTGCGCGGTGCACGGGGTGGACCCGGACGCGCTCGTGAAGAAGCTGAACGAGCACCTGTCGAAGTGAGAGCGCGCGGGGGCGGGGTCATGGGCCCCGCCCTTTGTGCGTGCAAAAGCAGCGGAAGGAGGGCGCGCGATGCTGGACGCCCGGTTGCGGCGGATTGCGGAACTGGTGGAGCCGGGCAGCCGGCTGGTGGATATCGGCAGCGACCACGCGCGGCTGCCGGTGTGGCTGGTGCGGTCGGGGCGGTGTCCCCG
>DXWE01000218.1 GCA_019417045.1 Oscillospiraceae bacterium
AGCTGGGGGAGCAGAACGTGCGGTATGTTCTGATGCTGGTGGACGAGGGGAGCGAGGCCGAACTGCCGCAGCTGAGCTCGTCCGACGGGATCGGGATCACGGCGAAGGGGCGCCCGATCAAGCCCAAGACGATTGGCCAGAAGCAGTATGTCGAGGCCATCCGGAACAACACGATTGTGCTCGGCGTCGGCCCGGCGGGCACGGGCAAGACCTATCTCGCGGTCGCGATGGCGGTCAACGCGTTTCGGGCCAAGGAGGTCAACCGGATCATCCTGACCCGGCCGGCAGTGGAGGCGGGCGAAAAGCTCGGATTTCTGCCGGGCGACCTGCAGTCGAAGGTGGATCCGTACCTGCGGCCGCTGTACGACGCGCTGTTCGACATGCTCGGCAGCGAGACGTATCAGAAATATCTCGAGCGCGGCAATATCGAGATCGCACCGCTGGCCTATATGCGCGGGCGCACGCTGGACGACAGCTTCATCATCCTGGACGAGGCGCAGAACACGACGCCCGAGCAGATGAAGATGTTTCTGACGCGGCTCGGGTTCAATTCCAAGATGGTGGTCACGGGGGATGTGACGCAGATCGACCTGCCAAGCGACCGCAAGAGCGGGCTCAAAGACGCGCTGCGGGTACTGCGGGGGGTAGAGGACATCGGCATCTGTACGCTGGACGAGCGCGACGTGGTGCGGCACCAGCTGGTGCAGCGCATTGTGAAGGCGTATGAGAAACAGGATCGGCTCAAAAAACCAGAGGAAGGAAAGCGGGGCAAGACATATGGACAAAATCAAGGTCGCCATTGAAAACAAACAGAAGACGGTAAAAGTCCCGACGGGCCTGCGCCTGTTGATGCGCCGCTGTTGCCACGCCACCCTCGTGATGGAGAACTTCGAGGGATCGGCGGAGGTCGACATCTCGCTCGTGGACAACGCCCAGATCAAGGCCATCAACAAGGAGCATCGGCACATTGATCTCGTGACCGACGTGCTCTCGTTCCCGCTCGGGGAGAACGGGGTGTATGACGTCAATCCTGAGACGGGCGCCAAGCAGCTCGGGGACATCGTGCTCTCTCTCGAAAAGGCCGCGGAGCAGGCCAAGCAGTTTGAGCACTCGTTCCAGCGCGAAGTGGGCTACCTCACGGTGCACTCCATGCTCCACCTGCTCGGATACGACCATGTGGGCGGCGGGATGGAAGCGCTGCGTATGCGGGAGAAGGAAGAGGCGGTCATGACGATGGTCGGACTGCCGCGCGGGGCGAGTTATGTCATGAGCGACGAAAACATATGAGACGGTTTTTCCGCAGCTTTGCCGCCGCGGGTGCCGGCATTTGGACGTGCGTCCGGGAAGAGCGCAATTTCCGCATTCACATGGTCGTTGCGGCCTATGTGTTGGGGTTTGCGCCCTTTTTTTCGCTCTCCCGGGGGGAGTGGGCGGCGCTGTGCGGGGTGATCGCGCTGGTGCTGTCTCTGGAGGCGGCAAACGCCGTGCTGGAGCGGGCGGTGGATCTCGCCTGCCCGCGGCCCCATCCGCTGGCGAAGGCCGCCAAGGACGCCGCGGCCGGCGCGGTGCTGCTCGCCGCGGCTGGCGCGGCGGGGGTGGCGGTCTGCCTCTTCTGGCGGGCGGACGGCTGGCAGGCGCTGCTGCGGGCGCTGCGTGAGGCGCCCTGGAAGGGGGCGGCTCTCGCGGTGAGCGCGGGTGTGGGGATCTGGTTCATTGCGGCGGGCGGCAGAAAGTCCGCGCGCAAACAGACAGCGAACGACAAAGACGATTCGTATACTGGAAAGGGAAACAAAAACACATGAAAATGGATACCAAAAGTGCGTTTCTCGCTCTGATCGGCCGCCCGAACGTGGGCAAATCCTCGCTGCTCAACGCCATGGTGGGCCGCAAGGTCGCCATTGTGTCGGACAGGCCGCAGACCACCCGCACCCGGCTGATGGGGGTGCACACGGTGGGAGACACCCAACTCGTGTTCCTGGACACGCCGGGCATGCACCGCCCCCGCACCCGGCTGGGGGACTTTATGGTGCAGTCGATCAGCGAGGCGATGTCCGGCGTGGACGCGGCGGTGCTTGTGGCCGAGCCGCGCCCGGCCATCCGGGAGGAGG
>DXWE01000219.1 GCA_019417045.1 Oscillospiraceae bacterium
CCGGAACACGCCGCTGCCGCCGTCGTCGAACGTGCCGTCGACGAGGCTGTCCACCACCCGTCTCACCCGCGGCTCGCGGGCGTACAGCGCGTGCGGGTCGTACCCGTCCCGCTTGAGTCCTGCGATGTCCTCCACCCGCAGCCCGAAGATATAGTTGTTCTCCTCCCCCGCGCGCTCCACGATCTCGATGTTCGCGCCGTCGTAGGTGCCGATGGTGAGCGCGCCGTTGAGCATCAGTTTCATGTTGCCGGTGCCGCTGGCTTCGGTGCCGGCGGTGGAGATCTGTTCGGAGAAATCGGCCGCCGGGATCAGCCGCTCGGCATAGGACACGTCGTAGTTGGACACAAACGCGACGCGCAGGCGGTCGTTCGTCGCGGGGTCGGCGTTCACGAGGGAGATGAGCGCATGGATATACTGGATGATCCCCTTGGCGCGGCGATATCCGGGCGCGGCCTTGGCGCCGAACAGGAACACGGTCGGGGCAAAGTGGGAGATGCGCCCCTCCTTGATCCCGTAATAGATGTCGAGGATGGCAAACGCGTTCAGCAGCTGCCGCTTGTACTCGTGCAGCCGCTTGATCTGCACGTCAAACAGCCAGTCTTCGGGCAGCGCGATCCCGTCCCTTTTCTGAATATAGGCGCACAGCCGCCGCTTGTTCTCCTGCCGGATGCCGTGCAGCTGGCGCAAAAACGCCTCGTCGTCTGCAAACGCCTCGAGCTGCTGAAGATCCGTCAGACGCGTCACCCACCCGTCCCCGATGCGGTCGGTGACCGCCCGGGACAGCGCGGGGTTGCAGAGCTTCAGCCACCGGCGCTGGGTCACGCCGTTCGTGATGCTGTGGAACCGCTCGGGATAGAGCGCGTACCAGGCGGGCAGCGCTCTGGTTTTGAGCAGTTCGGTGTGGAGGTGCGCGACCCCGTTGGTCGCGTGGGTGGCGAAGATCGCGAGCCGCGCCATGTGCACCCGGCCGCCCTCGAGGATCGCGTACTGGTTTTGCGCCTCCCCGGTGATCCCCCGCGCTCGAAGCTCCGCTTCGAGCGCGCGCTGCACCCGCACCACCACCGGGTACACCTGCGGCAGCACCGACCGAAACAGCTTCTGGTCCCAGGTCTCGAGCGCCTCGGGCAGGATCGTGTGGTTGGTGTAGGAGAAGGTCGCGCGGCAGAGGGCGAGCGCCTTGTCAAACGGCACCCCGTCGCCCGCGAGCAGCCGCAGGAACTCCGGAATCGCGACCACCGGGTGGGTGTCGTTGAGCTGGATCGCATAGCAGCGCGGGAAGTCGTCGAAATCGGCCTTTTCGTGGGTGCGGCGGTAGGACCGCAGCAGGTCCTGCACCGACGCGCTGCAAAAAAAGTACTGCTGCGCCAGCCGCAGCTTTTTGCCGCGGTCGGTGTCGTCGTTCGGGTAGAGCACCCGGCTGATGTCCGAAGCCCGGTTGCCCTTTCTCACCGCGGCGTCGTATTTCTGCTGGTTGAACAGCGAGAAGTCAAACCCGTCGGGGGACTCCGCCTGCCACAGCCGCAGCCGGTTGACCGCCCGGCGGTGGTACCCGATGCACGGCATGTCGTAGGGCACCGCGGTGACCGTGTCGCGGCCGATCTGCACGCGCACGCTGTCCTCTTCGCACCGGCGGGACCACGGGTCGCCGAACCGCAGCCAGTCGTCCGCGCGCTCCTGCTGCCGCCCGTTTTCAAACGACTGCCGAAACAGCCCGTAGCGGTAGCGGATCCCGTACCCGTCGAGCGGGATCCCCTGCGTGGCGGCGGAGTCGAGGAAGCACGCCGCGAGCCGGCCGAGCCCACCGTTGCCGAGCGCGGGGTCGTCGATCTCGTCGAACACGTCGGGGTCCCGCCCGGCAGCGCGCAGGATCTCCCGCACCGGCTCGAGCCAGCCCATGTTCAGCAGGTTCTGGTTCACCATCCGCCCGATCAGGAACTCGGCGGAGAAATAACACGCCCGCTTGCGCGGCCCACCTGCGCCTGCGGCGGGCAATTCGCACTCCGTTTTCTGTCTGTCCCCGTCCGCGGCCCGGACGCCCACTCCTGCCGTGTCCCCATCACCTGCGGCGGGCGATTCGCACTCCGTTTTCTGTCTGTCCCCGTCCG
>DXWE01000022.1:0-2564 GCA_019417045.1 Oscillospiraceae bacterium
GTATGGTGGGCGAACGGGGGATGGGCGACAGGCTGTGCGGCGGATTGCTTTCCCGCGGGCCGGTTGACGGCCTGACTGCCGGTTAAAAGCAGTTGAACGGCCGTTACAGCTGCTTTTTGATCCGTTCGAGCGCCCCCTTCTCCAGCCGGCTGACCTGCGCCTGAGAGATGCCGATCTCGTTGCTCACCTCGATCTGGGTCATCCCCTGGAAAAACCGCAGATTGAGAATTTTCTTCTCCCGGTCACTGAGCGACCGGATGGCCTCCTTGAGTGCGATCTCGTCCAGCCAGTTCTTATCGTCGTTGTGATCGCCCACCTGATCCATCACGTAGATCGTGTCCCCGCCGTCGGAATAGACCGGTTCGTACCTTGGCGATCTCCTCCACTGTCGGCTCCTCCATCCGCTCGTTGGTCAGGCGCTCCTTGGCCTGCATCGCCTTATAGGCGGTGTCCCGCATGCTCCGGCTGATGCGGATGCTGTTGTTGTCCCGCAGATACCGCCGGATCTCCCCGATGATCATGGGCACGGCATAGGTGGAAAACCGCACGTCCAGATCGGTGTTGAAGTTGTCGATCGATTTGATCAGCCCGATACATCCCACCTGGAACAGGTCGTCGAGGTTTTCGCCACGTCCGGTGAACCGCTGGATCACGCTGAGCACCAATCGGAGGTTGCCGTTGACCAGTTCCTCCCGGGCGGTCGGACTGCCGGCACGCATCTCCTTGAGCAGCCGCATTTTTTCGCTCTCCGACAGGACCTTCAATGTCGCGGTGTTGACGCCGCAGATTTCCACCTTGTTGTACAACCAAGACCGCCGCCCTTTCGAAACTGGAATCCTGTCTGGAGTATTGCCAGGTGTGAAAGGGAGCATACAGCCTTTTTTTGGTAATAGCGGGTTATCCCGCGCGTTCGATATCCTTTTTCAGCCGTTTGATGATCTTTTTCTCCAGCCGGGAGATATAGGACTGCGAGATCCCGAGCAGGTCTGCGACCTCCTTTTGGGTGTGCTCCTTGTTGCCGTACAGCCCGAACCGCAGGCGCATGATGAGCTGTTCCCGGTCGGACAGGTGCCCGACACAGTCGAGCAGCAGCTGGTTTTCCGCCTCCTGTTCGATCCCGCGGTTGACCGTGTCCGGATCGCTGCCGAGGATGTCCGACAGCAGCAGCTCATTGCCGTCCCAGTCCACGTTGAGCGGCTCGTCGATCGAGATCTCCCCGCGCAGCGGCGCATTTTTGCGCAGATACATCAGGATTTCGTTTTCAATGCAGCGGGAGGAATAGGTCGCGAGCTTGATCCCCCGCGACGGGCAGAAGGTGTTGACCGCCTTGATCAGCCCGATGGTGCCGATCGAGATGAGATCCTCGATCCCGACACCGGAATTTTCAAATTTGCGGGCGATATACACCACCAGCCGCAGATTGTGTACAATGAGCTGCTCGCGGGCGGACTCGTCCCCCTGTTCGATCCGCCGGAGCACGGCGGCCTCCTCCTCCGCCGAGAGCGGGGAGGGCAGGGTGTCCGCACCGTGTATGTAGTACACCCCCTGCTTTTTATACAGCCGGCGGATCCACCACAGCCTCAGTTTTAAAATCCAGTTCATCTCGCGTTGCCTCCCGAATAGAATAACGAAACGATATCGTTGCCGATCAGAGCCTGAAATTCACCCCGCCCGAGCGTGTCCGTGAGCGCCACATAGCCGCCGCTGATGTCGAGGGTGCGGCCGGACAGGTCGGTCACGGTGAGCACGTCCGGCTGAAATGCCGGGAGCAGCCCCTCGCCCCCCACCGACCGAAACGGGACCAGGCGCAGCCGGTGCTCCACGGCGGTCTGTGCCGGGCCTGCCGCACCCGCTGCCCGGGGCGGTTGTGCGCCGAGCTGCCCGATGAGATCGTGCGAGGTCACTGTGCGCAGCGGGGCGGGCAGCAGCGGCAGCAGCGCCGCCCGCTCCGCCACCACAACCGGCCGGCCGGAGAAACAGTCGGTCAGCCCGTTGCCGGTGTCGTGCAGCGCTCGCACGGTGATCGATTGTCCGCCGCACGTCACGGTCAGGCGGTAGCTGTGAGAGGTCGGCACCCGCTTGTGAGTGAGACGGTCATACAGCCACACGGCCCCATAGCTGAGGAGGGTCAGCAGGACCAGCAGCAGCGGCGGCACGTCATAGTAGACGACCCCGTTGAAGACGACGAACCCACCGGGCGCGACAAAAAACCACACCGCGGTGCACACCCCGGCGAACAGCGCCGACACCCCGAACAGCACTCCGACCTCACTGCAATACGGCCGCCATCCGCGAAAGGGGAAGGCGATCCGCACGAGCAGTGCCGCCTGTGCGACCCCGATCAGTGCCTGTACAGGGAGCGGCAGAGCGGGGAGCAGGATGGTGCAGGCGCAGATCCCCCCACACAGCGCCGAGAGCACAAGCCGCCACCGCCGGTGCGGACGCCGCAGTACCCGTGCGGTCAGGGACAACAGCAAAAAGTCGATAAACAGATTGAGCGCGATGAGCACATCTATGTAGATGACCGGCATGGC
This sequence comes from Oscillospiraceae bacterium, assembly GCA_019417045.1. Lineage (GTDB taxonomy): Bacteria > Bacillota > Clostridia > Oscillospirales > Acutalibacteraceae > DXWE01. Next base: position 2,535 of record DXWE01000022.1, read on the forward strand.
GGTCCCCCCTTCTTGTGACGCCACGGCGGG
>DXWE01000022.1:2574-10295 GCA_019417045.1 Oscillospiraceae bacterium
TGACCGGGAATGCCGGCTCCGGCAGGGCGGCACCTTCCGGCCCGCCTGCCTCCGGTTTTTCCCTGCGCCATCCGGCCTTTTGCAGCCTCCTTAGGCTCGCTTGCGGTCTGTCGACGGGCCTCCTCGGAATGCGCCCGCACGGCCGGACGGTGAGGGCTTTGTACAAAAAGACCCCTTTTTTCACGGCCTTTTCACCCATGGCCGACCGGTGGCTTTGGCGTCCTGCTTTTGCCATGGCACGGCTTTTGACGTGGCGCGGTGGAGCCCGGCCTCTTCCCACCTGCGCCCGGCTGACAACGCCTTGCGCTCACATGTTTGATGCGCGGGATCGGGGGAGAAGATCCGGCCCGACTGACAGCGCCGCCCGGCGCGTGTGCCGCCGTGTGTCCCGCGCACTCCCGATACTTCTGATTATACGGAGAGGATGGGAGCAAACTTTGCCGAACCAAGAGGAATCCAAAATATTTTTTGCGGATATACCTTGACAGATGAGGTATATAAGAATATAATATATTGCAACAGGAGAAAAATCTGAGAAGGCAGCCACACAGGAGGGCAGCAGCTCCACAGGAGGGCAGCAGCTCCACAGGAGGGCGGCGGCCCCACAGGAGGGCAGCAGCCCCACAGGAAGGGCGACAGCCCCACAGGAGGGCGGCGGCCCCACAGGAGGGCGGCGGCCCCACAGGAGGGCGGCAATCCGGCAGGAAGACAGTGTCTGCAATAGAAAGCGATAGCCAGACAGGAAGAAGGAGGGCACAAACCCTCAGCGACAGAATGGGGCGAAACTCTCAAAAAGCGGGGCGGCGGCAGGGACTCTCAGAAAAAGGATGGGAGCGGAAACTGACAGGGACGGCAGAGGAGCTTTGAATCAGCGGGAGAGAGAACCCGCTACAGGAGAAGGAGGCGAGGGGATGTCCATCACATCGGATATCATCCGGGGACACACCGAAACAATCATCCTGGCACACCTGTTGCACGGGGACAGCTATGGATATGAGATCAACAAATCGATCCACCAGCTGACCGGCGGACGGTACGAGCTGAAGGAGGCGACGCTGTACACGGCATTCCGCCGGCTGGAACAGGCCGGATTCATCCGCTCCTATTGGGGGGACGAGGCCACCGGCGCCCGTCGCCGCTATTACGCGATCACCCCGCTCGGGCGGGCGGCATACGCGCAGGCAAAGGCGGACTGGGAAGAGGCCAAGCAGATGATCGACAGTTTGATCGAACAGGGGGAGAAAATGCTATGAGTGACATGACTGCCCGGATCCGGGAATATGTGTCGCAGCTGTTTGCGGACGCGCCCAGGACACAGAAGGCGCGGGATTTGCAGGAGGAGGTGTGCGCGAACCTGCTCGATAAATATGCCGATCTGCTTTCTCAGGGGGTACCGGAGGAGAGGGCGTTCGACGAGGTGGTCGGCGGGATCGGGGAGATCGACGAGCTGATCCGCGGCCTGAAGGGAGAGGAGCTGGTGCCGGAGGACCCGCGGGCAAAGCGGCGCAGTGCGCTGCTCGTCTCGATCGCGGTGATGCTCTATATTCTCAGTGTGACGCCGGTCATTCTGGCCGATTCCGACCTCAGCGTTGTCGGCATGTTCGCGATGATTGCGGTGGCGACCATGCTGCTGATCTATAACCACATGACCCGCCCGAAATATCAAAGGGCGGACGACACGATGGTGGAGGAGTTCAAAGAGTGGAAGCAGGAGAAGGAGCACCGCGAGAGCTCCCTCTACCGGGCAATCGCGGGCGCGGTGTGGGCGCTGATCCTCATTGCCTATTTTTGCCTGAGTTTTTTCACCGGCGCTTGGGAGATCACGTGGGTGCTGTTTTTGATCGGGATCGCGGCGCAGCAGATCGTGCGCGCCGTTCTGTCGCTGAGGAAGTGAGGAATATACGATGTCAAACAGAGCAAAAATCGTTGCGATTGTCCTGTGGTCGCTGGTCGCTGTGGCGCTCATAGCCGTGCTGGTGCTCTATTTCACCACCGATCTGTTCTCGTCCCTCTCGTGGAAGCGGGAGCCCCACATCGTATATGAGACGACGCTGGAGGGGGACACGGTGAGAAGCGTCGAGGTGAAATGGCGCGCGGGAGAAGTGCGGATCGTGCCGTCGGAAGAGGGATCGGTGTCCGTCCGGCAGACCTCCGGGTATGATGTGAAGCCGCTGCTCCTCTCGCATGAGGATGGCCGCCTGGTCCTCGAGGAACAGCAGAGCTTCGGGTTTTACTTTTTCGGGTTCGGCACACAGCCGTCCACGCTGGAGCTGCGGCTCCCGCAGCAGGTTTACGACCGCCTGCTGGTACAGATTTCCAGCGGGGACGCGGCGGTCGAGGGGGTGCAGGCTCAGGAGATCGGGCTGCGTATGACCTCCGGGGACATGGAGGTCTCCGCCCTCACGGCGGGTACGCTGTCGATCGACATGACGAGCGGGGATCTGACCGCCTCCGGTTGCACGGCGGACACGCTGCAAGTGGAGTCGACCAGCGGGGACTTCGAGATCGCGGGTGGGCGGTTTGCCCACATCACGGCGAGCTCCACGAGCGGGACGGCGTACATCGAGTCGCTGACGGTGCCCGACCGCTTTGAGGGCAAACTCACCTCCGGGAAGATGGTGCTGACCGTCCCGGAGAACGACGGATTCTCGCTGCTGTGGGAGAAGAGCTCGGGCGATGTGCGCACCGCCGGGTTCGGACTGGAGGACTACACCGACAGCCGCAAGGGCAAGGTGAACTATGGCACCAACGTGGAGCGGGAGTACCGCGTGGAGATGACCAGTGGAACGTTTGAACTGAAAAAGGGTGCCTGAGGGCACCAAATGGTCCGGCCGCCGGAGAGGGAACTCTCCGGCGGTTTTTTTGTAAGGTTTTTGCACGGGAGCGGGGAAAGTTCCTTGTAATTCGACGGAAAATTTGCTATAATGAAATAATTCATAACGGGAAGGAAATCACACGAGATATGGCGTCTATCAAAATCGTTTCACAGGAGGAGCTCGCCCGGCAGAGGCAGTGGATGGAACAGGTCCGCAGCTACTATACCGAGCGCCGGGGGGACGTCTCGCCGCTGGCCTATATCCGCACGTTCGGCTGCCAGCAGAACGTGTCGGATTCCGAGCACATTGCGGGCATGCTCGCCGAGATGGGGTTTGGGTTCACGGGCGATCCGGAGCAGGCGGACCTGATCCTCTTCAACACCTGCGCAGTGCGGGAGCACGCCGAGGACCGGGTGTTCGGCAATGTGGGCGCGCTGAAAACGCTCAAGCGGCGCAAGCCGTCGCTGCTCATCGCGCTGTGCGGCTGCATGGTGCAGCAGCCCCATGTGGCGCAAAAGCTCCGCGAGAGCTATCCGTTCGTGGGGCTGGTGTTCGGCACGCATGTACTCTACCGGTTCCCCGAGCTGCTCTTTGAGGCGCTCTTCACCCGGCAGCGGGTGATCGAGACCCCCTCTTTTGACGGGGTGCTCGCGGAGGAGATCCCCGTGCGCCGGGACGACCGGGTGAAAGCCTGGCTGCCGATCATGTACGGGTGCAACAATTTCTGCTCCTACTGCGTCGTGCCGTATGTCCGCGGCCGGGAGCGCAGCCGCGACCCCAAAGAGGTGCTGCACGAGGCGGAAGAGCTGGTGCGGCAGGGATATAAGGAGATCACCCTGCTCGGGCAGAACGTGAACTCCTACGGCAAGGGGGAGGCACACGGGGTGGATTTTCCCGAGCTGCTGCGGCGGCTGAACGGGATCGAAGGGGAGTTCCTCCTCCGGTTCATGACCTCCCACCCCAAGGACGCGACCCCCCGTCTGTTCGACACGATCGCCGCGTGTGAGAAGGTGTCGCGGCACTTCCACCTGCCCTTCCAGTCGGGGAGCAACCGGGTGCTGCGGGCGATGCACCGGGGGTATACCCGGGAGCAGTACCTCTCGCTCATCCGGTATGCGCGGCAGGTGATCCCGGACATCTCGTTTACCAGCGACGTGATCGTGGGGTTCCCGGGCGAGACGCGGGAGGACTTCGAGCAGACCCTCTCGCTGATCGAGGAGGTGGGGTTCACCTCGCTGTTCACCTTTATCTTCTCCCCCCGGGTGGGCACCCCGGCGGCGTCCATGCCCGATCCGATCCCGCCAAAGGAGAAGTCCCGCTGGTTCCGGGAGCTGACCGACCGGCAGGAGCAGATCGCCGCAAAGCGGCTGTCAAAGCTGGTGGGGAGTACCCACCGCGCGCTGCTCGAAAACGCGTGCGACGGGTTTTTGGAGGCGCGGCTGCCGGACAATGTGATCGTGCGGGTGGACGGCGACCCGGCGTTGTGCGGGCGGTACGCCACGGTGGAGATCACGCAGGCGAAAAGCTGGATCCTGCTCGGCCGGATCTGCGAAGTGCTGTAGCCGGTGGGTATACTGATAACAGGGCAATATATATTGACGATAAAGGAGAGGTCACAACATGGCAGACCAGATTTTGGAGATGGCACGGGAACTCGGCGAGGCGATCCAGCAGGACGAGCGGTTCATCCGCGTGCAGATGGCGCAGGCCGCGGCGGACGCGGACGACGCCTTGCAGGGATTTATCGGCGAGTTCAACTTAAAGCGGATCGCGCTCAACAACGAGTCGCAGAAGGAACAAAAGGACGAGCAGAAGATCGAGCAGCTCAACAGCGAGCTGCGCGCCGCGTATGCGAACATCATGAAAAATGCGTCCATGACCGCCTATAACGAGGCGAAGCCCGCGCTCGACCTGCTGATCAACCAGGTGGCGCGGATCATCACGCTGTCCGCCCAGGGGGAGGACCCGCAGTCGATCGACGAGCAGGAGGGCTGCTCCGGCAGCTGCAGCACCTGCGGCGGTTGCCACTGAGAAATCCGGTTGAGAGGACGTGAAAGGGATGGCGAACACCCCGGTAACCCCGATGATGAAACAGTATTTCGAGATCAAGGAGGAACATCCCGACTGTATCCTGTTCTTCCGACTCGGGGATTTCTATGAGATGTTCTATGACGACGCGGAACAGGCGTCCAAAGAGCTGGACATCGCGCTGACCGGGCGCAGCTGCGGCCAGAAGGACGAGGATGGCAAGGATGTCCGCGCGCCCATGTGCGGCGTACCGTACCACAGCTGTGAGACGTATATCGCGCGGCTGGTCGCGCGCGGGCACAAGGTGGCCATCTGCGAGCAGACCGAGGACCCGAAGGCCGCAAAAGGGCTTGTCAAACGCGATGTGGTGCGGGTCATCACCCCCGGCACCATCATCGAGGGCAGCATGCTCGACGAGGGGCAGAACAACTATCTGTGCACCATCTTTCTGGATGAAAGCGGAAAAGAGGCGGGGCTGTGTTTCGCCGACTGCTCCACCGGCGACATCCATCTGACGAACATCGAGGGCGCGGATCTCCCCGAGCGGATCATCAATGACCTGGCCCGGTTCGAGCCGCGCGAGGTGCTCGTCAGCCGGGCTGCCGCCGCAGACGAACCGCTGATGAACTATATCACCGGGCGGCTCGGGTTCAAGCCGGAGCTGATGGGGGACGACAAATTCGAGTCGGGCAGCTGTGAACGGCTGTTGCAGCGGCATTTCAAGGTGGTCTCGGTCGAAAAGCTGGGGCTTGGCGGCAAACAGCCCGCGGTGAGGGCACTCGGCTGCCTGCTCGGCTATCTCTACGAGACCCAGATGAGCGGGCTCGAGCGGCTGAATCATCTCGATATCTATACCGATGTGCAGTATATGCGGCTCGACGCGACGGCGCGGCGCAACCTGGAACTGACCGAGACCATGCGGGGACAGGACAAGCGCGCCTCCCTGCTCGGGGTGCTCGACCGCACCAAAACTGCGATGGGCAAGCGGATGATCCGTGCGTGGATCGAGCAGCCGCTGATCCATCCGGCGCAGATCTTTCGCCGCCAGAACGCGGTGGAGGAGCTGGTGACCGATTCGGTGCTGCGGGGCGACCTGCGGGAGCTGCTCGCCGGGGTGCATGACCTCGAGCGGATCATGACCCGGATCGTCTACGGCAGCGCGAACGCGCGGGAGCTGGTGGCGCTGCGGGAGACCATCCAGAAGACCGCACCGGTAAAGGACCGGCTGCAATCGGCCAGATCCGAGATGCTGCAGGAGATCTACACCGACATCGACCCGCTCGAGGACGTGCTGCGTGGGATCGAGGAGACGATCGACGAAAACCCGCCGTTTACCGTGCGGGAGGGCGGCATGATCCGCCAGGGTTACAGCGAAGAGGTGGATGAGCTCAAGCAGATCAAGGAGAGCAGCGGCGATGTGATCGCCCGGGTGCAGGCGGAGGAGCGCGAGAAGAGCGGCATCAAAAACCTGAAGGTCAGTTATAACCGGGTATTCGGGTATTACATAGAGATCTCCAAGACCTATACCGGCGAGATCCCGGAGCGGTATATCCGCAAGCAGACCGTGACCAACGCCGAGCGGTACGTGACAGACGAGCTCAAGGTGCTCGAGGCCAAGATGCTCAACGCCCGCGAGCGGCTCGCCGAGCTCGAGTACCAGATCTTCACCGAGGTGCGCACCTTTGTCGCCGGCGAACTGCACCGGGTGCAGCAGACCGCGCAGGCGATCGCCCGGCTCGATGTGCTGTGCTCCTTCGCGGAGGTCGCGGTGCGGGGCCAGTATGCCCGGCCGGTGATCGACCTCTCGGGGAGCATCGAGATCCACGGCGGCCGGCACCCGGTGGTCGAGAGCCTGCAGGATGCGCCGTTCGTCCCGAACGACACCCAAATGGACAAGCAGAACAACCGGATCCTGATGATTACCGGGCCGAACATGGCGGGAAAATCCACCTATATGCGGCAGACGGCGCTCATCGTGCTGATGGCGCAGGTGGGGTGCTTTGTGCCGGCGGTCAGCGCCACCATTGGGATTGTGGACAGCATTTTCACCCGGGTGGGCGCGTCGGACGACCTCTCGTCCGGCCAGTCGACCTTCATGGTGGAGATGAGCGAGGTGGCCTCCATCCTCAAAAATGCCACCTCGGAGAGCCTGATCGTGTTTGACGAGATCGGGCGTGGTACCTCCACGTTTGACGGGATGAGCATCGCGCGGGCGGTGCTGGAATACGTCTCGAACAAGAAAAAACTCGGGTGCAAGGCGCTGTTTGCCACCCATTACCACGAGCTGACCGCGCTCGAAGGGGAACTCGACGGCGTGGTGAACTACAACATCGCGGTGAAAAAGCGGGGGGACGACATCACCTTCCTGCGCCGGATCGTCCGCGGCGCCGCGGATGACAGCTATGGCATCCAGGTGGCCAAGCTCGCCGGGGTGCCGGACGCGGTGGTGCAGCGGGCAAAGGAGGTGCTCGCCTCGATCGAGGCGGACGACGGCCAGAGCCTGCGCCCCACGCCGCACCCGCCCACACTCGACGAGTCGGAGGAGGGACAGCTGTCGCTGCTGTCGGCGGCGCAGAATCCGATCATCGAAAGGCTGAAAAAGCTGGACGTGGAGACACTCACGCCGATCGAGGCGCTGCAGATCCTGTTCGAGCTGCACAAAGAGGCGCTCAACTGCTGAGACCGTTTTCTGGAGGGAGTGGGACCGGCTATGTCAAAGATTCAGGTGCTTGATAAACATCTGGCGGAGCTGATCGCCGCGGGCGAGGTGGTGGAACGCCCCTCGTCGGTGGTGAAGGAGCTGATGGAAAACGCGATCGACGCGGGCGCCAGCTCGATCCAGGTGGAGATCCAGCGCGGCGGGACCGCGCTGATCCG
>DXWE01000022.1:10305-12842 GCA_019417045.1 Oscillospiraceae bacterium
AGTTATTGAACGGCCAGCTTCTGTTGTCAAAGAGCTTGTGGAAAATGCAGTGGACGCTGGCGCGACCGTCCTGACGGTGGAGATCAAAAACGGCGGCACGACCTTTATGCGTGTTACCGACAATGGCTGCGGCATTGCGCGGGAGGACGTCCCGGTCGCTTTCCTGCGGCACGCAACCAGCAAGGTGAAGGTACAGGACGATCTGGAAAACATCGGGACGCTCGGGTTCCGCGGGGAGGCGCTCGCCTCCATTGCGGCGGTGGCGCGGGTGGAACTGCACACCTGCACCAGGGACGAGACCGCCGGCACCTGCTACCGGATCGAGGCGGGCGAGGAACTCGGCTGTGAGGACATCGGCTGCCCTGTCGGAACGACAATTCTCGTGCGCGACCTGTTTTATACTGTTCCGGCACGCATGAAATTTTTGAAAAAGGATGTCAGCGAGGGCAACGCGGTCGCGGGTGTGGTCGACCGACTGGCGCTCTCCCACCCGGAGGTGTCCGTGCGGTTTGTGCGGGACGGCCGGGAGGAGCTGCTTACCGCCGGCGACGGCGACCCGTATGCGTGCATCTATGCGGTGTTCGGCCGGGAGTTCGCCGACGGGCTGATGCCGGTCGACTACACGCTCGCCGGCGTGCATGTGTACGGCTATGTCAACAAGCCGGAGAACAGCCGCTCTAACCGCACGATGCAGCACTTTTTCATCAATGGCCGGTATGTCAAAACCCGCACCGCAATGGCGGCGCTCGAGCAGGCGTTCAAAGGCTCGCTGATGGTGGGGCGGTTCCCCACCTGCGTGCTGCACATCAACCTGCCGCCGGAAACCGTGGACGCGAATGTCCATCCCGCAAAAATTGAGGTGCGGTTTGTCAATGAAAAGCCGGTGTTCGACGCGGTGTACCACGCGGTGAAATCCGCGCTGGTCGGGCACACCGAACGCAAGCAGGCGGTGCTCCACCGGCCGGCGGAACAAAAACCTACCCCGGAACAGATTCGCTGGTCGCTGGCCGTGCACGAGACGGCGTCGGTGGCAGAGCAAAAACCTGCCCCCAACCAACGGGGAACCGGCGCAGGAATGCGCAAAAGTGAAAAGGCAAAAAACTTTATAGAGAAGTTGGATGAACCGTTTCTCTATGTGCCGCCGATCACCGGGGGGCAGGACAGGCCGCTGGGCGGCGGTGCGGTACGGGACAACACGGGCCGGGAACCGGTGCGGGTGTATCGCCCGAACATTGACATCACCCGCGAGCTGGACGAGGAGTTGCCGGCTACAACCGAAAAGGAAAACAGCTTTACAGATACAGAAGAACACGGCGCTCGAGATGCCGCGCAAGCCGGGCGACCGGATGGGGCAAAGGCATCGGCCGACGCAGAGACAATGGGCGACGGAAAGATATCAGAGCAGGTCTCCGTTTCCGGAGAGCCGACAGACCCGGCGACCGCGCTCGGCGGGGAGCCGGAGCGGACGGTCACCTATCTCGGGGAGGCGATGCACACCTATATTCTGGCGGAGATGGGCGGCAGCCTCTTCCTGATCGACAAGCACGCGGCGCACGAGCGGCTGCTCTATGAGCAGTTGCGCCATACGCCGCACACCGAGGCGCAGCAGCTGCTTTCTCCGGTGTGCGTATCCCTGTCGAGTGAGGAATACGACGCGGTGCTGTGCGCCGAAGAGACCCTGCGTGAGGCGGGGTTTGAAGTGGAGGCGTTCGGCCGGCAGGAGGTGCTGGTGCGCGCCGTGCCCATGCTGCTCGCCGGGGAGGACGTGGCGGCGCTCCTGCGCGAGGTGGCGGGCGGATTCGCGTCCGGCCGGCGGGACATCCAGTCCGACCGGCTCGACTGGCTCTATCACACCACCGCCTGCCGCGCGGCGATCAAGGCGGGCAACATCAGCCGGCCGGTCGAACTGCAAAAGCTTGCCGAGCGCGTGCTGTTGCAGGACGATATCCGCACCTGCCCGCATGGGCGGCCGGTGTGTATCGAGCTGACAAAGCGTGAGATCGAGAAACAGTTCGGGCGCGTGTGATTTTCGGCGTGCACCGGGGGCGGGCGCCGGACACGGGGACAGGATATCGGCAAGGAGGCCGCATATGGATCCACAAAAACACATCCCTCTGCTGGTGGTCGCGGGTCCGACGGCGTCGGGCAAGAGCGCGCTCGCGGTCGCGCTGGCGCGGGAGCTGGACGGCGAGGTGGTGTCGGCCGACTCGATGCAGGTGTATGCCGAGCCGCGGATCGGCACCGCCCGGCCGACGCCGGAGGAGATGGGCGGCGTGCCTCACCATCTGCTCGGGTTTCTGCCGCTTTCGGTGCCCTATAGCGCGGCACAGTACGCGCAGGACGCGCACGGGGTCATCCGGGAGATCCGGCAGCGCGGCCGGCTGCCGATCCTGTGTGGCGGCACTGGGCTCTACATCCGCGCGGTGGTGGAGAACTGGCAGTTTCCCAGGCAGCCGGCGTCGAGGGAGCAGCGGAAGGCGCTGCGGGAGCGCGCCGCGCGGGAGGGCGGCGAAAGCATGCTCTCCGAGCTGCGGCGG
>DXWE01000022.1:12852-18613 GCA_019417045.1 Oscillospiraceae bacterium
GTGTCGTGCGGGTGCAGCCGCACGACACCGGCCGGATTTTGCGCGCGCTCGAGGCGACGATGGCCGCGGGGGTGCCGATGAGCGAGCAGCAGCGGCAGTCCCGGCGGGAGCCGTCGCCGTATGACGTGGTCATGCTGACGCTCGATTTCCACGACCGGGAGCTGCTGTATGGCCGGATCGACCGCCGGGCGGACGGGATGCTCTCCCGGGGGCTGGTGGAGGAGGCGCGCCGGATCCTGCAAAATCCGGAGGCCCCCACCGCTTTGCAGGCGATCGGATACAAGGAATTTGCCCCGTATTTTGCCGGGGAGATCCCGCTTGAAGAAGCCATAGAGAACCTGAAGAGAGGGACGCGGCGGTATGCCAAGCGGCAGCTGTCGTGGTTCCGGCATGTGAGGGACGCACGGGTTTTGTATGTGGATGACTATGAGTCGGCGGACGGCCTGCTGCAAGCCGCGCTGCGCGTGATCGAGGAGAGAGGACAGACGGCATGAGTACATTTTCCAAACGCCTGGTGGCGGTCCTGGTGGCGCTGGTACTGCTTTCCTATGTGGGATACCAGTGCTTTACGGTGTTCTATTCGGCTGTCGAGCTCGAGACCGTGACCAGTCAGACGGTCTACGATACGCTGGACGTACAGGGGGTGGCGATCCGCAGCGAACAGGTGTTGACGCAGAACGTGGATGGCTATGTTTATTATACCGTGACCAACGGCGACCGGGTGGCGAAGGACGGGACGATCGCCTCGGTATACCCAAGCGAGGCGGATGCCCTTGCCGAGCAGGAATACGCGCAGCTGACCGAGGAGATGGCCGCATTGCAGACCCTGCAAAAGCAGGGCAGCACGAACAAGTCGAGCCTCGATTCGGTCAACCGCCAGATCCGGCAGGTGCAGCAGCGGATCGTCGCCGGCGTGCAGGAGGGGAACTGGCTGGAGGTCGCCGACTGCCGGGCGGAGCTGGGCGAACTGCTCAACCGGCAGCAGCTCATCACCGGCAAGACCACCGATTTCAGCCCGCGGCTGGACGAGCTGTCCGCCCAGCGCGAACAGCTGCAGGGGACCTTTTCGCAACCGGTGGGGAGTATCTCCTCGCCGGTGGCGGGCTATTTTGTCTCGAAGGTGGATGGATATGAGTCGATGCTGCCGTATGAGTCGGCGCTCGATCTCACGGTTTCCGAGGTGCAAAGCGTCCTCTCCTCGCCCTCTCCGTCGGCGGATACCCAGTCGATCGGCAAGGTGGTCGGGGACTATGAGTGGTACCTCGCCTGTGTGGTGCCGACCGACCGGCTGACCGAGCTCTCGGAGGGGACGGAGCTGTCCGTGCGGCTGCCGTTTGTGACCGAGGAGACGGTGCCGGTGACGGTGGAGAAGATCAACAGGGACGGGGACAGCGCGGTGGTGCTGCTCCAGTGCTCGTACATGTCCGAGGCGCTGTCCTCGGTGCGGTGCGAACAGGTGCAGATCCTGCTCGAGGAACACACCGGGCTGTATGTGCCGGACAGCGCGATGCGATTCAACGAGCAGAAGGAGCCGGGCGTGCTGATCCGGCGCGGCAACATGCTGCAGTTCCGGCGCGTGCGGGTGCTCTATTATAACGACACCGGGAAGTATTCGATCTGCGACCCGGCGGGCGGGGACGGGTACCTCGAGCTGTACGACGACATGGTGATAGGGGGCAAGAACGTCTATGACGGAAAGATCGTGGGATGAGGCCGCGGTGGCGGAGAACCTCCGGCGAATCGAGGACCGGATCGCGGCGGCCTGTCAGAGGGCGGACCGCCGGCGGGAGGAGGTCACCCTGCTCGCGGTGACCAAGACCGTGCCGCCCGGGCCGATCAATGCGGCGATTGACGGCGGGGCGCGGCAGATCGGGGAGAACCGGGTGCAGGAGCTGCTGCGCAAGGAGCCGGAGCTGCATCTCTCCGGCGTGGAGGTGCACCTGATCGGGCATTTGCAGACGAACAAGGTCAGGCAGGTGTGCGGGCATGTCTCGATGATCCAGTCGGTCGACAGCCTGCATCTCGCGCAGGCGATCGAGGCGGCATATGCCGCGCGGGAGGAATCGATCGATGTGCTGCTGGAGGTAAATGTTGGAAGAGAAGCGAGCAAATCCGGGGTGATGGCGGAGGAACTGCCGGCCCTGCTCGAGGGGGTGCAGGCCCTGCGGCACCTGCGGGTACGCGGATTGATGTGTATTCCCCCGATTTCGGACGAGGAAGCGCAGAGAAGAAAGTATTTTTCAGAAATATACAAACTGTTTATTGACATAAAAGCAAAAAAGTTAGATAATATCCGTATGGAGGTATTGTCCATGGGAATGTCCGCCGACTTTGAGGAGGCGATTCTCGAGGGCAGCACGATGGTCCGCATCGGTACCGCCCTGTTTGGCAAGCGCGTGTAAAACAGATTACAAAACTCAGGAGGAATACAAACATGGGACTGTTTAACAAGCTGAAAGAGATCATGGGAGATCCCGAGGATGATATGATGGAAGAGGAAGAGGAGGAGATGGAGTTCGTCTCGAAAGCCGAGGAGAAGAACGACGTCGTCCCCACCGATACGGTGAAGCGCAGCAACAAGGTGGTCAATATCCACGCGACCGCGCAGTTGCAGGTGGTGCTCGTCAAACCCGAGCGGTTTGACGACGCGAGCGCCGTGGCGGACCATCTCAACGCCAAGCGCACGGTGGTGCTCAACCTCGAATCCGCGAACAAGGATGTCTCCCGCCGGATCCTCGATTTCCTGAGCGGCGTCGCCTATGCGAACGACGGGCAGATCAAGAAGGTGGCCAACTGCACCTTTATCATCACGCCGTATAATGTGGGTATCATGGGCGACCTGCTCGACGAGCTGGAGAACAATGGGCTCTACTTCTGAGTCGGAGGACAGATGGCTGCGTGCCCGGATGGAGGATCTGGCAGCGCTGAGCCGCCGGCAGGGAGTCCCGCACTTTGCGGGCTTTCTGGATGAACGGCAGCGCGCGGTGGGTGAGAATGTGCTGAAAAAGTGCGGGATCGCCGAAAGTGCCGGATTTTCGGAGGCGGAAGCGGGCGAAAGGGATTGCTTTTGCGCCTATGGCGGGTACCGGGATGCCGGGCGCGTGCTGCTCGGGGTATTCCCGAAGGGCACGGTCCCCGCGCCTTCTCTGTTTCCGCTGCGCGCGATGGGATTTCGATACCGTGCACAGGCGTCCCTCTCCCACCGGGATTTTCTCGGCACGCTGGTGGGCGCCGGTGTGAAGCGGGAGAAGATCGGGGATATCCTGTGCGGGGAGGAGCTGGCGGTTGCGTTTGTCGCCGAGGAGCTTGTGCCGTTCTTGGAGCAGCAGGTGACCCGGGTCGGCGGCGAGGGCGTGTGCCTGCTGCCGGATTACGACGGTGAGCTGCCGGTGGCACAGCGGTTTTCCGAGCTGCGGGACACGGTGGCCTCCCCCCGGCTGGATGCGGTGGTGGCGGCGCTGGCGGGGCTGTCCCGCGGGGAGTCGGCCCGCCGGATCCTCACCGGGCTGGTGAGCGTGAACCATCTGCCGCAGACCGCGGTGTCCGCCGTGGTGAAGGCGGGCGATGTGCTCTCCCTGCGGGGGACCGGCCGATTTGTGATCGACGATCTCAGCGGGGTGACCCGCAAGGGACGGTTGGTGCTCAGAGCGAGAAAATACCTGTAATCGGAGGATGGATGCGTATGTTTACGGCAGAGGAAATTCGGAATATTGCGTTTACCAAAACCATGGGCGGCTACAAGACCTCCGAGGTGGATGATTTTATCGATCAGTGTGCCGACACGGTGGAGGCCCTCACCCGCGAGAAGGCCGAACAGGCCAAAAAGATGCAGGTGCTGGCGGATAAACTGGTGGAGTACCGCAACGATGAGGACAATATCCGCACCGCGCTCCTGACCGCCCAGCGCATGGGCGACACGGTGCTGCGGGAGGCGAACCATAAGGCGGAGCTCGTGCTGGAGGACGCGAAGATCAAGGCCCAGAAGATCGAGGACGCCGCCAAAAACAGTATCACCGGGCAGGAGGAAGAGCTCCGGCGGGTGAAGGAGGAAGTGGCGAAATTCAAGGCCCAGCTGCTCTCCATGTACCGGGAGCATCTTGCGCTGATCGACGTGATGCCGGAGCCGGAGACCCCCTCGGATCCGGCCGCACCGGCGCAGGAGGAAGCGGTGGCGGCATCGGCCGCCGCCGAAGCGGAGGAGGCCGCCGTGGAGGCGGCGCTGGAGCCTGAGACGTCTGCCGCCCCGGTCGTAATCGAGCCGGTGGACGGCCCGACCCGCCCGATCGTCGAGCGGGAGGTGCGCCCCCGGTTTGCCGATCTGCAATTTGGAGAGGAATACGATCAGGCCGGTGAGAAAAAGGGAGCGTTTGGCAAGCGGAAGTGAACGGCTGTACAGACAGGGTCTGCGGCGCACCGCCCGTCGGCGCGCCGCTTTTATATGACGGGGAGTTTGTATCCCGGGACGAGGGGGAAGGACATGTTTGCGCTGCTGGTATTGCTCGGCATCGCGGGGCTGGTCGCGGTCGACCAGGTGACAAAGGCGCTGGCCGTGCTGTTCTTGCAGGATGAGCCGGTCGCGGTCTGGGACGGGGTGTTTGACCTGACCTACGTGGAAAACCGCGGCGCCGCGTTTGGGCTCGGGCAGGGATACGGCTGGCTGTTCGCCGTGCTGACGGTGATCCTGTCGCTCGGGATCCTCGGGCTGCTGTTTGGCACCCGCCGGTTCCGCCACCCGCTCGCGGTGGCGAGCGGGATGCTCATCGTGGCGGGCGGGGTCGGCAACCTGATCGACCGGGTCTGGCGCGGCTTTGTGGTGGACTTCTTCTATTTCAAGTGGATCGATTTCCCGGTTTTCAACGTGGCGGATTGCTGCGTGGTGATCGGCGCGATCCTGTTGGCGGTGTATGTGCTGTTTGTCTACCGTGAGCCGGCGGCAGAGCGCGTGCCGGCCGGCGGGGAGGAGGACGCGGCGACAGCGCAGGCCGGGGCCGGCGATGGTGGGCAGATCGCCGGGACGAACGGGCAGATCTCGACCGGGGCCGCGGCGGAAGAGCAGAGGATCCCGGACGGCAGCGCCGCGGCGATCACCATAGACGACAGGACCGGAGAGGCCGGCAGGGCGAAGGAGGCGCGTGCCAATGGAGCGTCGGACGCTGACCGTGCCGGCGGAGGCGGCGGGGACGAGGCTTGACGTGTTTTTGAAGGACGGCCTGTCGGTGACACGCGCCCAGTGCCAGAAATGGCTGCAGGACGGGCGGGTCTCGGTGAACGGCCGCCCGGCGGAGAAGCAGGCACGATTGCGGGCGGGGGACACGGTGGAGGTGTCGGTGCCCGACCCGGTGTCCTATGACGTGCGGCCGGAGGACATCCCGCTCGAGATTGTGTATGAGGATGACGACCTGCTCGTGGTCAACAAGCCGAAGGGCATGGTGGTGCACCCGGCGGCGGGACACTATACCGGCACGCTGGTCAACGCGCTGCTGTGGCACTGCGGGGACAGCCTGTCGGGGATCAACGGGGTGCTGCGGCCGGGGATCGTGCACCGGATCGACAAGGACACGAGCGGGCTGCTGATGGTGGCAAAGAACGATTTCGCGCACCGTGGGCTGGCGGAGCAGATCGCCGAACACAGCTTTACCCGCGTGTATGAGACGGTGGTGTGCGGACATCTGCGGGAGGCGGCGGGCACGGTGGATCAGCCGATCGGCCGTCACCCGGTCGACCGGCAGCGCATGGCGGTCACCCCCCGCGGGTCCAAGCG
>DXWE01000220.1 GCA_019417045.1 Oscillospiraceae bacterium
AATCGGAATACCCTTGGAAAGGAACGGAACAGCGATGTTTTTCAAACGCAAGGAAAAGCCCACCGGCCCGATCGATTTTCTGGTGGTGGGACTCGGGAACCCCGGCAAAAAATACGAGGGCACCCGGCATAACGCCGGATTCATGGCGGTGGAGGCGCTCGGCGAAAAGCTCGGTGTCAAGAAGATCGCGCGGGTGCGCTTCAAATCCCTGAGCGCCGAGGCGACGATCGGGGACAAACGGGTGCTGCTGCTGTTGCCGCAGACCTTCATGAACAAGAGCGGCGAGGCGGTGCTCGAGGCCATGCAGTTTTACAAGCTGCCGCCCGAACAGGTGCTGGTGCTGTTTGACGATATCACCGCTCCGGTCGGCAATGTGCGGGTGCGCCGCAAGGGCAGCGACGGTGGCCAGAAGGGCATGCGCAGTATTCTCTATTTGACCGGCAGCGACCAGTTTCCGCGCATCAAGCTCGGGATCGGCGCCAAGCCCTATCCCCAGATGGATCTCGCCGCCTGGGTGCTCTCCCGCTTCACGCCGGAGGAGGCGCCCAAGATGGTGAATGCCGCCCGCCGCGCGGCGGAAGCGGCCTGCCTGATCGTGGAGGGCAATATCGATAAGGCGATGAATCTGTACTCCAAATGAGGAGTGCCCGGCCGGACAGGCGACCGGCACAAACCGTATTGTTGCCGAAGCTGTAGAGCGGATTTGGCGTGGGAAATACCGGGCAGGGCGAAGGCGCGGAACATATGCAGCCGCCACACTGGGGAAACAGGGGATTTCCCGGAATTTACCCCCCAGCAAATTTGATGGGATCCAATTAGTATATTTATTAGAAGGTTATGCAATGAGTATAATTACCAAAGGACTGGAAGCGCTGCCGGTTTTTCGATCCCTGGAAGAGGCGATCCGGGAGCGCCGGCTGTCAGCTGCCGTGACGGGGGTATCCCAGATCCACAAGGTGCTGTTTGTCCACGCGCTGTGCGAAAGTGGTGGAAAACCCGGCGCAGGCCCCGGAAGATCCGGGCGCAAGGTGGTGGTGTTGACTGCGGACGAGGCGGAGGCCACCCGGATGGCGGAGGATCTGCGTGCGCTCGGGACGAACGTGCTGCTGTATCCGGCGCGCGAGTTGTCCCTGCGGCGGGTGGAGACCGCCTCCCGGGAATACGAACAGCAGCGGCTCGGGGTGCTCGCACATCTCGCGGAGGGGGCGTATGACTGCGTGATCGCGAGCGCGGATGCCGCACTGCAGTTCACGCTGCCGCCGGACAGCCTGCTGCAGCACACGCTCGACCTTGTGGCGGGGAAGCCGCTGCCGGTGAAGGATCTCGCGGCCGAACTGGTGCGTGCGGGATACGAGCGGTGTGGCCAGATCGAGGGGCCGGGCCAGTTTGCGGTGCGCGGCGGGATCTTCGACATCTATCCCGCGGCCTGCCCCGCCCCGGTGCGGCTGGAGCTGTGGGGGGACACGGTGGACACGCTCTCCTATTTCGACCTGCTCACCCAGCGGCGCACGGAATCGGTCGAGGCGATCGCGATCCCGCCCGCCGGGGAGGTGCTGATCGACGACCCGGCGGCGCTCGCAGCCAGGATCGAGGCGCTGGCGGGGTCGCTGCGCGGCAGGGAGGCCCCGGCGCAGCGGGAGGCGCTGCATGCGGACGCGGAGCACCTGAAAGCGGGCGGGCGGCCGGGTTCCCTTGATAAATACCTGCCGCTGCTCTATGCCCCACCGTGTACGCTGCTCGATTACGCGCCAAACGCGCTGCTGCTCGTGTCCGAGTGGGCGCGGGTGCGGGAGCGGGTGCGCACTGCCCAGTGGCAGCTGAACCAGGATGTGGAGTCCCTGCTGCAGGAGGGGCAGCTGTGCCGGGGCCTGACGGCCTATATGCAGGAATGGGCGGACGCGGTCGCCGAGTGGGACAGGCGCGGCTGTGTGGTGCTCGACACATTTGCCCAGGCGGGCACCGAGCTGCGGCTGCGGGAGCTGTGGAGCGTGAACGCACGACAGCTGCCCGTGTGGTCGGGCGGGCTGGAGGTTCTGACAGAGGACCTGCGGGATCTGCTGGGCCGGGGGATTGCGCCGGTGGTGCTCGCGGGCAGCGAGGAGA
>DXWE01000221.1 GCA_019417045.1 Oscillospiraceae bacterium
GCGGAGGCCCAGCCGCAAAAACTGCGCGAGGCGGCGCAGGATCCCGGCGTGCCCTATCGGTACGAGGCGGATCCGCGCGGCTTTCAGAGCCTGCCCGGCTGCCCGTTCGCCTATTGGGCGGGGAAGGCGGTAAGGCGCGCATTTCGGGAGGGGACCCCGCTGCGCGAGGTTGCCGCACTCAAACAGGGGATGGCGACGACTGATAACGCCCGTTTTGTGCGGCAGTGGACCGAACTGCCGCCCGGCGCGCTCACGCTGTCCTGCCGCTCGGCGGCCGAAGCAAAGCAGAGCGGCAGGCGGTGGTTTCCCTATCAAAAGGGCGGGCGCTTTCGCAAATGGTACGGCAACCAGCTCTATGCGGTGGATTTCGCGGAGGGCGGCCGGGCGATCAAACAGGCAGTACTCCGAAAATACCCCTATCTGTCCGCCCCCGGGTATGTGGTGAAAAACGAGGGATACTATTTCCGCGAGGGGCTCACGTGGACGTTTATCTCGGTGGATGTCGGCGTGCGGTACTCGCCGCCCGGCTTTATCTTCGACGTGGCGGGTTCCACCCTGTTCCCGCGGGAGAAGTCGTGGTATCTCCTCGGATTCCTCTGTTCCAAGCTGCCCGCGTACTTCCTGCAAATCCTCAACCCGACCATGAATGTGCAGGCGGGGGATATGGGGGAGCTGCCGGTGCTGTTTTCCTCCCGGTATGAGGAGGAGATCAGCCGGCTTTCGCGCGAGTGCGTCGCGCTGTCCAAGGCGGACTGGGACAGCTTTGAGCTCAGCTGGGAGTTTCGGCGTCACCCGCTGGTGGGACAGGAGTCCCGCCTGTCGGAGGCATTTGCCCGGTGGGAACGGGAGGCGGGAGAGCGGTTTGACCGCGTGCGGGCCAATGAGCAGCGGATCAACGAGCGTTTTCTGGAGCTCTACGGGCTGGCGGAGGCGCTCTCGCCGGAGGTGGCACCGGAGGCCGTCACAGTGCGGCGGGCGGACCGGGGCCGGGAGGCACGCAGCCTTGTCTCGTATATCGTCGGCTGCCTGTTCGGGCGGTATGAGCAGGCGGGATTCACACCGCTGCCGACGCCGCTTTTGCCCCTGTCGGATCTGCCGCGGGAGATCGAGCGATTCCTGGCCGTCGCCTATGGGACAGAGACGCTCGGGGAGAATCTGCAATTTCTGGCGTGTTCCCTCACCGCCCGAAAGGAGGATCCGCGCGCGGCACTGCGACGGTATGCCGACCGGTCGTTTTACCGCGACCATCTGAGGACCTACCGGCACCGTCCGATCTATCTGCTGTTTGACGGCGGCGTACCGTCCGGCCGGGCGCTTGCCTATGTTCACCACTGGCCGGACGATCTGCTGGCGCAGGCCGCACGGCTGCAGCCGCCCGGGGAGTATCGCGATCGGCTGCTGGCAGAGCAGGCGCAGGGCGTCCGGCCCGACCCGGACGAGGGCGTGCGGTGCACCTATGAGAAGCTGCGGGACGTGGTTGCCCGCATAGACCGCTGAGGAGGAGATACGCATGATTCGGCATATGGTGATGTTTCAGTTCAAGGAGGAGGCGGAGGGGCGCACGAGAGCGGAGAACGCGGCGCTCATCCGGGAGATGCTCGACGCGCTGCCCGGGACGATCCCGTGGATCCGGGCCTCGCACACGGCGTTGAATGCGCCCGGGGCGGCCGCGGACAATTACGATCTGGTACTGGTGGCGGATTTCGACACGCTGGAGGATCTCGAACGCTACCAGGTACACCCCGCCCACCAGGCGGTGGGGGCGCGGATGCGCCCGCTGCGGCTGTCCCGCGCGTGCGTGGACTTTGAGCTGTAAGAAGGAGGCCGGGGAATCGCTCCCCGGCCTCCTTCTGTCGATGGACCCCGCCTGCCGATTCATTCCACCCCGCGGCGGTACATCCCGCGGGTGATCCCCTCCCGCGGCGGGCCGCCGTGCCGATAGAACCCGGCCATTGCCGCGGCCTCCCCGGCGGTCTCGCCGGTGAAATGCAGCAGCCAGAAATCGAGCCGCGGGAGCTCGGAAAGCCGGTCCGCCCAGTAGAGCGGGGCGG
>DXWE01000222.1 GCA_019417045.1 Oscillospiraceae bacterium
CCGCCGGTGCTGATCCTGGACGAGGCGACCTCCTCCATCGACACCCGCACGGAGTCCCTGATCGAAAAGGGGATGGACCGGCTGATGGAGGGGCGCACCGTGTTTGTCATCGCACACCGGCTGAGCACGGTGCGCAACGCCGACGCGATCCTGGTGCTCGAGCACGGCGCCGTGGTGGAGCGGGGCGACCACGAGAGCCTGCTGCTGCAAAAGGGGATGTATTACCGGCTGTATACCGGGCTGTTTGAACTGAGTTAAATCAGGAGAGGGGGGCCCTTTGGGCCCCCCTCTCCTGCTGTTTGTTTTATGCCGGCCGGCCGAACAGCTGCCGGGCGATCTCCGGGCGGTTGGTGATCAGCCCGTCGCATCCGAAACCCGCCAGCGTTTGCATCCGGTTTGGGTCGTCCACCGTCCAGGTATTCACCGCCATCCCCAGCCGGTGCGCCCGCGCCGCCAGCTCGGCGGTCAGGTTGGCGTGCGAGGGGTGCACGGCAGAGCAGCCGGCCGCCGCCGCGGCGTCCATCGCTCCCGTATCCGCGGCGTCCACATAGAGATAGGCGGTGTGCAAAATGGGGTACTGCCGTTTCAGCCGCTCCAGGATCTCCAGCTGAAAGCTCGAGATCAGCACCCGCCGCAGCACCCCCTTTTTCTCCAAAATCCGGTAAAACGCCTCCAGATCCTCCGGTGTGTTCTCCCGCAGGTCCTTCACCTCGATGTTGATGACCGGGAGGTCTTTCACCACCGCGAGCACCTCCTCAAGGGTGGGTATTTGTTCCCCGGCAAACCGGGGATCCTTCCATCCGCCAAAGTCAAACCGGCGCAGCTCCTCAAGCGTGTACTCCCCGATGCGGCCGTGCCCGTTGGAGGTGCGGTCGATCTCGCCGTCATGACACACCACATAGACGCCGTCCTTCGTCGCGTGGATATCGCACTCGATCCCGTCCGCCCCGACATAAACCGCCTCCCGGAAAGCCGCCAGCGTGTTCTCCGGGGCGATGCCGCTCGCGCCCCGATGCGCCTGAATCTGTACCATATTTTCCATCCTCTCTGCTCCGGCCGCCCACCGGCCGGTTCCTTGGTCACATCTACCAGTATACCACGGTCACTCATAAAAGCAAGCTGTGATTGTTGACAAAGACCGGCTCATGGGGTATAGTAAAGGCAGTAGGATTCGCCATTCGATTGACCAGTGATGCATATAAAAGGAGAAACCGCCATGCATACGGGACGACATCTCATCTGGATCAGCGGGGCGCTGTGCGCGTGCTGTCTGCTGGCCGTCGCCTGCACGCCTCCCGGCGGCGCCTCGTCGGACATCTCACAGACAACGACCAGCCTCTCTGATCCCACCACGGTGGTGACTGCTCCATCCGCTGATTCCGGCGGGGATTCCGGAAACAGTGCAACAGGCACAGCGGACTCTCCCTCCGCCGATCCGACGGCCGTCCCCTCCTCAGAGGAGGCGGATCCCACCGCGTCGACCGCCACCGACCCGGATAACGTCGCCACCGTGCCGAGCAGTTGGCTGATGGCGGCAGGCGGGCAGCCGCAGCGGCCGTTTCTGCTCGCGGCCGGGCCGTCGGTGTTTACGGTCCATCCGGTTTTAGGGGATGTGGACGGCAGCGGCAAGATCAACAGCTCGGACGCGCGGCTGGTGCTGCAGGCGACGGTGGAGCTGCGGGAACTGACGTCGGAGCAGCGGCTGCTGGCTGACGTGGACCAAAACGGGAGGATCAACAGCTCGGATGCGCGGCAGATCCTGCGGATGGCAACCGGATCCTCCGATCCTTCGGATCCCGACGACAGCACCACCAGCACGGGCACCCGTGGCACGGATGAGGACGGTTTTATCGACGGCTGGTATTGAAAATGCAAAAAAGCGCCGCCGCTGGGTACCAGCGGCGGCGCTTGTGCATCTGGATGAAACGACCAGAGAGCCCAAGAGCCAATCAGCGCTTGCTGAACTGGGGCGCACGACGGGCGGCTTTGAGGCCGTACTTCAATCGTCTGAGCGATGATTTTCCTTGATATTCCGGGCTTTTTTGAG
>DXWE01000223.1:0-1092 GCA_019417045.1 Oscillospiraceae bacterium
CTCCCCGAAGCCGGCCTCAGGCGCCTCCCCGAAACCGGCCTCAGGCGGCGGCCGCAGTCGGCTGGGACCCGCCGCCGGATGTGCTCTCCGGCCCGTTGCCGCCCGCCGCCCCGGGCTCGCCGCCGGTCGGCGCAGCCGTGGGGAGGGTGCCGGCCGTGGCGTCAGGGGCAGTGTCAGGCGTGGTACCGGTTGTGGCGTCGGACGTGGCGCTCGGCTGCACCTCGTCGTCTGCATAGTCGTCCTCATAGTCGTTCACCCACGAATTCTCCGAGAGGGAGGACAGCTGCCGCAGGCAGTCGGGGACCTCGTCCCCGGCGACGTACAGCGAGGACGTCCGGCCGTTGTCGGGATCGGACACGGCGAGATAGATCACGGGGGTGTCGAGCCCGATCGTCCTGTCGGCTGCCTGCTCGATCCAGTCCGCGAGGGCGGACAGGTTGGAATAGAGCAGTGCCTCGTCCGGGCTCCCGTCAAAGTAGTCGCTGTCCAGGCTGAACCCGCTGTTGCCGAGATCGGCCGACAGCCACACTGCCTCGGACTCCGCCCGGCGCAGGAAGGAGACGACCGTCTCCACCGGCTGCGTCTCCTGCATCAGCTGGAGATAGAGCTGGGCGGTGCGGGGATAGGCCGGGGTGAGCTCCACCCGGAAATCGGCGGCGCGGGTGCCGACGGTGGTGGAGACCCGCAGATAGACGCTCTCCCGGCGGAAGAAGGTGGTCCGCTCCTGATCCTCCGGCCGGACGGTCTCGGCGCCGGGATAGTACGCGCCCCGCAGCAGGTAATACCAGGTCTCAAACCCCTTTTCGGGCACCTCTTTGCGCAGCATGTCGTACACCGCCTGCGCCTTGTCGGCAGGCAGGTTGTCGACCCGCACCACGGTGGAGGGGCTGTTGCTGTCGGGCAGCTCGAGCATCGCCTGCCGGTAGGTGTCGTTTTGGGAGAGCCGCTCGAGCAGGGTGTCCTGCTGGGCCTCGTCGAGATAGAGGGTGCGGTTGGCCACGCGGCCCTTGAGGTGGATGCGCACCCGCTGGCGGGCGTAGTAGTCGGAGATGTGCCCGTTTTGGCGGATCTCGGCGATCGACTCGCGCAGCG
>DXWE01000223.1:1102-2043 GCA_019417045.1 Oscillospiraceae bacterium
GCGAGTCGGCGACCAGCTGCCGGATCACCGGGTCGTCGCACAGGATATCGTTGGTCTTCTGGGCGAAATAGTCGCCCGAATCGCTGAGGATCTGCACGCTCTGGATCTCGTCCGCCGTGGGCTCAAAGCGGAGCACCAGGTGGTACATCCCGGCCACCACGCCGATGATGGCGAGGTTGAGCAGCGCGAGGATCCCGAGCCCCGGCACCGCCCGCGCGAGGTTTTTCCACCGCCGGGTGGAGATCAGCTCATACAGGAAATAGACGAGTACGGCGATGATCCACATCACCACGCAGAAGAAGATCTCGCCGCCGTCCACCTTGTTCCGGTCAAACAGCAGGATCAGCACATAGACGCAGGGGATCAGGCACACCGGCAGCGAGACCGCCAGCCGGAACACCGTCTGTAGCCCGCGCCCGGTGGCGGACTGGCCGGCGGCCTCGCTGCGGCGGCGGTGGAACAGCCACGCGGCGATCAGGAAATACACGAGCGCGAGCCCGAGGGTATACAGCCCGGCGGATACGCTGCCAAACGGGCTGCTGTTTTCGTCGAGGAACACGCCGAACAGCGACAGGGTCACGACATTGAACCCGTTGCCGAACAGGTCGGACGCGTCGATGATGGGCAGCAGGTTGCCCAGCAGCCCGGCCATCACGAGCAGCAGCAGGCGGGGCAGGAACAGGATCAGGCCGGACACCACGAGGTTGGTAAACAGGGTGCCGGTGACCGACATCGCGATCGCGACCGACGCCACCACGAGGCAGCTCGCGGCGAACAGGTTGAAGAACGCGACGAGGATCCCGGTGAGGTTGAGCGCGAAATACTGCGGCATCAGCGCGAACAGCCCGACCGCGGTCGCGGTGGTCACCGCCATCACCCCGAGGATCCAGGTGAGGATCGCGGCACAGAAGCTGAAGAAGAGCGAGACCCGGGTGTGGGGG
>DXWE01000224.1 GCA_019417045.1 Oscillospiraceae bacterium
TGTTTCCAGATCGTGGACGACCTGCTGGATGTGACCGCCACGGCGGCAGAGCTGGGCAAGCCCGCCGGCAGCGACGAAAGCAACCGGAAATCCACCTATGTGACGCTGCTCGGCGAGAAGCGGGCCGGGGAACTGGCACGGGAACGGGCCGCGCGGGCACAGGCGGCGCTGCAGGTGTTCGGCCCGGCGGCGGAGGACCTGCGCGCGCTGTCCCGCGCGCTGCTCGTCCGGCGCCACTGAGGCGGCAGACGGGTATCTCTTCCGGCAGTGGAGGCAAGGCTATGCAAGACGATTCGATTCTCTCTCAGATTCACAGTCCCGCGGACCTGAAAAAACTGAATACCAAACAGCTCCCGCGGCTGTGCGAGGAGATCCGTCAGACGCTGATCCGCACGGTGTCGCACACCGGCGGGCACCTGTCGTCCAATCTCGGGGTGGTGGAGCTGACCGTTGCGCTGCACCGGGTGATGGACTGCCCGACCGACCGGATCGTATGGGATGTCGGGCACCAGTGCTATACCCACAAGCTGCTGACCGGCCGGTACGGGCAGTTTGACACCCTGCGGCAGATGGGCGGGCTGTCGGGATTCCCGAGCCCGTCCGAAAGCCCGTATGACGCGTTTGTCGCGGGGCACAGCAGCACGGCGGTGTCCGCGGCGAACGGGATGGCCAAGGCGCAGGCGCTGCTCGGGCAGGAGGGGTACACGGTCGCGGTGCTCGGGGACGGCGCGCTGACCGGAGGGCTTGCGTACGAGGGGCTGACCAACGCCGGCCGCAGCCACGACAAGCTGATCGTGATCTTAAACGACAACCGCATGTCCATCAACAAAAACGTGGGGTTTGTGGCGCGGCACCTCGCGACGCTGCGCTCGCAGAACCACTATCTCCGGATCAAGCGCGGGATCTCGAGCTTCATCCGGCATATCCCGCTGTTCGGCAAGCCGCTCTACCGGCTGCTGCTGCGGGCGAAGCTGAACCTCAAATACGCGATGTACGACAGCAGCACGCTGTTTGAGGAGATGGGGTTTTACTATTTCGGCCCGATCGACGGGCACAACCTGCACGATCTGACACAGGCGCTCAAAGCGGCCAAGACGGTGGGCAAGCCGGTGCTGCTGCACGTGGATACGATCAAGGGACAGGGATACGCGCACGCGATGCGCGAGCCGGACACCTATCACGGGGTCTCAGGCTTTGATGTGGAGAGCGGGCGCACGCCGCCCAGCGCGCCGTCCTATTCCTCCGTGTTCGGCAAGGAGCTGACGGACATGGCGGCGAAGGACGGGCGGATCTGTGCGGTCACTGCCTCCATGCAGGCCGGGACGGGGCTGAGCGGGTTTGCACAGGCGTTCCCCAAGCGCTGCTTTGACGTGGGGATCGCGGAGGAACACGCCGTGACCTTTTCGTCCGGCATGGCGGCGGGCGGGCTGCTGCCGGTGTTTGCGGTGTACTCCACCTTTTTGCAGCGGAGTTATGACCAGATCCTGAACGACACCGCCATCAGCGGCAACCATATCGTGCTGGCGATCGACCGGGCGGGGATCGTGCCGGACGACGGCATCACGCACCAGGGGATCTTCGACGTGGCGTTTCTGCGCACGATCCCCGGGGTGACGCTGTTTTCGCCCGCCTGCTTCAAGGAGCTGAAGCACTGCCTGCACCGGGCGGTATACGAGACGAAGGGGATTGCGGCAGTGCGCTATCCGCGCGGCGAGGAGGCCCCGCTGGTGGGGTACCGGCCGGACGGGGAGGCGTTCACCCTCCGGGAGGAGCCGGGGGCGTCCACGCTGCTCGTCACCTATGGCCGGGAGTTCGCCCCTGTGTTGCAGGCGGCGAGAGAGCTGAAAAAGGCGGGTACCCCGGTGTCGGTGCTGAAATTGTTGCAGGTGCTGCCGCTGCCGACGGCGGGGGTGGACAGCGCGCTGGGCTACCGGCGGATCCTGTTTTTTGAGGAGGGCACGGCGCACGGCGGCGCGGCGGAGGCGTTCGGCTGTGCGCTGCTGGAG
>DXWE01000225.1 GCA_019417045.1 Oscillospiraceae bacterium
GTTCCCCATGTCCTACGCCAAAAGGAGAGACAGCCATGAGCGGACAAGAGGTATTCGAGCAGGCGATGCGCCTGCTGCACTATGACGACCAACTGACCACCGCCGAGGGGCAGCGGAGCACCCGCCTGCAATCCCAGGGGCTCTCGGCGGTCAACCAGATCTACAGCGATCTCTGGCACCTCGAGCAGGACCAGCCGTTTTGCCCGCTGTCCGCGCTGTCGGACGCGCTGCGCCTGTCCCCGCGGCTGCAGCGGGACGTGTGCCCCTACGGGGTGGCCATGCTGCTCGCCGCCGCCGAGGCCGACGGGGAGAGCCAGTCGGTGATGGCGTCGCTGTATGAGCAGAAGCGGCGGTGCGCCGCCGCGCCCGCCCGCCGCCGGATCGACGTGCTGCCGGGGAGGTGGGGCACGTGATCTTTCCCCATCTTCCCATTCGCGCCGCCCGCACGGTCACGATCGACGGGCTGTCGGGCGGGCTGAACACCGCCGCGCGGGACACGCTCGCGGCCAACCAGCTGCACGAGGCGGCCAACGTGTGGTGGAAGGAGGGCAAGCTGC
This sequence comes from Oscillospiraceae bacterium, assembly GCA_019417045.1. GTDB lineage: Bacteria > Bacillota > Clostridia > Oscillospirales > Acutalibacteraceae > DXWE01. The sequence continues at coordinate 558 of DXWE01000225.1, forward strand.
GCACCCGCCCGGGGCTCTCGCTGACGGCGGCGCGCACGGCCGCGCTGGCCGACGCGCCCGAGACCGGGATCCGGTTGCAGCCGTTCGAGGGGTCGGGCGGCGCGCCCGGGGTGAAGGTGGCGGTCATGCGGCAGGTGACGGACGAGAGCGCCGGCCCGGTGCGGCAGATTCGCACCGGGGTCTGCCGGCCGGACGGCTCCTTCACCCTGCACAGCGACCCGCTCCCCGGCACCTACCCCACAGACGGGGACTGCCCGGTCACGGTGGTGGACTACGCCGCTGCCGGCGGGGACGGCAGCCTCGTGTTCACCCGGGACGGGCACATCTATCTCCCGCCGGCCGAAAGCGGCGGGTCGTACACCGACCTGCGCGCGCAGGCGTATGTCCCGCTGCTGCTGCGGGACGGGCGGGGGGTGCGAGGCCGAGGCGGACGAGATCCCGCTGACCGGCGCGTTTGCCGAGGACAAAAACCTGCTGACCGGCGCGTTTCGCGCGCACTTCTCCACCGACGGGACGGCGGACGCCTTCCGCCTGCCGCTGCAGGGGCTGGACGACGCGCCGGTGACGGTCGCGCTCACCCTCGGCGGCGACGACTACAGCTTCACCATCCCGGCGGGGTCCAACACCTCGAACGTGCAGGGCGGGTTCGGCTTCACGGTCGACCGCGCGGCCGGCCTGCTGCGCTGTTTCGAGGACGGCACGGGGTCGGCCAAGGCGCCGCCGCTCGGGCTGACGGACAACCTGCGGGTGACGGCGACCAGGACCGAGACGGACGCGGACGACCGGGTGTTCGGCATGCGGTTTGGCGTGTGGTTCGGCGGCGAGGGCGAGGGGGAGCAGGGCGGCGCGCGGCTGTTCCTCAGCGGCCACCCGGATTTCCCGAACGAGGTGCGCTGGAGCGCGCCGGACAACCCGCTCTATTTCCCCGCGCACGGGTTTGGCCGCGCGGGCGATCCGAGCAGCGCCGTGACCGCGTTCGGCCGGCAGGGCGACCGGCTGATCGTGTTCAAGGAGCACGAGCTGTACGCCCTCTCGGGCACGGCGGAAAGCGCGGTGCGGTTCCCGATCGAGCCGGTGCACGCGGGGGTCGGCTGCGACCTGCCGCGCACCATCCGGCTGTGCGGCGACCGGCTGGTGTGGGCGACCTCGGCCAGGCGGGTGTACATGCTGCTCACCGCGACCGCCTACAGCGACACCGCCGTGCGGGAGCTGTCCGGGAGTATCGCCTCCGAGCTGGAGGACCTCTCGGCCAGCGTGTGGAAGGACGCCTTCTCGATGACCTTCGACGGCCACTACCTGCTGTGGCTCGGCCTGTCGGCCTACCTGTTCTGCTACGAGAGCCCGGCGTTCGAGCGGTATGTGTACGTCTACGACGACACCGCCGCGCAGCAGAAGCTCGCGTGGTACAGCTGGAT
>DXWE01000226.1 GCA_019417045.1 Oscillospiraceae bacterium
CCGAGCCTGCTCCTGCGGATCCGCCCGAACCTGCTCCTCCGGATCCACCCGAACCCTGTGAGAACGCCCTGTCCGCCCGCGGGACCCTGCCCGAAGATCGGCGCCGGCCCGTCCGAGGTTCGGAGGCGGCCTGTCTGCCTACCAGTATACACCCGCCTGCCGCTTTTCGCAACCAAAACGACAAAAAAGTGCAAAAAAAGTCCCGCCGGAACCGGCGGGACTGGGACGCGGACAACCGCGAATGGCTCTTAGCCGTTGATCTTGGTGACGACGCCCGAACCGACGGTACGGCCGCCCTCACGGATAGCGAACCGCAGGCCCTCTTCGATCGCGATGGGGGTGATGAGCTCGACATCCATCTCGACGTTATCGCCCGGCATGCACATCTCGACGCCCTCCGGCAGAGAGATCACGCCGGTCACGTCGGTGGTGCGGAAATAGAACTGCGGACGGTAGTTGTTGAAGAAGGGGGTGTGGCGGCCGCCCTCGTCCTTGGACAGGACGTACACCTGGCCATGGAACTTGGTGTGCGGGTTGATCGAGCCGGGCTTGCACAGCACCTGGCCGCGCTCGATCTCGTTGCGCTGCACGCCGCGCAGCAGGGCGCCGATGTTGTCGCCGGCCTCCGCGTAGTCGAGCAGCTTGCGGAACATCTCGATGCCGGTGACAACCGTCTTGCGCTTCTCATCGGTCAGGCCGACGATCTCGACTTCCTCGGACATCTTCAGCTGGCCACGCTCCACACGGCCGGTGGCGACGGTGCCGCGGCCGGTGATGGTGAACACGTCCTCAACCGGCATCAGGAAGGGCAGGTCGGTCGTGCGCTTCGGGGTCGGGATATACTCGTCGACCGCCTTCATCAGCTCGAGGATCGGGGCGTACGCCGGATCGTTGATGTCGGTGGAGGTGCACTCCACGGCGGCGAGGGCGGAGCCCTTGATGATCGGGGTGGTGTCGCCCGGGAACTCATACTCGTTGAGGGTCTCGCGGATCTCCATCTCCACGAGCTCGAGCAGCTCCGGATCGTCCATCTGGTCGACCTTGTTCAGGAAGACCACGATGTAGGGCACGCCGACCTGGCGGGCGAGCAGCAGGTGCTCCTTAGTCTGAGCCATCGGGCCGTCGGTGGCGGCGATGACCAGGATCGCACCGTCCATCTGCGCGGCGCCGGTGATCATGTTCTTGATATAGTCGGCGTGGCCGGGGCAGTCGACGTGCGCATAGTGGCGGGTCGCGGTCTGGTACTCGACGTGGGCGGTGTTGATTGTGATCCCGCGGGCGCGCTCTTCGGGCGCCTTGTCGATGTTGGCATAATCCACATATTCAGCCGTACCGGCGAGCGCCAGCACCTTGGTGATGGCCGCGGTCAGAGTGGTCTTGCCGTGGTCGACGTGGCCGATGGTGCCGATGTTCACGTGCGGCTTGGTGCGTTCAAATTTTGCTTTTGCCATTTGGAATTTCCTCCTTTTATACACGAGAGTGATGCATGAGCTTATTCTACCAAGTTCCCATGGGAATTGCAAGGGTTTTTTGAAAAATTTTCCCCGTCAATCCTCTTTGCGGGCGCGCTTCGAGATGATCTCCTCGGACACGCTCTTCGGCAGCTCGGCATAGTGGCTCGGCTCCATGCTGTACTGGCCGCGTCCCTGGGGGCGGGGGCGCAGGTCGGTCGCGTAGCCGAACATCTCGGACAGCGGGACCATCGCGGTGATCTGCTGCGCGCCGGTGACCGCCTCCATGCCCTGGATCAGGCCGCGGCGGGAGTTGAGGTCGCCGATGACGTCGCCCATATACTCCTCCGGCACGATGACGACCACCTTCATGATCGGCTCGAGCAGCACGGGGTTCGCCTTGCGCATCGCCTCTTTGAAGGCCATCGAGCCGGCGATCATGAACGCCTGCTCGGACGAGTCGACCTCGTGGTAGGAGCCGTCGTACAGCGTGACCTTCACGTCCACGACGTTGTAGCC
>DXWE01000227.1 GCA_019417045.1 Oscillospiraceae bacterium
CGAATACAGTTTCCTGCCGCTCACCCAGTACGGGCTGTCCGCCCGCGGCCGGGAGATGGCGAGCTTTTCCGAGCTGCTCGACACCTATTACGAGGAGAGGGACGCGGCCGAGCGGCTGCGCCAGCGGGGGCACGACATCCTGCGGGTGCTGACCAGCGCCAGTGACCGGGTGGCGCGCAAGCTCGACCGCCAGCGGGAGGAGCTCGCCCGCTCGGAGAAGCGGGAGGAGAAGCGGCTGTTCGGCGAGCTGCTGCACGCGAACCTGCACGCGGTGGCGCGCGGCGCGACGTCGGTGGAGGTCGTGAATTATTATGACCCGGACGGCGGGCGGGTGCGCATTCCCTTGAATCCCGCGCTGACCGCGGTGCAGAACGCGCAGAAATACTATAAGGACTACCGCAAGGCCCAGACCGCGCAGCGGGTGCTGTCCGAGCAGATCGCGGCCGGGGAGCAGGAGCTCCAATATCTCGACACGGTGTTCGACGCGCTCTCCCGCGCGCGCTCCTTCCGGGAGCTGTCCGAGCTGCGGGAGGAGCTGCTGGCCGGCGGGTATTTAAAGAAGCAGAAGGGGCGGCAAAAGCCCGCCGCTCGGGCCGCTGCGGTTCCGGTCGTCCGACGGGTACGAGATCCTGGTCGGGCGCAACAACGTGCAAAACGACAAACTCACCCTAAAGACCGCTAAGGGGAGCGACCTGTGGCTGCACACGAAGGACATCCCCGGCTCGCACACGGTGATCCGCACCGGCGGGAGGGAGCCGCCCGAGCGGACGCTGACAGAGGCGGCCGGCCTCGCGGCGCTGCACTCGAAGGCCGCGCACAGCGCGCAGGTGCCGGTGGACTGCACCGAGATCCGCCACGTGCGCAAGCCGGCGGGCGCGCCGCCCGGCCGGGTGATCTATGACAGCCAGCGGACGCTCTATGTCACGCCCGACCCGGCGCTGCTGTCGCTGCGGCAGCCGGATACTTAACAGTGAGGAGAGATGTTGGATGATAGCCTTGGCCTGTGACCATTCCGCGCTCGAGATGAAGGAGATGGTGATGTCGCTGCTGAAAGAGCGGGGGCTGCCGTACCGGGATTTTGGCACCTATTCGTGCGACAGCTGCGACTACCCGGTGTTCGCCGCGCGCGCCGCAAGGGCGGTCGCCGCGGGGGAGTGCGAGCGGGGGATCGTGATGTGCGGCACCGGGATCGGCGTGTCGATGGCGGCGAACAAGGTGCCGGGGATCCGCTGTGCGCTGTGCAGCGAGCCGTATTCCGCCAAACTCACCCGGCAGCACAACGACAGCAACATGCTGGCGCTCGGCGCGCGGGTGATCGGGATCGAGCTGGCGCGGGAGATCGTCAAAACCTGGCTGGACACCCCGTTCGAGGGCGGGCGGCACGCGCGCCGGATCGCGCTGCTGCAAAAGATCGAAAACGGGGAACCGCTCGAATGAGCAGAGAGGGGGAGACCGTATGACAGACGCAGGACGGATCATTTGGGAAAAGCAGGCGGAGCGGGTGTGCCAGGCGCTGCGCCGCAACCGGATGGAGGCGCAGTATGTCGCCACCCGGCAGGAGGTCGCGCCGCTGGTGGAGTCGCTGCTGCACGAGGGGGACACGGTCGCGACCGGCGGCTCGGTGACACTCGCCGAGACCGGTGTGCTCGACCTGCTCAAAAGCGGGCGCTACCGGTATGTCGACCGCACCGCCCCGGGGCTCACGCCGGAAGAGCGGCGGCAGGCCTTCGCAAACACCGCCCAGGCGGACGTGTTTTTCTGTTCGTGCAACGCGGTGACGCTCGCGGGGGAGCTCTATAACGTGGACGGCAACGGCAACCGGGTGAGCGCGATCGCGCACGGGCCGCGGTCGGTGATCCTGGTGGTCGGGATGAACAAGGTGGTGGCGGACCTGCCGGCGGCGGTCAGGCGGGTCAAGACGGTCGCCGCGCCGCAAAA
>DXWE01000228.1 GCA_019417045.1 Oscillospiraceae bacterium
GATAGGCGTGGGGGGAGAGGCCGCACTGCTCCATAAACGCGCGATAGAGCTGGCTGCGGCTGACATCGGCGTAGCGGGCCATATCGGCGACCTTGATGTCATCCGCGTAGTTATATTGAATAAACTTCATGGCCTGTTCGAGATACTGCTGGGCGCCGTAGGCGGGCTCGCCGGCGGACTCCCGGATGAGCGAGCCGAGCAGCAGGTAGAGGTAGCCGACCATGGTGGCGTCGGCGGCGGGGGTGTTGCCGCGCGCCTCGTAGATCTGGAGCAGCCGGTCGCGGGCGTGGCTCTCCTCCGGCACCCGGATGACCGGGTTGGCCTCATTCAGCCCCGCGAGCTGGAGCATGCGCTTGGCGTCCGCGCCCTGGAACCCCACCCAGTAGTACTCCCAGGGGTCCTGGTAATCGGCCTGATAGGCGACCACCCGCCCGGCGAGCGCGAGAAAGAGGTCCCCCTTTTGCAAGGAATAGACCTTGCCGTTGAAGCGGAAGACACCCCGCCCGGACGTGACGAGGTGGATGAGATAGTGCGCGCGCACCGCCGGTCCCCACGCGTGGCCGGGGTCGCACTGCTGGAACCCGACGTTATACACCGCGAGCCCGAGGTTTTCCTTCAGCGTGTCGCTGTACTGGCGCTTGACCGTGTCCATTGTCGTCCATTGCCTCCTGGGAGCCTGCCCGTCCGCCCGGCCGTCCCGGCCCGCGGGAAATCACACGGATCAGTATACCACACCTTGCAACATTTGTCCATAGAAAAGCGTCATACACCAGTGGATTTTTCGGTGAAAATGCGGTAGGATAAGGCCAGTGAAGGAAAGGGGGCGGTGAGGGTGTCGGTGACGCAGGCGTGGATCGACCGGATTTTGTCCGGCGGGCTGGATGCCAGGCTGCGGGAGCTCTATGGGAGCGAGCGGGTCGCTGCGCAGCGGGAGCGGTATGCGCGCGCGGTCACGTCCTATCGGGAGGTGTTCGGCGAGCCGGACAACCTCTGGCTGTTCTCGGCGCCGGGGCGCACCGAGATCGGCGGCAACCACACCGACCACAACCACGGCAGGGTGCTCGCGGGCGCGGTGGATCTCGACATCCTCGCGGTCGTGTCGCGCACGGGGGCGGATTCCCCTGCGCGCGTGCAGTCGCAGGGCTACCGGATGGACACGGTGGAGCCGGGAGAGGTGGAAGCCCGTCAGGAGGAGAAGAACCGCGCGATCTCGCTGCTGCGCGGCACGGTGGCGGGCTTTGTGCGCCGTGGCCATCGGGTGGGCGGCTTCAACGCCTATACCACCTCCGACGTGCTCAAAGGCTCCGGGCTGTCCTCGTCCGCGGCATATGAGGTGGCGCTCGGCGCCATTCTCAACCGGTTGTACAACGGCGGCGGGGTGAGCGCGGTGGAGATCGCGCAGATCGCCCAGTACGCGGAAAACGAGTATTACGGCAAGCCGAGCGGGCTGATGGACCAGATGGCGTCCTCGGTCGGCGGCGTGATTGCGATCGATTTTGAGGACCCGGCCCACCCGCACATCCGGCCGGTCGCGGCGGATTTCGAGCACAGCGGGTACGCGCTGTGTATCGTGGACGCGGGCGGCAGCCATGCGGACCTCACGCACGAGTATGCGGCGGTGCCGCAGGAGATGCTCGCGGTGGCGCGGTCGCTCGGGGCGGACACCCTGCGCGGTACCTCGTCCGCGGCGGTGCTGCGGGAGATCGGGCCGCTGCGCGCGGCACACGGGGACCGTGCGGTGCTGCGCGCGCTGCACTTTTTTGCGGAGAACGAGCGGGTGGACGGCGAGGTCGCCGCACTCGAACGGGGGGATTTCCCGGCGTTTCTCCAGCTGGTGGCCGCTTCGGGCCACTCCTCGTTTGAATACCTGCAAAATGTCTATCCCACGGTGGACGTCCGGCACCAGGGCCTGTCCCTCGCGCTGTGCCTGGC
>DXWE01000229.1 GCA_019417045.1 Oscillospiraceae bacterium
GTTGATCGAGAGGATCTCATCTCCCACCCGCAATCCGCCCTCCCCGTTGCACACGGCGTCGTCCGCGAACCGGCCGATCACGGTGGAATTGAACAAGACCGTATCCTGTCCGGCCGGCGGCTGCACACACACGCCGAGCGCCACCAGCAGCAGCACGAACCCGAGGATGAAGTTCATCACCACGCCGGCCACCGTGACGACGATCCGCCGCCACACCGGCTTGTTGCCGAACGCGCGGGGGTTGTCGCTCTGTTCGTCCTCCCCCTCCATCGCGCAGAACCCGCCGATCGGGAACGCCCGGACGGAATAGACCGTCTCCTTCTTCCCCCACTTGAGCAGCCGCGGGCCCATGCCGAGCGCGAACTCGTTGACCTTGATCCCGGTCGCCTTGGCGGCGAGGAAATGCCCGAGCTCATGCACAAAGATGATCAGCCCGAACACGAGGATCGCCGCGAATATCTTGCCGACAACGGACAGCACATCCATCATAGCGAGAACCAAACCTTTCCGCGCGGGTCACACCGCGTCTGTCACGAGCGCACGGCCCTCTCTGTCCGCCGCCAGTACTTCCTCCACAGTATGGGCAGTTCCAAACGGTTTATCCAGCACCCGCGACACCAGCCGCGCGATGTCCAAAAATCCGATCTTCCCCTGCAAAAAGAGCGCCACCGCCTGCTCGTTCGCCCCGTTGAGCGCGGCCGGCGTCAGCCCGCCGCGGGCGATCGCCTCCCGGCACAGGCCGATCGCGGGGAAGGTCTCCCCGTCCGGCGCGGCAAAATGCAGCGTGCCGACCGCCGTGAGGTCGAGCGGCGGGGCGGGCGATGGGTACCGGTCCGGCCAGGTCAGCGCGTACTGGATCGGCAGGCGCATATCCGGCGTGCCGAGCTGCGCGATCACCGCGCCGTCGTCGTACTCCACCAGCGAGTGCACGATACTCTCCCGGTGCACCACCACCTCAATCCGCTCCGGCGGCAGGTCGAACAGCCAGCGCGCCTCGATCAGCTCCAGCCCCTTGTTCATCATGGTGGCGGAGTCGACCGTGATCTTTGGCCCCATGCTCCAGTTCGGGTGGCGCAGCGCCTGCTGCGCGGTCACCCCCCGCAGCTCCTCCCGCTGTCTCCCGAAAAACGGGCCGCCGGACGCGGTGAGGATCAGCCGCCGGACCGCCCCGTTTCGGGGGCGGCCCTGCAGGCACTGGAAGATCGCCGAGTGCTCGCTGTCCACCGGCAGCAGCCGCACCCCGCGCGCCCGCGCCGCCTGCGTCACCAGCGCGCCGCCCGCCACCAGCGTCTCCTTGTTCGCGAGCGCCACGTCGTGCCCCGCCTCGATCGCCGCCATGGTCGGCAGCAGCCCGGCGACCCCGGTGATCGCGTTGAGCACCGTGTGCTCTCCCGGCAGCCCCGCGAGCGCGCGCACGCCCTCCTCCCCGCCGAGCACCTGTGTCGGCAGGTCGGCGACCCGCACGCGCAGGTCGCGCGCCGCGTCCTCGTCCGCCAGCGCGGCCACATCCGGCAAAAACTCCCGGATCTGCCTCTCCGCGAGCTGTGCCCGGCCGCCCGCGGCCAGCGCCTTCACCCGCATGCCGCGGGCGCGCGCCACGTGAAGCGCCTGCGTGCCGATCGAGCCGGTGGACCCGAGCAGGATCAATGATTTCTCCATAGCCTCAAACCAAAAGTATTCACCGCCGGCGGCGATGAATACCCTTTCTTCTCAGAATTTTGTTCACCGAATCAGCGGGAACGCCTGGATAAACAGATAGGTCACCGGCGCGACGAAAATCAGGCTGTCGAACCGGTCCATCACCCCGCCGTGCCCCGGGAACAGGTGCCCGTAATCCTTCGCGCCGTTCTGCCGCTTGATGATCGAGGCAAACAGGTCCCCGAGCACCGACAGCGGCGCGCAGATCGCGGCGAGCAGCAGCACCAGAAG
>DXWE01000023.1:0-9888 GCA_019417045.1 Oscillospiraceae bacterium
GATCAACGCCAAGAGCCCGTGTTGGAAAATCCGCGGTTTTGTCGACGACGAGATCCCGGCGGGCACGGTTGTCTACGGCATTCCCGTACTGGGCCCGCGTGACTACCTGCTGCATGCTGAGCAGGAGACCGCCGTGGTCTGTTCGATTGCCGTTCCCTCGATCAAACGGCGAATTGTCGAAGCGCTATCCGGCTGCCCGTGGATTGTGTACCCCTCCCTGATTCATCCCACCGCGGTTGTCGCGCCGGATCTGGTTCTCGGAGAGGGCTCGGTGATTGCGCCGGGCTGTGTCGTCTCGATCGAGACGACAATCGGTCGCCATGTCATTGTCAACCAGCACACCAGTATCAGCCATAACGTGACGGTTGGCGACTATGCGATGATCGCTCCCGCCTGTCAGCTGGGCGGATGGGTCCAGATCGGCGCCGGGGTGGACATGGGAGTCGGCTGTACCGTCAAGATGGAGGCCCGCATCGGGCAGGACGCCGTTCTCGGCGCCGGTGCTGTCGTCGTGAAAGATATCCCGCCCCGCTGCACGGCCGTGGGCGTGCCGGCGCGGCCGATCAAATATCATGTGGAGGAAACGGCATGTACGAAAAATACATAAAGCGTTCTTTGGACATCCTCCTGTCCGGGCTCGCGCTGTGTGTGCTGTCCCCGCTTCTGCTCGCGCTCACGCTGGCCGTGCGGATTTCCATGGGGTCTCCGGTGCTGTTCCGGCAAACCCGCACCGGGCGGTTTGGCCGCCCATTTGAGCTGTATAAATTTCGCAGCATGACCTCTCAGACGGACAGCGAGGGCCACCTGCTGCCGGACGCGCAGCGGCTGACCCGGTTGGGTCGTTTTCTGCGCTCCTCCAGTTTGGACGAATTGCCCGAGCTGTTCAACATCCTGAAGGGCGACATGTCGATCATCGGTCCTCGCCCTCTGCTGCCGGAATATCTGCCGTATTACACCTCCGAGGAACTGCACCGTCACGATGTACGGATGGGCCTGATTCCGCCCGAGGTGCTGTATAAAGATGTCATGCCCACCTGGGAAAACCAATTTGCCTATGAGGTCGCGTACGCACGGCACGTCACCTTCCGGACGGATATCCGGATCCTGTGGGCCACAGTCCGCGGCCTGTTTTTGCGTGGCCGGTCGGATTACGGCGAGTACGTACGCCAGCCGTTGACACAGGAGCGCGCGCGGCGCGTACAGCAGCCGGAAGAGGTGGTAGTGAATGAGTAAGATTCTGGTTGTCGCCGCCCATCCCGACGACGAGATTCTCGGCGTGGGCGGGACGATGGCCGCTCTGAGCGAGCAGGGGCACGAGGTGTTCGTGCTCATTGTCACAGAGGGGTGTTCCTCTCAATATCAGGGGCAGGATGTGCAGCGTCTCATCGCCGACAAGAAGGCCTGCGCCCTGCAAGCGGGCAAGCTGGTGGGTGTGCGGCAGGTGCTGTTCGGTGACCTGCCCGACATGCGGCTGGACACGTTGCCGCATGTGGAGATCAATCGCGTGATCGAACGGGCGATCCGACAGGTGGGGCCGGAGGTTGTCTTTACCCATCATTTTGGGGATGTCAACCGGGACCATCAGCGTGTATATGAATCGACGCTGGTGGCGGTACGGCCCGTACAGGGCGCCTGTGTGCGGAAGGTCTATACCTACGAGACCCTGTCCTCCACCGAGTGGCAGGAGACAGATCCGCGCTTTGCCTTTGTCCCCAACACCTATCATGACATCTCTTCCCAGCTGGACCGAAAAATAGAAGCTCTGCTCACCTATGAGCAGGAGGTGCGGGAATACCCGCATCCCCGTTCCGCGCAGGCCATCCGCAACCTGGCCATGCTGCGGGGGCAGTCGGTCGGCATGTTGGCGGCAGAGGCATTCTGCCTGGTTCGGGACTGCAGAAGGGAGTACGCCAGTCTATGATTGTGTCGATTCATCAGCCGGATTATCTCCCCTATCTCGGGTATTTTTATAAAATCGCGCGGTCGGACGTCTTTATTTTTCTGGACGACGCTCAGTTTTCCAATAACAACATGCATCACTGGAACACGGTGAAGACCCCGCAGGGGGCGCTGCGTTTGAAGATCCCGGTGGACCATCATCTCGGGGATCCGATCACGCAGGTGCGGACCAGGGACGAGCTCGGCTGGCAGGAAAAGCATTTGAAGGCACTCGAGATGAACTATGCCCGCGCCCCCTATTTTCGGGAGATCTTTCCCGCCATTCGGTCGCTGTTATGCACCTCCTACGGCAGTTTGGCGGAGCGGAATATCGCCATAAACCGCTATATCTGCGAAGGATTCGGTCTCTCTCCCCGGTTTTACCGGTCGTCGGAGATGGAGATCCACACTGCCCGGGAGGAGCGTGTGATCGATCTGTGCTGTGCGGTGGGCGGTGACACCTATCTCTCCGGGCATGGCGCCAGCGTGTATCAGGTGGAACAGCATTTCACCGACCGGGGGCTGCGGCTGCTGTACACCGACTACACGGATGCGTTCACCTATCCCCAGCTCTGGGGGGACTTTCTGCCGAACCTGTCGGTGGTGGACTATCTGTTCAACTGCGGATTCGACTGGGAGTATGTGGAACGGGCGGTGAGAGAAGCGACATGAGGGAAATCGGCAGTTTTATCGAGTGGGAGTTCGCCCGTGGCCGGGAGTTGTACCGCGGAGACGTCGCGCGGCTCAATACCGGGCGGGCAGCCCTCTACCATGCGGCGCGCGTTCTCGGATGCCGGACGGTCTATCTCCCCTACTACCAGTGCGGAACCGTGCGGGAATTTCTGTCCCGCAAAGGGGTGGAGCTGCGCTATTACACGATGGATCGGGATTTCTGCCCGCAGCTCGAGGCGGTGCCGTCCGACGCGGCCGTGGTGTTGGTCAACTATTTCGGGGTGATGGGACAAGCCCGCATGCAAGCGCTGGCAAGTCGGTATGCCCATGTGATCCTGGACAACTGCCAGGCATTTTTTGCGCCGCCGCTGCCCCACTGCCTGAATGTGTATTCCGCACGCAAATTCGTGGGAGTGCCGGACGGGGCGTATGTCGTCGGTCCGGGTGCGGCGCGGTATGTGGAAGAGTACGAACAGGACTATTCGTCCGACAGTGCCGCCTTTTTGCTGCAACGGATCGAATACGGCTGTGAGGGCCGCGCCTATGCGGGGAAGCAGGCCAATGACGACCGGCTGCTCGGATCGATCAACCGATTGCGGCCCTTACAGTACTATGCTGACGACTGTGTGCCCATGGTGTATCCGCTGCTGGTGGAGAACGATCGGCTGCTGCCCTATCTGCTGGACCATCATATCCTGCAAGGCCACTGGTGGAGCTACCTGTTGCAGGAACTCCCGCCCGACACGGCGGAGTACTGGCTGTCACGCTATGGGATCCCGATCACAATCGATCAGCGGTATGGGGAACCGGAGCTGCGATATACCGCCGATCTCATAAAGGAGTGTGCGTCCTGATGCGTATTGTCCTCTCCGCGAGCGACGGCAATTCCCTGATCCGCTTTCGCGGCAACCTGATTCAAAGCATGGTTGCGTGCGGCCACGAGGTCATCTGCCTTTCGGGAGAGCCGGAGGAGGAGATGGCGCCGCGGCTCTCGCCGCTCGGGGCGTCCTATCGCCGGGTGCCCCTGTCCCGCACCGGCACCTCCCCGGTCGAAGATCTCAAGACCCTGCTGGCCTACCGCCGAATCCTGCGGGAGCTGCGTCCCGACGTCTATTTTGGCTATATGTCCAAACCGGTCGCCTATGGGGGCACCGCTGCACGGCTGTGCCGGGTACCGCACATCCACATTCTGGTGACCGGGCTGGAGATTGCCTTTTACAGCACGGGCCTGAAACACGCGGTCGTGCGGTTTGTGCTCAAACGCTTCTTCAAATTCGCCCACAAACGGGCCGAGACGGTCTTTTTCCAAAATCCGGACGACTATGAAGCGTTTTTGCGCATGCGACTTGTCACCCGGCAGCAGAGCGTCCTGGTCAACGGATCGGGAGTAGACATGGCGGAATTTCCCCGTCAGCCACTGCCGGATTCCCCGGTTTTCCTGATGGTCGCACGGCTGGTGTGGAGCAAGGGGATCCGGGAATATCTGTACGCCGCACAAAAGCTGAAAGCCGCCTGCCCCGACGCGTCCTGCCTGCTTGTGGGCGGGCTGGATACCAATCCGGAGTCTCTCACCAGGGAGGAATTGGAGCAGGCGGTCAAGGGCTCCGGCCTGGTGTACTGTGGTCAGACCGACGACGTGCGCCCGTATCTCCGGCGGTGTTCGGTATTTGTACTGCCCTCCTATCACGAGGGTACCCCGCGCAGCGTGCTGGAGGCAATGTCCACCGGCCGGGCCATCATCACCACCGACGCTCCCGGCTGTCGGGAGACCGTGCGGGATGGATACAACGGTCTGCTGGTACCGGTCAAAGATGGCGAGAGCCTGTATCTGGCTATGAATCGGCTGGCCAGGGACGATGCGCTGCGGCAGGAAATGGCGGTGCACTCGTGGGAGCTGTGCCGGGAAAAATATGAAGTGGGGCTTGTCAATGAGACGATGCTCCGTGCCATGAAGTTGAACAAAGAGGAGGAATCGTCATGACACTCTATGAAAATCTTGTAAACGGGCGGGAGAAGCTCGCCCTGGTGGGACTCGGGTATGTCGGTATGCCGATCGCCGTGGCCTTTTCCGAACGGGTGCCGGTCATCGGGTTTGACCTGAACCGCCACAAGGTGGAGCTGTACCGGCAGGGGATCGACCCGACCCGCGAGGTCGGCGATGAGGCAATCCGCGCCTGTGCCGTAGACTTCACCGCGGACGAAACCCGCCTGAAAGAGGCCAAATTCATTATTGTAGCCGTTCCCACACCGGTGAACGCCGATCACACGCCGGATCTCACCCCGGTGGAGAGCGCGAGTCGGATCGTCGGCCGGAATCTGACGAAAGGCGCCGTGGTGGTGTATGAATCCACGGTTTACCCCGGCGTCACGGAGGACATCTGCGTTCCCCTGCTCGAGCAGGAGTCCGGTCTGAAATGCGGTGTGGATTTCAAAATCGGATATTCCCCCGAGCGGATCAATCCCGGCGACAAAGAGCACCGGCTGCAGACCATCACCAAGATTGTCAGCGGCATGGACGACGAGACCCTCGACACGGTCGCCCGGGTATATGAGCTCGTGGTCAAGGCGGGGGTGCACCGGGCGGAGAGCATCCGCGTGGCGGAGGCCGCCAAGGTCATCGAGAACAGCCAGCGGGACATCAACATTGCATTCATGAACGAGCTCTCCATTATTTTCAACAAGATGGGCATTGATACCAAGTCCGTCCTCGCGGCAGCCGGTACCAAATGGAATTTCCTGAACTTCACCCCCGGCCTGGTCGGCGGCCACTGTATCGGTGTCGACCCCTATTATCTCACCTATAAGGCCGAGCAGATGGGATACCATTCCCAGGTGATCCTGTCCGGCCGGCGGATCAACGATGACATGGGCAAATATGTCGCCGAAAACCTGGTGAAGAGCCTGATCCGGGCGGGCAAGACCGTCCAGGGCGCCCGGGTGGCGATTTTGGGATTTACCTTCAAGGAAAACTGTCCGGATACCCGCAACACCCGCGTGATCGACATCGTGCGCGAGTTGCAGGAGTACGGCATCACGCCGCTGATCGCCGACCCGGTGGCCGACCCCGAGGAGGCCAAACGCGAATACGGTATCGAGTTTGTGCGGCAGGAGGAAATCCGTGACATGGACGCGGTGCTGCTCGCAGTGGCCCACACGGAATTCCGGTCGCTGACACCCGAGGCAATTGACGACATGTTCCGGCCACAGGCTGGCCAGAAGGTCCTGCTCGACATCAAAGGGCTGCTCGACCGCCGTACATACGAAGGCCGCGGGTATCTCTACTGGAGGCTGTGAGCGTATGGGGTACAAACATCTGGTCTTCCCGGCAGGTTCCCGGTTCCTGGTGACCGGCGGTGCCGGATTCATCGGCTCCAACCTGTGCGAAGCGATTTTGGAACTGGGATACGACGTCACCTGCCTGGACGACCTCTCCACCGGCAAGCAGGCGCATGTGGACCTGTTTGTCAACCATCCCCGCTACCGGTTTATCCGCGGCGATATCCGGGATCTCGACACGTGCATGCGCGCGTGCGAGGGGATGGATTTTGTGCTGCATCAGGCGGCCTGGGGCAGTGTGCCCCGTTCCATCGCCATGCCGCTGCTGTACGAGCAGATCAATATTCAGGGGACCCTGAACATGATGGAAGCCGCCCGGCAGCAGGGAGTAAAGAAATTCGTCTATGCCTCGAGTTCCTCCGTGTACGGCGATCACCCGGTGCTGCCCAAACGGGAAGGACAGGAGGGCGAGCTGCTCTCCCCCTATGCGCTGACCAAGCGGGTGGACGAGGAATACGGCAAGCTCTATAAAAAGCTGTATGGGCTGGACACTTACGGCCTGCGCTATTTCAACGTGTTTGGCCGACGGCAGGACCCGGACGGTGTCTACGCCGCCGTGATCCCGAAATTTATCAAACTGCTGCTCAGGGACGAGGCGCCGACCATCAACGGCGACGGTCGGCAGTCGCGTGATTTCACCTATATTGACAATGTGATTGAGGCCAACCTGAAGGCGTGCCTCGCCGGCAGTGACGCGGCGGGCACCGCGTTCAACATTGCCTATGGCGGCCGGGAATACCTGATCGATATCTATGGCTATCTGACAAAGGCATTGGGGAAGGACATTCCCCCTCGTTTTGGCCCGGACCGCGCGGGGGATATCAAACATAGCAACGCCGATATCCGCAAGGCGCGGGAGCTGCTCGGATACGATCCGGAATACAGCTTTGAGGACGGGATCCGGCTGGCCATCTCCTGGTACAAGGAGAACCTGTGATGACCACATGCAAGGGAGATAGCGGATTATGAGCAAAGGCACCCTTCTCTATGTCGGGGGATTTGAACTGCCGGACAGGGATGCGGCGGCGCAGCGTGTCCTGTCGAACGGCAAGCTGCTCCGCGAGTTGGGATACACGGTCGTCTTTTGCGGCGACGATCCCTCACCCGGTGCCTCGGACGACTTCGTGCGCGCCGAAGACTGCCACGGGTTTCCGGTATATCAGAAACGGAAGGGGCATTCCCTGCATGACTGGGCCCGCCAGCTGGCAGACATCTCCGCTCTTCGGCGGCTGATGTGCGAGACGGTCGGCCGCCCCGATGCGATCCTGCTCTATAACCATCCGGCGGCGGCCATGAGCCGGTTGCGCCGGTACTGCCGCGCAAACCGGATCCGGTTGCTCGCGGACTGTACCGAATGGTATGTGGCACAGGGCAACCCTCTCTACCGCCTGGTCAAAAACACCGATACCCGCTGGCGGATGCAGGGCCTGCAGCCCCGGCTCGACGGGGTCATCGCCATCAGCCGGTATCTCTATGACTATTACGTGCCGCAGGTCCCCACCCTCCTGCTGCCGCCCCTGGTGGATTTGGAAGACCCCAAGTGGAGCCCGTTCACCGAGGTCCAGGGGGATACCTGCCGGCTGCTCTATGCCGGTTCTCCCGGCCGGGGCCAAAAGGACCGGTTGGCGACCGTGCTGCAGGCCCTGTCTCTCCTTGGAGACCGGGTCCGCTATCATCTGGACATCCTGGGTCTCACAGAAGAGGAGTTCCGGCAGGGATTCGGCTGGGGGGAGGCGGCGCTGCCGTCCGCCGTGGCCTTTCATGGACGTGTGCCGCATGTCCAGGCGATCCGGCAGATCGCCGGCGCGCACTTCACCCTCTTTATCCGGGAATCCAATCTTGTGACCACGGCCGGATTCCCGACCAAATTCGTCGAATCCATTTCGGCCGGCACCCCGGTCCTCACCAATCTGTCCAGCAACCTGGCGGACTATCTGGTAGAGGGGAAAAACGGGTATGCACTGGATATTTCCTCGGTAGAATCGCTGGCGCAGTCGCTGCAACACGCTCTCTCACTCGGAGCCGGGCAGGTCAATGCGATGAAACGCTATTGCCGGGAATCCCGCTGCTTTGATTATCGTCAGTTTTTGAACAGCACATCCGCATTTCTCTCCGCTGTCCTGTGAGGTGAACATCCGGTGAACAAGGTCAAACGAATCCTCTGTAAACTCCTGTGGGCGCCGATCGACCTCTTCCAGAAAGCGTATTGGACACTTTGGCGCGCTGTACAGAAATCCTCTTTCCTCTCCTGCGGAAAAGGGGTATTCCTCGGCAGATACAGCCGGTTTACTCCCCGGCTGGTGATCGGGGACGACGTCTATATTGGCGAGGGATGCCGGTTTCAGGCGTCTGCCAGCACCATTCGGATCGGCAGCCATGTGATGATCGCTCCGCTCGTCAGTATTCATGGCGGAACCCATCAGATCCACGCAGTGGGAAGCTACATGAAGGAGATCGGATTGGAGGACAAGGCGCCGGAAGATGACCAGGACGTCATCATTGAGGATGACGTGTGGATCGGCACGCGGGCCATTTTGCTGCGCGGCGTGCGGATCGGGACCGGTTCCGTGGTAGGCGCGGGGACGCTGGTCACCAAAGACGTCCCTCCCTATTCCATTGTGACCGGGCGCTCCGAACAGATCGTGCGCCCCCGGTTTTCGGAGGAGGAACTGCAGCGGCATATTGCCGCGTTGCGGGACAGAGAGAGGAAGGAGGCCGCCAAATGAGGACAAAACCGGTGATTGCGATGGACCTGTCCTCCAATGGAAAGGGCGGCGGCCCCTATACCAGCACGATGAACATCCTCCGCTCCCCCCTGCGCGAAAAATACCAGTTTGAGACCTTTACCTATCACACAGAGCTGCGCGACCCCTTCCGGGTGCGGCGGATCGCCGACCTGGTTCACCAGCTGAAAGCCATCCGGCCGGATATCGTCCACTTTACCGGTATGCAGGCGCAGGGCCTGTTTGTCGCTGTTGCCTGTAAACTGGCGGGCGTCCCCCACACAGTGGTGACGGCCCGGGGATTTGCGGGAGACGATATGACGATCGGGCGGATCCAGCGGTCGATTTTCAACCGCCTGGTGGAACCGCTGACCATGCGTCTGGTCGACAAAGCCTACGGCGTGAGCCGCTATGCGGCGTCCCGGGAGCTGTTTTTGCGGTTTCCGCAAAAGAGCGAGGGGTTTGTGTACAATTTCCCACCCCTGCCGTATGACCGGAGTTTGAACCCGCTACCGGTGCGGGAGGAGTTGGGTCTGCCCGCCGGGCAGCTGCTGATCGCGACCTCCGGCCGTATCACGCGGGACAAAGGGTATGCCGTGCTGACAAGGGCCATCCGTGAGTTTTTCTCGCGCTCCCCCGACGTGCCCGTCAGTTTCGTCGTCATCGGCCGGGGAGACTACGGGGACGAGATGCGCCGGGAGCTGGAGGACGAGGTGCAGCGCCAGGCCGTACTGCTGCTCGGATACCGGGAGGACGTCTCGCGGATCCTCTCCGAATCGGATCTGTTCGTACTGCCCACCCTGCACGAGACGCTTTCCAACTCGCTGCTGGAGGCATCGGTGGAAGGGCTGCCGCTCATCGCGTCCGATACCGGCGGCGTTCCCGAAATCATACAGGACGGCTACAATGGCCTGCTGGTCCCGCCGGGTGACGTGGACACGCTCGTGCAGGCGATGCAGACGCTGGTCGAGGACGCGCCGCTGCGTCGGCAGATGGGCCGGCACGCAAAAGAGAGAGTGGACCGTCAATTCCATGCCGGGGATATTGTGCAAAAGCTGGACGGCATCTATACCCGGCTGCTGGCATCTTCCTGATTGATTCCAAATACGGAGAACCTATATGGAACAAGCAAAACGACATTCCCCTGTACAATTCATCTGCGGGCTGCTGGTCACGGCGATCGTGCTGATCTGCCTGATCTCCGGGCTCGTCGGCCAGG
>DXWE01000023.1:9898-17695 GCA_019417045.1 Oscillospiraceae bacterium
GTTACAGTCCTTCCCGCCGTTCATGGCGCTGTCTGTCAGCCTGCTCCTCTCACTGCTGTGCGCAGCGGTGTGGGTCGTACTGGCCTTTTGCGCCTATCCGGGGTATTTTATCCATATGCGGCTGGGCAGGGCCTTTCCGATTCTGTATGTTCTATTCACCGTGATCTACCCCTATCTGATGGGCCAGGCAGGGATCGGCAACCGGTATGTGGCGCTGGCACTTCTCCCCTTCTTCTATCTGGCATACGAATTCCACCGCGCCGCCTGGGGCGACAGGATCAACCGTGTGATCTGCTGGTGCACGGTTCCCTTTTTCCTGGTGACCTTTGTCAGGACGTTTTTCGGATTGCTGACGGACCCGTGGATGGCGCGCAACATCAGCAGCAGCGGCGAGCTGACCACCTCCCTGCTGCAGCAGGGGATCGGTGGGTATTTCTATATCTATTCCATCACGCTGTTCGCCGTTTTGGCCATCTCCGTGTTCTATCTGGACGGCGCCTCGTTTTGCAGGAGATATGCAAGGCCCCTGATCCTGGTGGCAATTGTCGCCTGTGTGCTGTTAATCGTGCTCTCCAACTTCTTTACGGCGCTGATCATGGTGGTCATCGCCTGCATTCTCGGGTTTCTCATCAAGGACAGAAGTATCGCCGCAAAAATCGTCCTGATCCTGGCATGCCTCCTGTTGCTGCTGTTCTGGAAGCCGATCCTTCTGGGGATCCTCTCGTTCGTCATCGACTTTGTGCCGGAGGGGAGAACGGCTCAACGTCTGGCTCTGCTGTATCAGCAGCTGTCGCTGGGAGAACCCCTCTCCGTGTTTTCGGACCGGATCCCCTTCCTCGGAGCCAGTATAGAGGGCTTTCTCCGCCATCCGCTCGCCGGAACTCTGATCGACGGAAATCTGCTGCTGCATCCCTTTGAGAGCGGATTTGGCGAGCACTCCCAGATTCTCGATACCCTCTCGCTGTTCGGCATATGGGGATTCTCCCAGATCCCGGTCGTTGTGCAGCCGTTTTGGGACCGGCGTCAGGGGCCCCGTCAACTGCGTGTGGTCAACATCTGTATGCTGTCGCTCACTCTGCTGCTGTTTCTGGTGGACACGGTGACCCCTTCTATCGGCTATGTCGCCTTCTTTGTGTTTCCCACCGTATATGACTACTTTTCCCAGACAGACTCGCGACACCCGACGGAGGTGAGTCCGGTATGATCCGTTTTTTCTATGCCTGGAACCTGCCAGAGGGGATCCGGATCCCGCCGGCAGACAAAGCGCTGTATCGGCTGACAACGGCGATTCAGCAGCGGCTGGTCTGCCGCTATGATCCCTCGCGGCTCTCGCTGCACACCGGGGCGCCGCGGGCAGAGACGCTGACCGTTTCGCTGACCAGTTTTCCCGCCCGGATCCAGCAGGTACATCTCACCATCGCCACCCTCTTCCGCCAGACGCTGCGCCCCGACCGGATCGTGCTGTGGCTGGCGGAAGACGAATTTCCCGACAGGACGCTGCCCGATTCCCTGCTCCGTCTACAGGAGAGGGGGCTTGAAATCCGGTTTTGCCCCAATTGGTATTCCCACAAGAAATATGTTGGCGCCCTGCGGGAACAGCGGCCAGACGAGTTGGTGGTCACCGCGGATGATGACATCATCTATCCGGAAAACACCCTGGAGCTGCTGTACCACAAGCACCGGCAGTTTCCCGGCTGTATTGTGTACAACCGAGGCAAGACGCTGAAGGTCACGGCGGGCGGCGGGATCGCCCCCTATGCGCAGTGGAAGCTGCTCGGGCCCGGTCGTCACAGCCATCCCTCCCTGTTCACCGTGCCCATCGGCTGTGGCGGGGTGCTCTATCCGTATGGCGCTCTGAATGAGCGGGTACTGGACACAGAAACGGCCATGCATCTTGCCCGTACGGCGGACGACCTGTGGCTGAAGGCCATGAGCCTGAAAAACGGGACGGCCGTCGTGACAACCCGCCGGTTCTGCCGTCCTTACAGCGTGGTGGCCGGCACGCAGGGGGTGGCATTGGCCCATGACAATACCGGCGCACAGGGAATGAACGACAGGGTGATGCAGGCGCTGCGGGACTGGGATCCCGAGATTTTTCGGAGTGTGTGTCCATGAATGAGTTGCAAACGACCCCCTCGCAGGGGACGGCAGGCGATTTCTCCTTTGCCAGAAAATTTCTGAAAAACCTGTTCGGGTTCTCGGTGTCCACCTGGGTGAGCTGTGTGGTCAGCTTTATCTCCACGCCGATCATCACGCGGCTGTTCCTGCCGGATGAGATCGGGCGGATCAATCTCTTTACCACCTATCTGACCCTGCTGATGTCCGTTTCGTATCTCGGCCTCGACCAGGCCTATATGCGTTTTTTTAACGATCCTCCCCCCCGCTGTACCAAACGGCGATTACTCAGCATCTGTATCAGCTGCGCCACCTATGCCTGCGTGGGAATCTCCGTGCTGATCCTGATCTTCCGAAAATTCATCTCTTCTCATATCTCCAGCGCCTATAACTGGATTGTCCCCGTCTGCCTGGTTCTCTCCCTGTTCGCCAATGTATGGCTGCGGTTTTACAATGTCTCCTACCGCATGAACAAGCGTGCGGTTCTGTTCTCGGTCCAGGCGATCCTTCTCACGGTAATCGGAAAACTGCTGTATGTGATCGTCGCCTTCTGGAAAGCCAATCACACCTATGCCATTCTGGCCATGACGGCCGGGTATGTGCTGACAGCCGTGTTCTTCTACTGGTTCCAGGGCCGCCATCTCCTCACGCTGCACATCGACCGGGCCAGTGCGACGCCTCTGTTCCGATTTGGCCTGCCGCTCATACCCATCACGCTGCTGTCCATCCTCAACAACTCCATCGCACAGCTGATGCTGAGCGCCTTTACCACCTATGCGGACATTGGGATCTATACCAATGCGGTATCTCTTGCGGGGATCCTCTCCCTGCTGCAATCCGGGTTCAACGCCTATTGGATGCCCTTTGTCTACGAGAATTACAAAGATCGTCGGGAAAAGCTCACCCGGATGCACGCGCTGATCACGCTGGGCATGATCGCCTTTGGGCTGCTGATCATGATTGGCCAGGATCCCCTCTACCTGATCCTGGGCGAAAAATTCCGGGCGGGCAAATCCTTTTTCCCGCTGCTGCTGGTCTCCCCTGTCTGCTATACCATCGCCGAGACCACGGGACTCGGGATCAACATCTCCAAAAAGAGCTATCTCAACATTGTCACCTTCGTGTGTAACACGTCTGTCAACCTGCTGCTCTGTCTCCTGCTGTTGCCGGTAATCGGCGTGACCGGGGCTGCCGTCGCCTCGGCGGCATCTGCCGTGGTCATGCTGACCATCAAAACGGTATTGGGCGAAAAGCATTACCGCTGTGTCGACAACTACCGACGGACGTTTTTCTCTCTCTTTTTGTTTGTGTGCATGTGTGCCGTCAACGTGGTGCTCGACGGGATCCTGTGGCGCACGCTGCTCTATACCCTGGCACTGGCGGCGATCTGCCTGCTGTATCGCGGCGAAATCCGCTATCTGTTCCGATTTGCAAAAGACCTATTCTCACGGAAAAAGCGTTGAAGGAGTGAAGGGCATGTCCCAGTTTGAAAACAGTACCCTCTTGATTACGGGCGGGACCGGTTCGTTTGGCAATGCGGTGCTGGAGCGGTTCCTGCAAACGGACATCCGGGAGATCCGCATCTTTTCCCGGGACGAAAAAAAGCAGGACGACATGCGGCATGAATACCAGGCCGCCGATCCTGCACGCAGCGACAAGATCAAGTTTTACATTGGAGACGTGCGTGACCTCTCCAGCATACAAAACGCCATGCACGGGGTGGACTATGTCTTTCACGCCGCCGCGCTCAAGCAGGTGCCGTCCTGCGAGTTTTTCCCGCTCGAGGCGGTTAAGACCAATGTACTTGGCACAGACAACGTTCTGACAGCCGCCATTGCGGCGGGGGTAAAAAAGGTGATCTGCCTGTCGACCGATAAGGCCGCCTATCCGGTCAACGCGATGGGCACCTCCAAGGCGATGATGGAAAAGGTGTTTGTCGCCAAATCCCGGACCGTCTCCCCGGACAGGACCCTGATCTGCGGCACCCGGTACGGCAATGTGATGTGTTCCCGCGGGTCCGTCATTCCGCTGTTTATCGAACAGATCAAATCAGGAGCGCCGCTCACGGTCACGGAACCGACGATGACGCGGTTTATCATGTCCCTCGAAGAGGCGGGGGAACTGGTGCTCCTCGCCTTTTAACATGCTCAGAGCGGGGATATCCTGGTACAAAAGGCTCCCGCCTGCACGATTGCGGTGCTGGCGCAGGCGGTAAAAGAACTGTTCCACGCCTCCAATCCCGTCCAGATCATCGGGATCCGGCACGGCGAGAAGATGTATGAGACGCTGCTCACCAACGAGGAGTGCGCACACGCGGAGGATCTTGGCAAATTCTATCGCGTGCCGGCGGACAAGCGGGACCTGAATTACGATAAATACTTCCGGCAGGGAGACGAAACCCGCAACCTGCTGACGGAATTCAACTCCAACAACACGGAGTTGCTGACGGTGGAGCAGGTCAAGGAAAAGCTGTCCGCCCTGTCCTATATTCGCGACGAACTCGCCGCCTGGGAGGGACGAGAATGAATATCCTGATAACCGGCGCCGGCGGCTTTATCGGAAAAAATCTGGTTGCCCAGCTGTACAACCTCCGTGACGGCAAAGCGCGGCATCCGATGCTCCCGGCCGAGTTGACGATCTGGGAATACGACGTCGACACCCCGCCCGATCTGCTGGACGAATACTGTGAGAGCTGTGATTTTGTATTTCATCTGGCGGGTGTCAACCGCCCGCAGGATCCGGCGGAATATATGGCGGGAAACTTTGGATTCACCTCCCGCCTTCTCGACACCCTGCGGCGATACCACAACACCTGCCCCGTGATGCTCGCCTCCTCCACGCAGGCGGTCCTGGACAACCCGTACGGCGTCTCCAAGCGGGCGGGAGAAGAGCTGTTGCGCGGCTATGGAGAAGAGACAGGCGCGCCGGTACTGATCTATCGGTTTCCCAACGTGTTCGGCAAATGGTGCCGTCCGCAGTACAACAGTGCCGTGGCCACCTTCTGCCATCAGATTGCGCGGGGGCTTCCCATCACGGTCAACGACCGTGATGCCCGGCTGACGCTCGTCTATATCGACGATGTGGTGGAGGAGCTGCTCCGGGCGCTGGCAGGAGCGGCCACCGCGGACGGCGACTTTTTCCGGGTACCGGAGGAGTATCCGGTCGTGCTGGGCGACGTGGTGGATGCTTTGTACCGCTTTCGCGCCAGCCGGGAGGAGCGCAGTGTGCCGAATATGGCGGACCCGTTTCTCAAAAAATTGTACGCCACCTATCTGAGCTATCTGCCAGAGGACGGGTTTGGATATCCGCTCGACATGCACGTGGACGAACGAGGTTCCTTTACCGAAATCCTGCGCACGGCTGACCGCGGGCAGTTCTCGGTCAACATCTCCAAGCCGGGGGTCACCAAGGGCAATCACTGGCACCACACCAAAAACGAAAAGTTTGTGGTGGTCAGCGGCACCGGCGTCATCCGGTTCCGACGGCCGGACAGCGACCAGGTGATGGAATACTTTGTCTCAGGCGACAAAATCGAAGCGATCGATATCCCCACCGGCTATACCCACAACATTGAAAACCTCGGGGATACGGATCTGGTCACCTTCATGTGGTGCAATGAATGCTTCGACCCGGACCATCCCGACACCTATTCTCTGGAGGTATAGGCATGAAAAAGCTGAAACTCATGACCATCCTCGGCACCCGGCCGGAGATCATCCGCCTGAGCGCGGTGATCTCGTGTGCCGACTTGTATTTCGACCATGTTCTGGTGCACACCGGCCAGAACTGGGACTACACTCTCAACGAGATATTCTTCAAAGAGCTCGGGCTGCGGGAGCCGGACTACTATCTCGACTGTGTGGGCAGCCATCTCGGGGAGACGATGGGTAATATTCTCGCCAAATCCTATGAGGTGATTCAAAAGGAAAAGCCGGACGCGCTGCTGATCCTCGGGGACACCAACTCCGCCCTGTCCGCGATCAGTGCCAAGCGGCTGAAGGTGCCGATCTTCCACATGGAAGCGGGCAACCGCTGCTGGGACTGGAACGTGCCCGAAATGGTCAATCGCACCATAGTCGATCATATCTCGGATATCAATCTCCCCTATACCGAGCACAGCCGCCGGTATCTGCTCAGCGAGGGGATGGACGGTAAGACCATCTTTGTCACCGGCAGTCCCATGCGGGAGGTACTGGAAGCGCATCTGCCGGACATTGAACGCAGCGATGTTCTCGACCGGCTGGGCCTGCAGTCGGGACACTATATCCTGCTCTCTGCTCATCGGGAGGAAAACATCGACAACGAGGAGAATTTTCACAGCCTGATGACCGCTGTGAACCACATTGCCGAAACCTACCGGATGCCGGTGATCTATTCCACCCATCCGCGCAGCCGGCAGCGAATCGAGCAGCGGGGATTTTCGTTCCATCCGCTGGTGCAGAGCTTGCAGCCGTTCGGTTTTCTCGATTACAATCAGCTGCAGAAAAACGCCTACTGCGTGCTGTCGGACAGCGGCACGCTGAGTGAGGAGAGCGCCATGCTCGGCTTTCCGGCCGTGCTGATCCGCACCTCTACCGAACGGCCAGAGGTTCTTGACAAGGGGACGATCGTGCTCGGCGGGATCACCGGCGAGGATGTCGAACAGGCAATGGCACTGGCGGTGGCCATGTTCCGCAACGGCGAGAAAACGGTAATGGCTGAGGATTATGCCGACACCAACGTCTCTGTGAAGGTAATCAAGATCATCGAGAGCTACGCAAAGATCGTCAAAATGACCACCAGGCGTCAATAACGCAATAAAAAAGAGCTGCGGCAGCAGCTCTTTTTTATATCAGCAGTCTGGCTTATTGATACGATGTCTTCAAAATAGCCAGCACATCCTCGTCTGTCAGCGGCGCGGGATCCACCCGGAACAGCCCGCCCATGTTCTCCCGGGCGTTGCGCACCAGCCGCGGCAGCTCCTCCTTTTGAATCCCGTAATCGGACATCTTCAGATCCCCCACCCCGCACGCTTTCTGCAGATCCCGCAGCGCGGCGACAAAGTCGAGAGGTTCGCAGGCGTCCTGTTTCCCGAGCGCCCGCGCCATGCGCACCAGCCGCTCGTCACAGGCGTGTACGTTCGCAAAATGCGTGTAGTACGCCTTGCTGATCATGATCAGCCCCGCGCCGTGCGGCAGTTGCGGATGGTAGGCGCTCATCGCATGCTCGATTGAGTGCTCGGACGTGCAGCCGGAGGTGCACTCGACAATCCCGGCGAGCGTGTTCGCAATCGCCATCTTCTCCCGCGCCTTTGCGTTCGACCCGTCGGCCACCGCCGCGGCGAGGCTCTCCCCGATCAGCTCGATCGCCTTGAGCGCAAACAGATCGCTCATCAGGTTCGCCGTGTTGTTGATATACCCCTCCGTGCTGTGGAACAGCGCATCGAAGCCCTGGTAGGCGGTGAGAGCGGGCGGCACGGTCATCATCAGGTCGGGGTCGATCACCGACAGCACCGGAAAGGTCTTGTCATACCCGCCGCCGATCTTCTCGTTGGTCTCCTCCTTGGTGATCACCGTCCACGGGTCGGCCTCCGTGCCGGTGCCCGCGGTGGTCGTGACCGCGACCACCGGCAGCGGATTGTTTTTCACCGGCTTGCCGCCACCGGTGCCGCCCTCGATGTAGTCCCAATAGTCCCCCTCGTTT
>DXWE01000230.1 GCA_019417045.1 Oscillospiraceae bacterium
AGCCGGTTCGCCTCGTCCTCGAACACGCGGATGAACTCCTCGCCGATGATCTTGCGCTTTTCCTCCGGCGCGGTCACCCCACGCAGGCGGGACAAAAACCGCTCCCGCGCGTCCACCCGGACAAACGAGAGGCCGTACTTGCCCCGGAACGCCTCCTCCACGAGGTCGCCCTCGTTTTTACGCAGCAGGCCGTTGTCCACAAAAATACAGGTCAGCTGCTTGCCGACCGCCTTGGCGACCAGCACCGCGGCCACCGCGCTGTCCACCCCGCCGGACAGCCCGCACACCACGCGGCTGTCCCCGATCTGCTCCCGGATCCGGCAAACCGCGTCCGCAACGAACGAGGACATCTGCCAGTCGCCCGCACACCCGCAGATTTCAAACAGGAAGTTTTGCAGCATCTGCTGCCCGTGCTCGGTGTGCAGCACCTCCGGATGAAACTGGACGCCGAAAAGGCCCCGCTCCCGGTCCTCCATTCCCGCGCAGGGGCAGTGGGGGGTGTGCGCGTTCACCGCAAACCCCGCCGGCAGCTCTTCGATATAATCGGTATGGCTCATCCAGCACATCTGATCCGGATCCAGCCCCTGGAACAGCGGGCTGTCGGGGGACACCGTCACCTGCGTGCGGCCGTATTCCCGCTCCCTGCTCTCCACCCGGCCGCCGAGCAGGCAGGTCATCAGCTGCGCGCCGTAGCAGATCCCGAGCACCGGGATCCCGAGCTCGAGCACCCCCCTGTCGCAGCGGGGCGCATCGTCCGCGTACGCGCTGTGCGGGCCGCCGGTGAAGATAATGCCCCTGTATCCGGCCTCCCGGATCTCGGAGAGCGGCGTGGTATACGGCTTCACCACCGAATACACCCCCGCCTCCCGCACCCGGCGGGCAATGAGCTGGTTATACTGCCCGCCGAAGTCGAGCACCAATATGGTTTCGTGCTGCATAGCGCTTTCGCCTTCCTCTTTAGCGATGAATCAGTTCCTCGCGGCCCGGGCCGTTCGACACCATCGTGACTGGCACCCCGAGCTCGCTCTCGATAAATTCCACATATCCCCGGCAGTTTTCCGGCAGATCCCCGTATTTCGTGATACCGCGCACGTCGCACTTCCAGCCGGGCAGGGTTTTGAGCACCGGCTTGGCGCGGTTCAGGGCCGGGGTGGTGGGGAACTCCCTTGTCACCCTGCCGTCGATCTCATAGCCCACGCACACGGGGATCTCGTCGAGATAGCCGAGTGCATCGATCACCGTGAGCGCCACCTGGGTCGCGCCCTGCGCCATCACACCGTAGCGCGACGCCACGCAGTCGAACCAGCCCATGCGGCGCGGCCGGCCGGTTGTCGCACCGAACTCGCCCGCGTCGCCGCCGCGCACCCGCATCTCCTGCGCCTCGTCCCCGAAGATCTCGCTGACGAACGCGCCCGCGCCCACCGCGCTCGAATACGCCTTCACGACGCACACGATGTCCTCGATCGCATAGGGCGGCAACCCCGCGCCCACCGCGCCGTACCCGGCCAGAGTGGAGCTGGAGGTCACCATCGGGTAGATCCCGAAATCCGGGTCCTTCAGCGCGCCGAGCTGGCCTTCGAGCAGGATCGTCTTGCCCGCTTTCAGCGCGTCGTGCAGATAGTAAAACGTGTTGCACACATACGGCGCGATCGCGTCCCGCTGCCGCAGCAGGGCGGCGAACACCTCGTCCGCGTCCAGCTCGGGCTTGTGATAGAGTTCGCGCAGCAGCACGTTCTTGACCGCGAGGACCCCTTTGAGCTTGTCATAGGCATAGTCCTCGTCGAACAGCTCACACAGCTCGAACCCGATCTTCGCATATTTATCCGAATAAAACGGCGCAATGCCCGATTTGGTGGACCCGAACGACTTCCCGCCGAGCCGCTCCTCCTCATACCTGTCTCTTATACACATCTCCGAG
>DXWE01000231.1 GCA_019417045.1 Oscillospiraceae bacterium
TGTCTCCGTCAGATTCCGGCCGTTTGCACAGACCGCCAAAACGCGACGCCCCTCCTAGTGGGCGTCCAGCATTTTCGCCGAGCCAACGCGAAGCGGTGGTTCGTGGGCGTCCAGCATTTTCGCCGAGCCAACGCGAAGCGGTGGTTCGTTTGCCGTTGACATTTCCTTTTTTATACAGTAATATAAACGATATGGCGAAAGGGGCGGCGCGCCCCTTTTTGCGAATTTCCAACCGGAGGGTGACACAATCCATGACGAATTGGGACAAGCTGGCGGACATCCTGTTTCCCGACGTGACGAGGACCCCGGCGGACTACGAGGCGCTCTACCCGCCGCGGGCGCTGCCGGAGGGCGCGCGGGTGACGCGGATCGCCCCGAGCCCGACCGGGTACTTACATCTCGGCGTGTTCTACACCGCGATGGTCAACGAGCTGGTGGCGAATGCCTCCCAGGGGGTGTTCTATTTCCGGCTGGAGGACACGGACAAGAAGCGCGAGGTAGAGGGCGGCGCGGACGACATCGTGTCCGGGCTGCTGCGCTACGGGCTGCACATCGACGAGGGGTTTGTCGCCCCGGGCGAGACGCGCGGGGACTACGGCCCCTACCGCCAGAGCGAGCGCGCGGCCATCTACCACTGTTTTGCAAAGGATCTCGTCAGCCGGGGGCTCGCCTACCCGTGCTTTTGCACCGAGGAGGCGCGGGAGAAGGCGCGGGAGCGGCAGCAATCCGAGAAGAAGCGCACCGGGTATTACGGCGAGTTTGCGGTGTGCCGGTCGCTCTCCCCGGAGGAGGCGCTTTCGCGCATCGAGGCCGGGGAGCCGTATGTGGTGCGGCTGCGCGCGGACGGGGACGAGTCCCGCCGCGTGAAATATGACGACCTCGTCAAGGGCACCATCGAGCTGCCGGAGAACGACGAGGACATCGTACTTTTGAAATCCGACGGGATCCCGACCTACCATTTCGCCCACGCGGTGGACGACCACCTGATGCGCACCACCCACGTGATCCGCTCGGACGAGTGGATCAGCTCGGTGCCGAAACACCTGCAGCTGTTCCGGCTGCTCGGATGGAAGCCCCCGAAATACGCGCATTTGAGCCCGCTGCTCGTGGAGGACGGCGGCGGCAAGCGGAAGCTGAGCAAGCGCAAGGACCCGCAGGCCGCGATGCACTTTTACGCGCAGCAGGGCTACCCGGCGGACGGGGTGTGCGAGTACCTGATGACGGTGGCCTCCAGCGCGTTCGAGGAGTGGCGGCGCGCCAACCCCGACGCCGGCCGCCGCACGTTCCCGTTCAACCTGAAAAAGATGAACGTCGCGGGCGCGCTGTTCGACCAGCAGAAGCTCGACGACGTGTGCAAAAACGTGATCTCCCGGATGGACGCGGACGCGGTGACCGCGGGGGTGCTTGGCTGGGCGGAGGACTTCGCCCCCGATTTCTACCGCCTGCTCGACCGCGACCGGGCCTACGCCCGCGGCATCTTCGACATCGACCGCGGCGGCCAGAAGCCGCGCAAGGACATGGCGAAATGGAGCGACGCGCCGGATTACGCCGCCTATTTCTTCGACGAGACCTTCGCCGGCATGGGCGAGCTGCCCGAGAACATCACGGGAGAGGACGCGCGCGCGATCCTCGCGGCGTATAAAGAGGCATACGACCCGCAGGAGGACAAACAGGCGTGGTTCGACACGGTCAAGCGGCTGTGCCCCGCGCTCGGGTTCTGCCCCGAGGTGAAGGAATACAAAAAGGACCCCGCCGCCTATAAGGGCCACGCGGGGGACGTGAGCACGGTGATCCGGCTCGCAACGACCGGCCGGCGGAACACGCCGGATCTGTGCGCCATCCTGCGGCTGCTCGGGCGGGAGCGGGTGCTGCGGCGGCTGGACGGGGCGATCGCCGCAC
>DXWE01000232.1:0-1519 GCA_019417045.1 Oscillospiraceae bacterium
CTGCAGCGGGACATCGCCCGGCAGCACAATGTCATCATGGACGGACGGGACATCGGTACGGTGGTGTTGCCGCACGCGGACGTGAAGATATTCTTAAGCGCGTCGGCGGAGGAACGCGCCCGCCGTCGGTTTGAGGAGCTGCGGGAAAAGGGGATGTCCGTCTCGTTTGACGAGGTGCTCGAGGACATGCGGCAGCGGGACTACAATGATTCCCACCGGGCGGCGGCGCCGCTGCGGCCGGCGGACGACGCGGTGCTGCTGGACACCACCGGCAACACGCTCGAGCAGTCGGTCGAGCAGATGAAACAACTGATAAAGGACAGATTGTCATGAGATTGGGGCGGTTTTTAATCAGATTTTTCCACCCGCTGTTCTGGCTGGTGTTTCCCTATAAGGTGGTTGGGCGGGAGTATCTGCCGAAAAAGGGGGATTCCACCCCGCTGGTGCTCTGCTGCAACCACATCTCCTATATCGATCCCGTCTACCTGCTCATGGCGCAGCCGCGCCACATCTATTTTATGGGCAAGGAGGAGCTGTTTCACAGCTGGTTTGGCCGCTGGTTCCTCGGGAAGCAGATGGGGGTGTTCGCGGTGTCGCGCGGGAAGGGCGACATCAACGCGATCGAAGTGGCGAAGGGGATTGTGAACGAGGGGAAACTCATGGGGATCTTCCCCGAGGGCACGCGGTCGAAGGACGGCGCGCTCGGCCGGGGAAAATCCGGCGCTTCGCTCATCGTCTCCCAGACCGGGGCGAGCGTGATCCCGGCGTGTGTCGTGACAAAAGGGCAGAAGGTACGGGTGTTCCGCCGCGCGACCATCGCATTCGGCCCGCTGCTGACACCGGAGGAGCTGCACCTCCAGAACCCGGAAAAGCCGGAGCTGCGGTACGGCTCGCGGAAGATCATGGAGTCGATCGAAGCGCTGATGCGCCAAAACGGCTGGCAGCCGCCGGCCGGGCAGGCTGATGACCGTGCGGCGGGTGCGCCTGCCGCCAAATGTGCGGCCCCGGGTGCCGGGACGCCGGAGGATCGGCCGGCATCCGGTTCCGCGCAAAAGCCGGCGTCGGGTCCCCCTTCCAACGGGGAGGCGGGGGCATGAACATAGACGTGGCGAAGACCGCAGGCTTCTGCTTTGGGGTGCGCCGGGCGGTGGACGCGGTGGAGGCATTGCTCGCAGAGGGGAAACCGGTGTACACGCTCGGGCCGATCATCCACAACCCGCAGGTGGTAAAGCGGTTTGCCGCCCGGGGAGTGCAGATCGTGGATTCCCCCGCGCAGGTGCCGCCGGAGGGGACGCTTGTCATCCGCTCGCACGGCGTGGGCGAGGCGGTGTACCGGGAGGCGGAGCGGCTCGGTGTGCCGCTGTATGATGCGACCTGCCCGTTTGTGGCGAAGATCCACCGCATTGTGGCCGAGCAGTCGGCGCTCGGGCGGGTGGTGCTCATCGCGGGCGACCCGGACCATCCGGAGGTACAGGGCATCCGGGGACATTGCCGCGGCGAATCCCATGTGTTTTCAACC
>DXWE01000232.1:1529-1893 GCA_019417045.1 Oscillospiraceae bacterium
GAACAGCTGTTGTCTCTGACGGAGAAAATAGAGAATATAGACAAAAAATCCTTTGCACTCTTGTCACAAACCACATTTAATGCCCAGATTTGGGAAAAGTGCGTGGAAATTGCGAAAAAACACTATACAAATCTCTTTCTTTTTGATACAATATGTAATGCGACTGCGAACCGCCAGCAAGAGGCGGCTGCGCTGTCACAGTCCCATGATTTCATGGTGATTGTCGGCGGGAAACAGAGTTCCAATACCGCCAAGCTCCGCGACGTGTGCGCCGCCCACTGTCAGACCGTGCTGGTGGAGACGGCGGGCGAGCTGCGGCGCGAGTGGTTTGACGGGGTGGCCTCTGTGGGGCTGACCGCTGGGG
>DXWE01000233.1 GCA_019417045.1 Oscillospiraceae bacterium
GGTCTTGTCCCCCTCCGGCTGGCCGGACGCCTGCATCTGCTGGAAGAAGTTCTGCACGAGCGGGAAGGTCGCGGCGCCGCCGGGCGTGAACGTCCCGCCGTCGCTGTACCCCTCGTCGTCCGCGTCGCCCGCGCCGTCGCCGGACGACCCGCCCTCGCGGGGGTCGTGGTCCAGGTCGCCGGTGATCAGGCTGAACATCTCGTTGACCCGCTCGTCCATCTGCTCGACGTTCTCGTCGGTGATCCCGAACTTCTCCATCATGTCGATGACCGGCTTGATGTTCAGCTCCCTCGCGCACACCAGGCACAGCCCGTCGTTGATGGTCTTCCCCCCCTCCAAACGGGTGATGAACACCATCGCGGTTCTCTTTTTACAACGTGTACACAGCATACCGTATCCTCTCTTTGCCGGCGACCCCGCCGGTCATTTACAAACTCCACCCGTCGGCGGTTGTCTCCCACCGGCACGGGCGCTCGGGGACTGGGGCCGCCCTCACAGCTCCTTCAGGAGGCACAGCTCTTTCAGGAGTCACAGCTCCTTCAGGAGGCGCAGCTCTTTCAGGAGTCACAGCTCCTTCAGGAGTCACAGCCCCTTTAGAAGTCACAGCTCCTTCAGGAGGCGCAGCACCTCGCGCAGATCGTCCGGCGGCACCCGGTCGGGCGGCAGGTTTTTCTCCACGCACTCGGCGAAATACCACAGCTCGTTGGCATAGGCGTTGCTCGCGGGCAGGTTGAGCCCGGTCTCGCCGCGGGCCGCTTCGGACAGCGTCTCCCGCCGGCCGTCCGGGGTGAAGATGTGCACCTGCCCGTTCGCGCCCTCCACGAGCGCTTTCTCAAACTGCACCCGGAACCGGCTGCAAAACGGGTATTTCGTGTCAAACCAGCCCGCCTCGCAGTCGACGAAGAAGTCGGGGTAGCGATAGGTGACCGAGAGGTAATCCTGCCCCTTCACGCGGGCGCGGCGGCTGTCCGCGGAGAGCGGCGCGCCGAAGGTATACACCAGGAAATCCAGATCGTGGATGTGCAGATCAAACGGCACCAGTCCGCTGCGCTGTTCGTCCAGCATCCAGTTGTCGAAGCTCCAGCGGGGGGTCTCCCCGAGCCGGGAGAACCAGGCGGAGAGCACGCGCCCGTAGGTGCGTTCGTCCACCATCCGCTTGAGACAGAGGTATTCGTACCAGAACCGCACGACGTGGGCCACCATGACCTGCACGCCGCGCCGCGCGGCGGCCGCGAACAGCTCGTCGATCTGGGGCAGTTCCAGACAGACCGGCTTTTCGACCAGCACATGCGCGCCGTATTCGATCGCGAGCATCGCGTGCTCAAAATGGAGGTAGCTCGGGGTGCAGATATCGACGATATCGGGGCGTTCTTTCTCGAGCATCTCCCGCAAGTCGGTGTAAAAGGGCAGCGCCGGGTCGGACAGGAATTCCCGCCGTTCGGGGCGCACGTCGCACGCGCAGCATACCTGCGCCCGATCGACCTGCTTCCAGTTGACAAAATGTACCGGCCCGATGCCGCCGACGCCCACCAGCGCCACACGCAAAGTAGCCATTTGTCCGCCTCCTCTCCCCGCTCACAGCGGGCTGTCGGGTGATAATAACGTCTGCAAATACGCCTTTGCCTGTCGAATATCCCGTTCCTGCTGCTCTCCGGAGATCTCGCGTTCGATGGTGATACACCCGTCGAACCCGCACTCCCGCAGCCGCCGGATCAGGCGGGGGAAATCCACTTTCCCGCTGCCGATCGGCACTTCCGGCCCGAGTTCCCGGCCGTTTTCGGGGTATTTGCCGTCCTTCGCGTGCACGCCGCGGACGAACGGGCCGATCACGTCGAGCGCGTCCACGGGGATGGCCCTGTCTCTTATACACAT
>DXWE01000234.1 GCA_019417045.1 Oscillospiraceae bacterium
GGTTGATACCCACCCCGCGGCCCGCCAGCGGTTGATACCGGCCACTCGGCGCACCGCCCCGCGGCCGAACGGCACATCCGACGTGCGCCGCGCTGTTTTTCCGGCATTCAAAACCCATACACACCAAAATCCTCCTGTTTCATACAATGATAGTGAGGTTTCACCTGCCCCACCGCGTGATTCCGTGCGGCGGCGGGTAGACACACCATCTTGAAATAGGAGGATTTTGGTATGGCTGACAACAAGTTTTTGCACGATGGCGGCTGCAAGGAAGCGGTCTGCATCGATGCGGGACGTGTCTATGACAGCTGCGCGGATAAAGACTGTGCGGAAGATGTCCAGGTCGCCTTCACGGAGAGAGACCAGCAGCTCATCGACTGCGCGATCAACGCGCGGGTCAAAAAAGTGGAAGTTCTGACAACATACATCGACGTGGAAGCGCTGCCGTTCAACCGCGGCTATTACAGCTGCGACCTGACGTTTTTCTTTGAGGTGACGGTGGAGGTATTCACCGGCCGGGCGCAGCCGTGCACCACCGTGTGCGGGGTCGCGATGTTCCAGAAGAAGGTCATCCTGTTCGGCAGCGAGGGGAACGTCAAGGTGTTCTGCAGCGAGCTCAAGGCAGAGGGCTGCGACCGTCAGGAGATCCCGAGCCAGAACCTGCCGCGCTGCTGCGTGCAGGTCGCGGAGCCGGTCGTGCTCGGCTCGCGGCTGGTGGACGTGCGCGACAACAAGGGCTGCTGTGACTGCTGTTGCTGCTGCGGGTGCATCCCGGAGTGCGTGACCAACCGCTACCAGAGCCGGTTTGTGGAACCGGGCAGCGACGGCAAGGCACTGCTCGTGTCGCTGGGGATCTTCAGCATTGTGCAGCTCACCCGCAACGTCCAGATGCTCGTGCCGGTGTACGACTTTTGCATGCCGAGCAAGGAGTGCTGCCCGACCGGCGACAACCCGTGCGACGTATTCCGCAAGATGTCGTTTCCCGTGGACGAGTTTTTCCCCCCGAAGAGTGACCCGTCAGAGGGCGGCTGCGGCTGTGGTTGCGGCCGGTAAACCGTACACCCTGAAGGAGGGGACGCTATGCCCAGTATCTACCTCAGCCCCAGTACGCAGCAGTATAACGAGTACGTGAACGGGGGCTCGGAGGAATACTACATGAATCTGGTGGCGGACGCGATGGAGCCGTATCTTCGCTCGAGCGGGATCCGGTTTACGCGAAACGATCCCGACCAGACGGTGGGGGCGGCCATCCGCGCGTCCAACGCCGGGGACTACGACCTGCACCTGGCGCTGCATTCCAATGCCTCCCCGCCGACGCTGGCGGGGAAGCTGCAGGGGACGGACGTCTATTACTACCAGAACAGCGCGCAGGGCCGGCGGGCGGCGGACATCATCGCCGAGAACTTCAGGAAGATCTACTATGACCCGGGCAAGGTGCGCGCGATTCCGACCTCGGCGCTCGTCGAGGTGACGAACACCCGCGCGCCGACGGTGCTGGTGGAGATCGCCTACCACGACAACGTGCAGGACGCGCAGTGGATCCGGGACAACATCCAGCCGATCGCCCGCAACCTGGTGCAGTCGCTCGCGGAGTACTTCAACATCCCGTTTGTGGAGGCGACGCCGCCGCGGCAGGGGACGGTGACCGCGCGGGGCGCGCTGAACATCCGCTCCCGCCCGAACCTGCATGCGCAGGTGCTGACCCAGGCGCCGACCGGCGCGCCGGTGACGGTGTGGGGGCAGTGGGAGGACTGGTATGTCGTGGAGTACGGCGACGTGACCGGCTACGCCGCCGCCCGGTATATCGAGATATGAAAACAGGAGGCTGCTCCGGC
>DXWE01000235.1 GCA_019417045.1 Oscillospiraceae bacterium
CCTGCAGCTCGAGGAAATAGTTGCCCTGCCCGAACACCCGCCCGTAAGTGAGCGCGGTGCGTTTGGCCGCCTCGTAATCCCCCTTTTGCAGCGCGCGCGGGATCTCCCCCGCGAGGCAGGCGGACAGCGCGATCAGCCCCTCGTGGTAGCGTTCCAGCAGCTCGTGGTCCACCCGCGGGCGGCCGTAGAACCCGTCGATAAACCCGCGGGACACGAGCTGCATCAGGTTATAATAGCCGGTGTTGTTCTCGCACAACAGCACCAGATGGCCGTTTTCGTTGTCGGTGCCGTGCACCTTGTCGAACCGGGTGCGCGGGGCCACATACACCTCGCACCCGATGATCGGGCGGATCCCCGCGGCTTTCGCGGCCTTGTAGAAGTCGACCACCCCGTACATCACGCCGTGGTCGGTGATCGCGACCGCCTCCTGGCCGAGCGATTTGGCGCGCTGCACCAGCCCGTCGATCCGGCACGCGCCGTCCAGCAGGCTGTATTCGCTGTGTACGTGCAGATGTACAAAGCCCATCGGGATCCTCCTCTCTGCCCGCCCGGCGGGCAAAATGCCGCGTGTGCGGCGGCCTACGGCACGAGATAGTTCAGCTGGCCGACCACCTCGCCGTCCCGCAGGTACACCCGCGTGACCCGCTTGCCGATCTCACACACCGCCTCATAGTTGATCGTGTCCGACCAGGCGGCGAACTCCTCCACCGGCAGCACGGCGTCCCCGTCCCGGCCGAAGGCGGTCACGGTCGTGTCCGCCTTCACCTCCGGGATGCCGGACACGTCCAGCATGCACTGGTCCATGCACACCCGGCCGACCACCGGGGCCCTCTGCCCCTGCACGAGCATGTATCCCCTGCCGGACAGCCGACGGGAGTACCCGTCCGCGTAGCCGATCGACACGGTCGCGAGCCGGGTGTCGCGGGTGGTGGTGTACTGCCGGCCGTAGCTGACCGTGACGCCGGCGGGCACGGTCTTCACCATCGCGACCTTGGATTTCAGCGCCATCAGCGGGCGCAGCGGCAGCATCCCGTTCATCCAGGGGGCGGGCATCAGCCCGTAGAGGATGAGGCCGGGGCGCACGAGGTCGAGATGCATCTCGGGGAACCGGATGGTCGCCGCGCTGTTGCAGCAGTGGCGGTAGCGAAAAGCGATCCCCCGCTCCTCGAGTTCCCGCACCGCCCGCATAAACCGGGAAAACTGCTCTCTCGTGAACGCCTCGCCGTCGGGTTCGTCCGACACCGCGAAATGGGTGAAGATCCCCTCCGGCTCGAGCCCGGGCAGGCGGCAGATCTCCGCCATATCGGTGATCGACACCCGGTCGCGCTCCGGGTCCTGGTAGAGGAAGCCCACCCGCGTCATGCCGGTGTCCACCTTCAGGTGCACCTTCACCCGGCCGCCCGCCTGTACCGCCGCACGGCTGAGCATTTCCCCGTGCTCGGCCGAGAGCACCGTCTGGGTGATGCCGAACTCGAGCAGCCGGCCCGCCTCCTCCGGCGGGGTGTGCGACAGGATCAGCACCGGCTCGGTGATCCCCGCGCGGCGCAGCTGGATCGCCTCCTCGAGGTTCGACACCCCGAAATAGCCCACCCCGCAACGGGCAAGCGTGCGCGCGACCTCGACCGCCCCGTGGCCGTAGCCATCCGCCTTCACGATCGCCAGGATCCGGCTGCCGCCGGTCAGCCGGCTCTCGATCGACCGGGCATTATATACCAGCGCGTCCAGGTCGATCTCCGCCCAGGCGCGCTTCAACCACTGCTCCATACCACCCCGTCCTTTCTGCTGCTCTCAGTAT
>DXWE01000236.1 GCA_019417045.1 Oscillospiraceae bacterium
TCTGCCGCATGCGCGACGATCGCCTGCGCGAGCGGGTGCTCGGACGGGTGCTCCACCGCGCAGGCGATGGCGAGCAGCTCCCGCTCGCTCACGCCGGCTGCCGGCAGCACATCGGTCACCCGGGGAGAACCCTCGGTGATGGTGCCGGTCTTGTCCAGCACCACCGTGTCCACCTCGTGCGCGACCTCCAGGCTCTCGGCGGATTTGATCAGAATGCCGTTTTCCGCACCCTTGCCGGTACCCACCATGATGGCGGTTGGGGTGGCGAGCCCCAGTGCACACGGGCAGGAGATCACCAGCACCGCGATCCCGATGGACAGCGCGAAGTGGAACGGGTAGCCGCACAGCAGCCACACGACCGCGGCAACCACGGCGATCGTGATGACGATCGGGACAAACACGCCGCTGACCTTGTCCGCGAGCTTCGCGATGGGGGCTTTTGAACTGCTGGCCTCCTCCACCAATCGGATGATCTGCGACAGCGCGGTATCCCCGCCGACCTTGCGTGCCTGCATCCGGAAATAGCCAGATTGATTGACGGTGGCGCCGATGACCGTGTCCCCGACCGCCTTGTCAACCGGGAGGCTTTCCCCAGTCAGTGCGGACTCGTCCACCGCGCCGCTTCCCTCGGTGATCACGCCGTCCACCGGGATGCTCTGGCCCGGCCGCACCACGACGAGATCCCCCACCACCACCTGCTCCACCGGTACCTCCGTCTCCTCGCCATCCCGCACCACGACCGCGGTTTTGGGAGAGAGGTTCATCAGCTTGGTGATCGCGTCGGAGGTGCGGCGCTTGGAGCGCGCTTCCAGGTATTTCCCAAGGGAGATCAGGGTGAGGATCATGGCGGAGGACTCAAAATAGAGCTGCATCACATACTCGTGCGCGGCGGCCATCTCCCCGTGCCCGAGCAGATAGCCCATCTGGAAGATGGCATAGAGGCTGTAGACAAACGCCGCGGACGAGCCGATCGCGATGAGCGAGTCCATATTCGGCGCACCGTGAAACAGGGTTTTGAACCCGGTCTCGAAATAGTGGCGGTTGATATACAAAATCGGGAGGGTGAGCACCAGCTGGGTGAGCGCGAACACCAGCATGTTCTCCTCCCCGGCGAGAAACGGCGGCAGCGGCGCACCGAGCATGTGGCCCATCGAGATATACATCAGTACGACGAGAAATCCGATCGACAGCAGCAGCCGGCGCAGCATGCCCTTTGTCGCGTCCGGCGGCGCGGCGGCCTGTTTCTGGCCAAAGGCCGCCTGCCCGGCAGCCGCCCCGCCGTGCACCGAGGCGCCGTATCCGCTGTGCTCCACGGCCTGGATGATGCGCCCGGTGTCCGTCTGCGACTCGTCATATTCCACCGTCATGGAGTTTTGCAGCAGGTTGACGTTGACCTCCTGCACGCCGGGCAGCTTGCGCACGCTCTTATCCACATGGGCAGAGCACGCGCTGCAGGTCATGCCGGTGACGTCAAATCGTTGCTTCAAAGGATCACCTTCTATTTCTGGAAATATGGGATTATATCTGGTGTGAACACCCCAGGGGGGTGTAGTGTCAGTGTATCACATGGAAGGCAGTTTGTCAAGGGGGGCCCGGAAGGGTGTGACAGGCAGGGAGGAAGGGCAGGAAGAGTGGCAGGGAGGAAGGGTGGAAGGAGTGGCAGAAGAAAGGGCGAAAGGAGCGGCAGGAGGAAGGGCAGGAGAAGCAGGACAGGGAGGAGGGGGAGGAGACACGCTGCCGGAGCCGGCCGCCGGGAC
>DXWE01000237.1 GCA_019417045.1 Oscillospiraceae bacterium
CAGCCGCACAGCGGCGAGAGGGAGAGCTCCCCCCGCAGCCTCTCCCATGCGGCACGCGCCGCCGGGGAGGACCCGGCCGGCAATGCCATCCCGTCTGCGCTGCGCAGGGTATGGATCTGCACAGCCGGCGGGTCGGTGAGAAGCGCCGGATCGATCTCCCCCGCGTGAAGCAGCAGCAGCCAGCGAGCCAGGCGGCACACCCGGGCGTCGATATCCAGCCCGCGCAGATTGTGCTCCAGTATGCTCCGGGCAGCGGCCGGCCCCTGTATCCCGTGCGCCCGGTAGACCGGCAGCAGCAGATCGAATGCGGCGAGCAGCAGATGCCCTCCGCCCACGCACGGGTCGAGCACCCGGATCTCCGGCAGCGAAAGGCCCAGCCGTGCGGGCGGCACGGACGCCGGCCGCGGGAAATAGAACTCCCAGTCCTCCCGCGGCGGGGTGAGCCCCTCCTCCACCAGCAGGCGCCCCAGGCTGTTCTGCACGAGATACCGGGCGAGCCACCGCGGGGTGAACAGCTCGGTGGTCAGCGGCAGGTCCGCCGTGCCGTACCGCCCTTTTTCCGCGATCCGGCGCGCTTTTTCCTCGCCAAAATAGCCCTGGTACAGCCAGCCGCACACCTCCGGGTCTTTCCACACCGCGGGCGGCAGTTCGCGTCCCAGCCGCGCGGACACGGCCGCCGCCTTTGGCGAAGAGGGCAGCATGGGGAACAGCGCCGTAAACGCCTGCGGCAGCTCCCGCAGGGCCTCGTCCGGGGTTCGGCGCCAGCCGGCCGCAGCGGCGCTGTGCGCCCCCAGGATCCGGAAAAACCACTCGTACGCCTCCCGCTCCGATAGCGCACCCTGTCCCGTGAGCTGTTCCCGCGCCCACAGGGCCAGCCGTTCCACCGCCGGGCGCGCGGGATTTCCGCCCGTCATGCCGGGCGCACCACGAAGGTGCCCACCGTCGCCGCCGGCAGGGCGGCCGTGAAATGGGTGCCGTCCTGCGGCAGGTTGACCGTGAAGGTCTGCTGCCGGCCGGTGGCGTTGGCCACCACCAGTACCACCGACCCGTCGGGGTTTTCAAAAGCCACATTGGTGACCGTGTCGGTCGATCCGGGAGAGCTCTCCACCCGCACGGCGCCGGCGGGAATGAATTTCGAGAACTGGGCCAGCAGATAATACTCCGGCGTGTACCAGTACCCGCTGTCGGACGCCGCGTCCTTGATGACCAGCGTCGGGTTGCAGTAAAACGCCCCGCACTGCGGCCCGTTTTGCGTGTCGATCATGGTCACCCAGGCGTTATACGTGCTGCACCAGTTGCGCAGATACCCGATGATGTTGTTGACCCCCTCCACGCCCCACTCCGAATGTTCGGTCATCCAGATCGCCTTGTCGGGCGCCGCCTCGTGCATTGCCTGCGCATAGGCCGAGCTGCCGTTATAGTTGTGATAGGCGGTCCCGTCGCAGGCCGCATAGGCGGCGGGGTCGCTCCAGAACCCGTAGACCCACGACAGGGTCATGTCAAAATTGTGATCCAGACAGAAAATCCGGGTGGTAAGGCCCACGCTGTCAAACGCACGGCGCACCTCCTGCACGAACGCCGCCTGATCCGCCGGAGAAAACAGGCAGCCGGGGTACTTCTCCGGAGTGACACCGCACTCATTTTGCAGCGTGAACGCGGTGATCGGGATCCCCAGCGCCTGGTACGCCTCCACCGCTTTGGCGTAGTATCGGGCGGCCACCTCATAGC
>DXWE01000238.1 GCA_019417045.1 Oscillospiraceae bacterium
GTTGAACACCGCGAGCACCAGGTTGACGCTCGCGAACACCTGGATCAGCCCGATATAGGCATACAGCAGCCAGCTCGACCCGAAATGGATATAGCCGCCCGCGACCGCCACGCCCCCGCCGAACAGGGTGAGCACCCGGAAGATTCCCACCGCCACGAACGCCATCAGCACATTGGACAGCGGGCCGGCGAGCGCCGTGAGCGCCATGCCGGATCTCGGGTTTTTGAAGTTGCGGGGATTGACCGGCACCGCCTTCGCGTACCCGAACCCGACCAGCACCAGCATGGCCGTGCCGATCGGATCGAGGTGCCGCAGCGGGTTGAAGGTCAGCCGGCCGTTCCAGCGCGCGGTTTTGTCCCCCAGCCTGTCCGCCACAAACGCGTGCGCGAGCTCGTGCACCGGCATGGTCACAAAGATCAGCACCGCGTAGGTGAAGAGGATCAGCAGCAGCTCCGGAAAACTCGGCATGCCCCCTTCCAGCACGGATAACAACATGTCAAAACCCCTTTCCAAAGCCTTCGCTTTCCCGTCCACATATCTGTTCTATTATATCGAATAAAAGAGGAAAGCACAAGGGCTTTTGGGAGATTTTTGCCGGGAACCGGATCCCGCCCCCTGCGGCAGCTGCGGCGACAGGTGAAGATTCTGCCCCGCCGCGTGACCGGCACTGCGTGCGGCTCCTCCTCATAGCAGCTGCGGCGGCAGGCCGCCTGTAACCTGTCGCCCGGAAACCGCCGGTCTCGGATGAGGCCAACGCCAACCACTGTGACAAGCCGGCTGCCGAAATCTGCCGCCCGGAAACCGCCAGGTACCGGACTCTCTCCCCCCCGGCAGCCATGTCGCCGGCCTGAAATTCTATTTTTTATCTAATTTTATTCTTGACATATAAACATAAAATAGTTACACTATACATGCATGATCCTTTAGTGATTCGGTTGTTTTTATATCATTTTTCGGCATTCCACTCTGAAAACAGCCAGACGGCAAAGGAGGAATTCGTATGAAACGGTGGATTTCGTGTGTGTGCGCGCTCGTGCTGCTCGGGACGATGTGCGCCGGGAGCCTCTCGGCGGCAGAATCGGCGTTTCCTCTGGGAGATGTGAACGCCGACAGCGAAGTCGACAGCTCGGACGCGCGGCTGCTGCTGCAGAGCGCCGTCGGGTTCCAGACGCTGAGTGGGCGGCAGCAGTTTTTGGGGGACGTGAACATGGACGGCGAGATCAACAGCTCGGACGCCCGGCTGCTCTTACAGGCATCGGTCGAGGCGGCAGAGCTGCCGGTGTGTGGGTCGCCGTACCCGAGCAGGCCGGCGCAGGCGGCGACCTTTACCCTGGCGGCGAGCGCGCAGCCGGAGTTCCCCCAGCGGTTCGACACGCGGGAGGAGCTGCTCGCGTTTGCTGCGGCGCACCTGTCCGACGAGGCGCGGGAAGAGCTGGACGCGGTATTTGACGAGGCCTTCTTCGAGGAGAACGCCGCCGTGCTGGTGAACGGGTGCTCCGGCCCGCAGAAAGAAACGCTGCTCGTGACCGACGGCACGCTGCTGCTGACCGTCATGCAGGAGAGCGGACAGAATCCGTCCGGCGTGATCCACGCGGGCGTGATCGGGCTGCCCCGCTCCCTGCTCGAGGGGCGCATACTGTACGTGGAGTCCGTCCCGGCGTAACCGGCGGCCCCAAAAGCACCGGCA
>DXWE01000239.1 GCA_019417045.1 Oscillospiraceae bacterium
CATAGGAGGCGTATTCCGCAGAGCCGGTGTGGTTGTCCACCACGCCGACCGTGTGCCCCTGATTGTCAAACTGGTAGGTCAGGCTGCGATCCATATACAGTTCTTCCACCGTCGTCTCGTTGTGGGCATAGGTAAAGCTGATGCTCTGCCGGAAGGAGGGGGAGGTGGAGCCCGGATAGTACATGTCGTAGAGGTAGCTCACCCGCTGGCTGTCTGAATCGCCCGAGTAGGGGTAGTAGGAGATGTTGGCGCGCAGGCTGGTCTGGTCATCCACCACATAGATCAGGTTGCCCGCACTGCCATAGATCAGGGAGGTGGACGCCCCGTCCGGATAGGTGATCTTGGTCAGTTTGCCACTGGTGTGGGTAAACGTGACGCTCTGCCCGTCCGGCCGTTTCACGGACGACAGCAGCCCGGTACTGCCGCTGTAGGTGAACGTGTACACCCGCCCCGCACCGTCCGTGATCTTCGAAATCCGCGTGTCGGCAGTACCCATAAAGGTGATCGTGACGCTGTTCCCGTTCGCGTCCTCGATCTGCGAGAGGCTGCCGCTGCTGTTAAACACCATCTTCCCGCCGCTGCTGTCCGTGATCGTGCGGGTAGTATGGTTCAGCTTGTAGCCGAGGTTGTCCTCGTCCTCGCCTGTGTTTGCAAAGATGGTACCGGCCCGCTCAAACTGGAAATAGTGGTCGGTGCCGTCCGCGTCGGTGAGATAGTAGAGGTATCCCGCCTCATAGAGCGGCGAACTGCTCGGCACCGCCGTCAGGGTGAGGTGGTAATTGGTGCGCCAGTTTGTCCCCACCGCCCGGTCGGCGTTGCTGAACCCGCTGTTGTTCCACACCAGTTGGATGTCCACCGGCATGCGCTCGCCCGCCGCGCTTGCGACCTCCTGCAACACCACGAGGTTGCCGGTATAATTGTTCACCGCCGCCACGCCGTTGACACCCGCGTCCAGCGCCGTATATGTCCAGTAGTCCTCCACGCCCTTCGTGTCGCGATAGGTGATGACGAACTGCGGGTTGTCGTCGTCATACATCCCGTGTTGGGAATTATTGAACGCCGCCACCTGCACCGCGTCAGAGGCGTTCGTGCGTTTGAGCAGGATGCCATGGTTTTTGGTGCTGTCAACCGTCCACTCCTGCACCGCGCCGGTCACGTCCCAGGTGGCAAACCGGCCCCGGATCTGGGAGGTCATCCAGGCGCTTTTCAGCACCACCGTGTCCAGCACCGTGGAATCATACGTGGGACGATTGCCGCTCAGCACGATGTAATGCCGGGCTCCCGAGGTGGCCTCCGGATCCCAGTCCCCGGTGATCGTGTGGGCGCTGATTTGCAGGTCGGAGGTCACGCCCGCCCGGCTGTAACACGCCAGATTGAGCGTCGCCTCCACCACCCGGCAGGAGGAGGTGATCTCGGACGGCAGGGTGATACGGATCATCGACCCCATCTCCCCGCCCTCGCCGTCATAGTCCTGGCCCCCCACGCGCAGGTAGTTCAACTCCGACGAGTTGCCATTCGCGTAATAGTTCAGCAGGGCGTCCGCGGTTGTGTCCATGCTGACCGTCACGTCGGTCGTGTCCTCTTTGGTGCCCGCCGTCTCAATGGTGGGGTCGAGGGTGACGGGATAGACGCGGTTCTCCTCGGCCAGCCAGTCGCGGGAGGGGGTGAGGG
>DXWE01000024.1:0-5381 GCA_019417045.1 Oscillospiraceae bacterium
CTGCAGCACCATGCCGAATTCGGTGCGCAGAT
The DNA here is from genome assembly GCA_019417045.1 of Oscillospiraceae bacterium. Taxonomy (GTDB): domain Bacteria; phylum Bacillota; class Clostridia; order Oscillospirales; family Acutalibacteraceae; genus DXWE01. The sequence continues at coordinate 33 of DXWE01000024.1, forward strand.
CCGACCGGCGCCGGCAAGACCACCATGGTCAAGCTGCTCATGCGATTCCACGACCTGAAGGGCGGCGCAATCTATCTCGACGGCCACAACATCACGGATTTCAGCCGGTCGGATCTGCGCACCGAATTCGGCATGGTGCTGCAGGACACCTGGCTGTATAACGGCACGATCCTCGAGAATATCCGGTACGGCCGGTTGGACGCGACGGATGAGGAGGTGATCAAAGCCGCCAAGACCGCGCAGGTGGACCACTTTGTGCGCACCCTGCCGGACAGCTACCAGATGGAGCTCAACGAGGAGGCGACCAACGTCTCGCAGGGGCAGAAGCAGCTGCTCACGATCGCGCGGGCGGTGCTCGCGGACAACAAGATCCTGATCCTGGACGAGGCGACCAGCTCGGTCGATACCCGCACCGAGGTCCTCATCCAAAAGGCGATGGACAATCTCACCCGCGGGCGCACCAGCTTTATCATCGCGCACCGGTTGTCGACCATCCGCGATGCGGATCTGATCCTCTGCATGAAGGACGGCGACATCGTGGAACAGGGCACGCACGAGGAGCTGATGGCCAAAAACGGGTTTTATGCGAATCTCTATAACAGCCAGTTTGAAAAGGCGTCATAACATCGGCCGGCGCACGTCTCAAAAACGAGTGAGGCGCCGGGCAGGAGAGGCTCCCCCCTCCGTTTTACGGAGGGGGGCTTTTCTGTACGAAAAACTTTTTACCTCTTGCGAATGCGGGAAAGGTGTGGTATATTCCAATTAGGGTAGTATTTTTAGCCGGTCTGTGGCGCTGCGGTTTTACCACACCATCGGAAAATGAGGAGGAGATAGATATGAAGGATACTCGCCGTTCTCTGCGGGGATTGCTGGCGATATTGCTGGCGCTGGCCTTGCTGGCCGTGACAAGCTGTACACCTGTCCAACCGTCGCCGGAGTCGTCCGCTCCGTCGTCCGAGGTGTCTGTCACACCGCCCACGCCGGACGAACAGATGGAGACCCTCACCACCGAGTTTTTCCACTATGCGCTCCGCCAGTCCCAGCTCTCGCTGCACTTCCTGTATGCCGAGCCGGAGAAGCTGGGAATCGAGAAGGCGGATTATCTCTACGGCCCGGACGACGATCAGGAATATTATGAGTGGTTGGATCGGCTGCGGGAGGAGCTGGCTGCGATCGACCGGGAGCAGCTCTCGGAAAGCAATCAGCTGGATTATGACATTTTGACCTATACTCTCTCCTGCGAGGAGGACGCAGAGGCGTTTGCCATGTATGAGCAGCCGCTGGCGCCCACTATCGGCATCCAGGTGCAACAGCCCCTGCTGCTCGCGGAATACATCTTCTACCGGGAATCAGATATCGAGGACTATTTTGAATTGCTCGCGGGGCTGGACGAATATTATGAAGAGGTGCTGGTATATACGGAGCACCAGGCCGTGGAGGGAATCCTCATGGCCGACAGCACGATCGAGACGATTATCGAGTCCTGCGAGGCCTATCTGGAGGATCCGGAATCCGGCGTGATGGTGACAAGTTTCACCGAGCGGCTGGAGGAGCTGCCCGGTCTGACCCAGGAACAGAAGGACAGGTATATAGAGCGCAACCTCGAGCTGGTGACCGGGGACTTTGTGCGCGCGTATACCCTGCTGGTCGACGGGCTGGAGGCGTTGAAGGGCAAGAAGGATGAGGCGATGGGCCTTGCCGGCAGCCTGCCGGACGGGCAGGAATACTACGAATATCTGCTGCGCAGCGAGATCCAGACCTCATACGAATCGGCTCCCGAGCTCGCGGAGGCGATCGAGGCCCGGATGATGGACGATGTACAGGAGATGTGGGAGATGATCAACGCCGACAACGATCTGTACATGCAGATCTTGGGGTACACCTCCGCTTTCACCGACCCGCAGGAGGCGCTGGAGTTTTTAAAGGAGGCTTGTGCCCCCTATTTCCCGGAACCTCCCGCATACACGTATGAGATCCGGGAGGTCTCCGAGTCGCTCAGACCCTACACCAGCCCGGCGTTCTATCTGATGCCGCCGCTTGACCGCTATGAGGACAATGTGATCTATATCAATCCCGGGAATGACCAGTTGGAACTCACCCTGTTCACCACGATGGCGCACGAGGGGGTACCGGGTCATCTGTACCAGACGGTATACACCATGGGTGAGGGCATGACCCCTATGCAGAGGCTGTTCGAGCCGACATCCTATTCCGAGGGATGGGCCACCTATGTCGAGCTGTTTGCCTATGGCCTGGAGGAAGGTACTCCCGAGCCGTTGCGGCAGGCCATGGCTCTGAATACCGCGGTCATGCTCGGGCAGTATGCGCTGATGGATTACTATATCCACTACCGGGGTTGGGACCTGGATGAGTTCACTTCGTATGTGTATGCCAACTTCGGGTATGATGCGCAGACCTGCGCGATCCTCTATGACTATATTGTCGGGGTCCCGCTCAACTATATGCAGTATTACGCGGGGTATCTGGAGATGATCGAAATGCGGGAGGAAGCGGAGGAGCGGCTTGGCGAGTCATTTGACCTGCTCGAGTTCCACACCTTCCTGCTGGATCTCGGCCCCGCTCCGTTCCCGATTATCCGCACCCATTTTGAGGCGTGGCTGTCGGGACAGCAGGCGTGAGGCGATGATGGAAACCGATCGGGAGGACCCGGGGCAAATCGGCCCCGGGTCCTGTTTTTGTGAATCATATCCGCCGCTTTGTGGGGCATACTGTCCCTACAGGGGGCGGCAAGATGGAGAAAAAGGCGTTTCACAAGCGGGCATACCAACCGGGCAAAGCGTATTTTGAAGGGTATTATTACAAGCACCAGAAAGGGGAGCACACGTTGTGCTTCATCCCCGGACGCAACCGGGGCCAGGCGTTTATCCAGGTGATTGCGGACGGGGAGGTGTTCCACATTCCCTATATCGGGGGAAACGAGTTTTCCCCCGCGGGCGTGCGGGTGGATATCGACCATCCCGGCTGCCATCTGACCGGAGAGATCCGCTATGACGGGCTGACCCCGCTGAAATCGGACATCATGGGCCCGTTTGCCCATCTGCCGATGCAGTGCCGGCACGGGATCGTGAGCATGCGCCACCGATTGACCGGCGGGGTACAGCTCAACGGCCGGTACCTGGATTTCACGGATGGAGTCGGGTATATCGAAAAGGACAGCGGCCGCTCCTTCCCCCGGAAATACCTGTGGGTACAGTGCAACGATTTCCCGGGCGACGACGCGGTGATGGCGGCGGTGGCGGATATCCCGTTCCTCGGCGGCCGTTTCACCGGATGTATCAGCGCGGTGTGGCATGCGGGGCGGGAGTACCGGTTTGCGACGTATCGGGGAGTGCATATCGAGGAGGAGAATGCGCATCGGCTGCTGCTGCGGCAGGGGAGGCGACGGCTGGTCATCGACATGCAGCCGTCCACCGGGCAGGAGCTGCTTGCGCCGCAGCAGGGCGCCATGACCCGGCTGATCCGCGAGAGCCCGTGCGCGCCCGCCCGGTTCCGGCTGTACGAGGGAGACTCGCTGCTGTTCGACCGGGAGAGCCCGCACGCAAGCATGGAATACGTGAACTGACCAAGAGAAGCGGACTGCACCTTCCGGAGCAGACCGCTTCTCTTTCTGTAGTCACTCATCGGATCCCGATGCGCATGCGATAGCAGAATGTGATCGGGAAAGAACCCTCCGGGCAGCAGTCGGCAACCGCCTGTTCATAGGCGGCCAGGGGTTCGGCGATGGCTGCCGGATTCCAGCGCAGCACCCCTTGCAGGCCGCCCTGGCTGTAGGCGAGTGCCCGCAGTCGGTCGGCGGTGCAGGCCTCCTCGTGTGAGAAGACCAGCTCGCGTACATACCGGAAGTACCCGCTGTCCCGGATGTTTTGCAGGTGTTTGGACTTCGGAAAGCGCACGAATCGGGAGCGCAGCGCCGGCTCGGTCTCCTCGAGCCGGTGCACCCGGTCGATCAGCCGGGTATAGGCCAGCTCCACCCGCCAGTCGCACACGGGCGGCCAGTCGCAGTCCACGGTGGCGAACACCCCGCCCTCCCGCAGCAGGCGGTTCACCTCCCGCAGGGTGGAAGTCGGCTCCATCCAGTGGAAGGACTGCGAACAGACCACCGCGTCCGCACAGCCGTCCGGCAATCCGGTCTGATGTGCGAACGCCCGGACAAACGAGAGCCCGGGCCGGGTTTTCTGCCGGGCGATCGCCAGCATGTCCTCGCTCGGCTCCACCCCGATCACCTGGCGGCAGCGCCCGTCCCACACGAGCGTGGACAGCCCCGTGCCGCAGCCGAGGTCGATCACCGTGTCCGGCATATGCCCGAGATAGCGGCCGATCACCGCCGCGGGTTCGGCGGGCAGACGGGGGCGGGCGGTATCATAGGTGTCGGCGAATCCGCGAAACCGGTCGGCGTTGCGCTGCGTGTCCAAAGGCATTTTCAAAAACCCCTTTCCGCGTCTATAAGGATAGTATACGACATTTTTCGGATTTTGCCTATATTTAACATAGGGTTGCTTTTATATTTTACATGCGGCCGGTATCATGGAGACCGAAGACAGAAAAGAAAATTCTGACACAAGGAGAGGACTTCACATGAAAAAGGTAATGGCATGTCTTCTGATCGCGGCACTGGCGCTGCTTGCGTTTGCCGGCTGCTCGGGCGACGCGGGCACGAGCGGCACCAGCTCCACCCCGAACAGCAACACCGGCTCGACGACCGGCGGCGGTTCGGACGAGACGTTCGACGCATCGCACGAGATCTCGGTTATCACCCGTGAGGACGGTTCCGGCACCCGCAGCGCGTTTACCGAGCTGTTCGAAATCGAGGAGATCACGCCGGACGCCGTGACCAACAACAACACCTCGGTCGTGATGACCACCGTCGCCGGCAACCCCTACGCGATCGGATACATTTCGCTCGGCTCCCTCAACGAGACGGTGAAGGCGCTGCAGATCGACGGCGTGGCCGCCACGGTCGAGAACATCGAAAACGGCACCTATAAGGTCTCCCGCCCGTTCAACATCGCGTACAAAGAGGGCCTGAGCGCGGTCGCGCAGGATTTCGTCGACTTTATCATGAGCACGGAAGGCCAGGAGGTCGTGGCAAAAGCGGGCTACATCCCGCTGAAAGACGTCTCGGCGTATGCCGGCAGCAAGCCCGCGGGCACCGTCAAGGTGTCGGGTTCCTCCTCCGTCACCCCGCTGATGGAGAAGCTCAAGGAGGCGTATGAGGCGCTGAACACCGGCGCGGAAATCCAGCTCCAGCAGAGCGATTCCTCCACCGGTATGAAGGACGCGATCGCCGGCACGAGCGATATCGGCATGGCCTCCCGCGCCGTGAAGGAC
>DXWE01000024.1:5391-16205 GCA_019417045.1 Oscillospiraceae bacterium
CACCGGCGCCGTCACCACCTGGTCGGGAGTCGCCGGCTGACAGAACACACCACCGGAACAGACGCTGCCTTACCAGCGTCTGTTCTCTTACAGGGGTGTATGTTAAATCCAGGAAAGATGTGCCCAAAGGAGGGCGTGTATGAGTAAGGTGAAGGAAATCCTGATGGAGATCCTGTTTCTGCTGGCGGCGTGCGTCTCGATTCTCGCGGTGATCCTGATCTGCCTGTTCCTGTTTGCCAACGGAATCCCGGCCATAAGCAAGATCGGGGTGTTTGATTTCCTGCTCGGGGAGAAATGGAGTCCTTCTAAGGATATCTACGGGATCCTGCCGATGATTCTCGGCAGTATCTATGTCACGGCGGGCGCGATCCTGATCGGGGTGCCGATCGGGATTCTCGCCGCCATCTTCATGGCAAAGTTCTGTCCCAAATGGCTGTACCGGTTTTTAAAACCCGCGGTGGACCTGCTCGCGGGCATCCCGTCGGTTGTCTACGGCTTCTTCGGGCTGGTGGTGATCGTGCCGTTTGTCCGTGAGACGTTCGGCGGCGACGGGATGAGCATCCTCACCGCCTCGATACTGCTCGGGATCATGATCCTCCCCACCATCATCGGGGTGAGCGAATCGGCCATCCGCGCGGTTCCGGAGAGCTATTATGAGGGCGGGCTGGCGCTCGGCGCGAGCCACGAGCGCAGCGTGTTCTTCGCCACCGTACCGGCCGCCAAATCGGGGATCCTGGCCGGCGTGGTGCTCGGGGTCGGCCGGGCGATCGGGGAGACGATGGCGGTCATCATGATCGCCGGCAACCAGCCGCGTATCCCCGACAGCCTGCTCAAAGGCGTGCGCACGCTGACCACCAATATCGTGCTCGAGATGGGATACGCGGCGGATCTCCACCGGGAGGCCCTCATCGCGACGGCGGTGGTGCTCTTTGTGATGATTCTGCTGATCAACCTGCTGTTTTCGGTGCTGAAAAGGAGGGATAAAGCATGACGGCGGCTATCAATCGGCAGACGCTGCGGCAAAAGCTGCGCGCCTATAAACGCAGTCCCTTTTCCCTGCTTCTGTTTATCGCCGTGACACTCGCCATGGCACTGACGGCGATCACGTTGCTGTTTTTGGTCGGATACATACTGGTCAAGGGCATTCCGCACCTCACCCCCGACCTGTTTGCCTGGGAGTACACGTCTGAAAACGTGTCGCTGACGCCTGCGCTCATCAACACCATCCTGATGACGCTGCTTTCATTGCTGATCGCGGCGCCGCTCGGGATCTTCTCCGCCATCTATCTCGTGGAATATGCCCGCCGCGGCAACAAGCTGGTCGGGGTGGTGCGGATCACGGCGGAGACCCTCTCCGGGATCCCCTCCATCGTCTACGGGCTGTTCGGCATGTTGTTCTTCGTCACGACCTTCCACTGGGGCTACTCCTTCCTCGCGGGTGCGTTCACGCTCGCCATCATGATCCTGCCGCTCATCATGCGCACCACCGAGGAGGCGCTGAAGGCGGTACCCGATTCCTTCAGAGAGGGCAGCTTCGGACTGGGGGCCGGCAAGCTGCGCACGGTCTTTCGCATCGTGCTGCCCTCCGCCACGCCCGGGATCCTCGCCGGGATCATTTTGAGCATCGGGCGGATCGTGGGGGAGACCGCGGCCCTGATGTACACCGCGGGTACAGTGGCGGATATCTTCCAGCCCACCAAGCACACCGGCAACTGGCTGGTCGACGGGTTCTCCACCTTCCTGTCGTCCGGACGCACCCTCTCGGTGCACATGTACTCCCTCTCGAGCGAGGGGTTCCATGTGGACCAGGCCTATGCGACCGCCGTGGTGCTGCTCGTCATCGTCATCCTCATCAACTGGCTGTCCGGGCGGGTGGCGAAAAAACTGACCAAACGATAGGAGAAGCCGAGTATGGATAAATTTGTCATGCAGGATCTCAATCTCTATTACGGCGATTTTCATGCCCTGAAGCATGTCGATCTCCGGCTACCGGCACAGGAGATCACCGCGTTTATCGGCCCGTCCGGGTGCGGGAAGTCCACCCTGATCAAAACCCTCAACCGCATGAACGACCTGGTCGAAGGGTGCCGCATCACCGGCAGCGTGACGCTCGATGGGGAGGATATCTATGGGAATATGGATGTCAACCTGCTGCGCAAGCGGGTGGGCATGGTGTTCCAAAAACCGAACCCCTTCCCGATGAGCGTGTACGACAACATCGCGTTCGGCCCGCGTACCCACGGGATCCGTTCCAAGGGGAAGCTGGATGAGATCGTCGAGAAATCCCTGCGGGACGCGGCAATCTGGGACGAGGTGAAGGACCGGCTGAAGAAGAGTGCGCTCGGGCTCTCGGGCGGCCAGCAGCAGCGGCTGTGCATTGCGCGGGCGCTCGCCGTGCAGCCGGAGGTGCTGCTCATGGATGAACCCACCTCCGCGCTCGACCCGATCTCCACCTCCAAGATCGAGGATCTGGCGGTAGAGCTGAAAAAGGACTACACCATCATCATGGTGACGCACAACATGCAGCAGGCCGCGCGGATCTCGGACAAAACCGCCTTTTTCCTGCTCGGCGAGGTCATCGAATTCGGAGAGACCGAAAAGCTCTTCTCCATGCCGCACGACAAGCGCACGGAGGACTATATCACCGGGAGGTTCGGATAATGCGCAACAGATTCGACGAGCAGCTGGAGCTGCTGAATGAAGAGCTGATCAAAATGGGCGCCCTGTGCGAGCGGGCCATCGCCTATGCGACCAAATCCCTGATCAATGGGGATGCCTCTCTCGCCCGCAAGGCGGTCGAGGCGGACGAGGAGATCGATCAGAAGGAGCGGGAGATCGAGGGGCTGTGCCTGAAGCTGCTGCTCCAGCAGCAGCCGGTGGCCCGGGACCTGCGCCAGATCTCCTCCGCGCTCAAGATGATCACGGATATGGAGCGAATCGGCGACCAGGCGAGCGATATCGCCGAGATCGCGACGCTCGAAAACCTCCGGGTGGCGGGCAGCTCCCTGCATGTGGAGGAGATGGCGAACGCCACGATCCGGATGGTGACGGACAGTATCGACGCCTATGTCAAGCGGGATCTGGATCTCGCGCGCAAGGTAATCCAGTCGGACGACATCGTGGACCGGCTGTTCGACAAGGTCAAGGACGAACTGATCGCGCTGATCTCCGAGGACGCCGGAAACGGCGAATACGCGGTCGATCTGCTGATGATCGCCAAATACTTTGAGCGGATCGGCGACCATGCGACCAATATCGCAGAGTGGGTGGAATTCTCCATCACCGGCTACCACAAAGGGGAGCAGGAGCCATGATTTTCTGCGTAGAGGACGATGACAGCATCCGGGAGCTGGTGACCTATACGCTGTGCGCCAACGGACTGGAAACCCGCGGCTTTGAACGCGCGGCCCCGTTCTGGGAGGCGATCCGGGAGGAAAAGCCGGAACTGGTGCTGCTCGATATCATGCTGCCGGACGAGGACGGCATCTCCATTTTAAAGCAGCTGCGCGCCACGCCGGCGACCAGCGCCGTCCCGGTGATCCTGCTCACCGCCAAGAGCGGCGAGTTCGACCGGGTGTATGGGCTCGACTGCGGCGCGGACGACTATATCTGCAAGCCGTTCGGGCTGATGGAGCTGCTCTCCCGGGTGAGGGCGGTGCTCCGCCGCACCGCGCCTGCCGCCAGCGCACAGGTGCTGCAATGCGGGGAGATCGTGCTGGACGTCACCCGGCACCGGGTGACAGCCGGGGGCGAAGAGGTGCAGCTGACCTTCAAGGAATTTGAGCTGCTGCGCTACCTGATGGCACACGCCGGCACGGTGTTCACCCGGGACAATCTGCTGCAGGCCATCTGGGGATATGATTTCGACGGCGAGACCCGCACGGTGGACGTGCACATCCGCATGCTGCGGCAGAAGCTCGGGATCTACGGCGAGCGGATTGAGACGGTGCGCGGAATCGGGTATAAAATTGCAGAGAAATAGGCAAAGGGACCCGGAGAACTCTCCGGGTCCCTCTTCTTATGCAATCAGTGAATGTCCCGATGGAACGCCTGGATGGATTTCACCTCGAGCGTCCCCTTCTCCTTCACCGCGCGAATCCCCTCGGCTGCGGCCTTGGCGGCGGCCATCGTGGTGAAATAGGGAATGCGCCCTTTGATGGCGGCCTTGCGGATATAGCTGTCGTCGTTGGCCCCCGTCTTGCCGGCCGGGGTGTTGATCACGAGATCGATCTCCCCGTTGGTCAGCAGGTCGGTGATGTTCGGTCGGCCTTCATACAGCTTTTTCACCCGTTCCACCGGGATCCCGGCCGCGGCGATCCGGTCGCAGGTACCGCCGGTCGCGACGATGCGGAACCCAAGCTCATGGAAGCTGTGCGCGAGTTCGAGCAGCTCCGGCTTGTCGCGATCGCACACGCTGAGCAGCACCGTGCCGGACAGCGGCAGCTTGGTCTGGGTGGCCTCCTGCGCCTTATAGAACGCCTCGCCGAAGGTCGGCGCAATACCGAGCACCTCGCCGGTCGAGCGCATCTCGGGGCCGAGCACCGGGTCGACCTCCGGGAACATGTTGAACGGGAACACCGCTTCCTTCACCCCGTAGTGCGGGATGACGCTGTCGGTCAGTGCCGGGACGGGGGAGGGCCGGCCGGTGTAGGGAGAGGTCATGATATCCGTCGCGATCCGCACCATCTGGATGTTGCACACCTTGGAGACCAGCGGCACCGTGCGGGACGCGCGGGGATTGGCCTCGAGCACATACACCTTGCCGCCCTCGATCGCGTACTGCATGTTCATCAGGCCGCGCACATCCATCTCCACCGCGATGCGGCGGGTGTAGTCCTTGATGGTCTCCACCTGCTCGTCCGTCAGGTTCAGAGAGGGCAGGATGCAGGCGGAATCACCCGAGTGGATGCCCGCCAGCTCAATGTGCTCCATCACCGCCGGCACAAAGCAGTGGGTCCCGTCCGAGATGGCGTCCGCCTCGCATTCGGTGGCGTGGTTCAAAAACCGGTCGATCAGGATCGGGCGGTCGGGCGTCACCCCCACGGCCGCGGACATATACACCCGCATCATCTCCTCGTCGTGCACGACCTCCATGCCGCGACCGCCGAGCACATAGGACGGGCGCACCATCACCGGGTAGCCGATGCGGTTCGCGATCTCGAGCGCCTCGTCCACCGTGACTGCCATGCCGGATTCCGGCATCGGGATGTGCAGCCGCTCCATCATCGCACGGAAATGGTCACGGTCCTCCGCAAGATCGATCGTCTCGGGGGAGGTGCCGAGGATGTTGACCCCGTTTTTCTTCAGATCCGCCGCCAGATTCAGCGGTGTCTGGCCGCCGAACTGCGCGATCACCCCGAGCGGCTTCTCCTTCTCGTGGATGCTCAGCACATCCTCGAGCGTCAGCGGCTCAAAATACAGCTTGTCGGAGGTGTCGTAGTCGGTCGAGACGGTCTCCGGGTTGCAGTTGACGATGATCGTCTCAAACCCGAGCGACTTCAGCGCGAGAGCGGCGTGCACGCAGCAGTAGTCGAATTCGATGCCCTGGCCGATCCGGTTGGGACCGCCGCCGAGGATCATGATCTTCTTGCGATCGGTGTTGACCGGGCTCTGATCCTCTATATGATAGGTCGAGTAATAATAGGCGGCGTCCTTGGTGCCGCTGACGTGGATCCCCTCCCACGCCTCGGTGATACCGTTTTGCAGCCGGGAAGCGCGGATGTCCGCCTCCGGGACACCGAGGATTTGACCGAGGTATTTGTCCGAAAACCCGTCGAGCTTCGCCTGCCGGAGGACGGCGGGTGCGGGCACCGCGCCCTTGTGCTGTAGCAGTGCCTCCTCCTCGTCCACCAGCTCCTTCATCTGCTCGATGAACCACTTCTTGATGTGGGTGATGTCGTGCAGCTCGTCCACGGTGGCGCCCTTGCGCAGCGCCTCGTACATCACAAACTGGCGCTCGCTCGTCGGGTTGCTGAGCAGCCCGAACAGCTCCTCCTTGCTCTTTTTGTGGAAATCCTTCGCAAAGCCGAGCCCGTACCGCCCGTTTTCAAGGCTGCGGATCGCCTTCTGGAACGCCTCCTTATACGTCTTGCCGATGCTCATCACTTCGCCGACCGCGCGCATCTGGGTGCCGAGCTTGTCCTCGGCGCCCTTGAACTTTTCAAACGCCCAGCGCGCGAATTTGATGACCACATAGTCTCCGCCGGGAACATAGTCCGCGAGCGTCCCGTGCTTGCCGCAGGGGATCTCGTCGAGCGTGAGCCCCGAGGCGAGCATGGCGGACACGAGCGCGATCGGGAACCCGGTCGCCTTGGAGGCGAGCGCGGACGAGCGGGAGGTACGCGGGTTGATTTCGATAATGATGATGCGGTCGGTCACCGGGTCGTGGGCAAACTGGCAGTTGCACCCGCCGATCACCTGGATCGAATCGACCACCTTGTACGCCTGCTCCTGCAGCCGGCGCTGCAAATCCTCCGAAATGGTGAGCATCGGCGCGGCGCAGAACGAGTCGCCCGTGTGCACCCCCATCGGGTCGATGTTTTCGATAAAGCACACGGTGATCATGTTGCCGTTTTGGTCGCGCACCACCTCGAGCTCGAGCTCCTCCCAGCCGAGCACGCACTCCTCCACGAGCACCTGGCCGACCAGGCTCGCCTGCAGCCCGCGGGCGCACACGGTCTTGAGCTCCTCGACGTTATAGACCATCCCGCCGCCGGCGCCGCCCATCGTGTACGCCGGGCGCAGCACCACCGGGTAACCGAGCTTCTCCGCGATCGCGGCCGCCTCGTCCACCGAATAGGCCACCTCGCTTCTCGCCATCTCGATGCCGAGCTTGTCCATCGTGTGCTTGAACTCGATGCGATCCTCGCCGCGCTCGATCGCGTCCACCTGCACGCCGATGACCTTTACGCCGTACTTTTTCAGCACCCCGGCCTTATCGAGCTCGGAACAGAGATTGAGCCCCGATTGTCCGCCGAGATTCGGAAGCAGCGCGTCCGGCCGTTCCTTTTCGATGATCTGAGTCAATCGCTCGACGTTCAGGGGCTCGATGTAGGTGATATCTGCGGTCTCGGGGTCGGTCATGATGGTCGCCGGGTTGGAGTTGACGAGGACGATCTGATATCCGAGCTGCCGCAGCGCCTTGCACGCCTGCGTCCCGGAATAATCAAACTCGCACGCCTGGCCGATGATGATGGGACCCGACCCGATGATCATCACCTTGTGAATGTCGTTTCTCTTCGGCATAACACACTCCTTCTCCGGCAACATCCGAAATCCTGGCCCAGAGCGCCGCGTGTCGCCGGGTACCGGCAGCCCTGGCGGGAAATCCTTCCCCACACTTTTCTAATCGATTAGTATAGCACAAACCGGTGGCACAGCGCAAGGGGGATCTCCCCATTTTTTTTACAAAATTTCTGCTCTTTCGCGTTTGAGAATTGGTAGAAAATAGTGTATACTAAATACCAAAGGTTGGGAGGTGCCGGTAAATGGATATCCAGCAGATCCTGCGGGCGGTGGACCACACGCTGCTGACCCGCACGGCCACGTGGGCTGAGATCCGTGCCGTATGTGAGGAGGGGCTTCGCTATGGAGTCGCGAGCGTGTGTATTCCGCCCTGCTTTGTCGCACAGGCGGCGGCGTACCTGAGCGGCCGGCTGCCGGTGTGCACGGTCATCGGGTTCCCGAATGGCTATCACACCACGGCGGTCAAGTGCTTTGAGGCAGAGGACGCGGTGAAGAACGGCGCCGATGAACTCGATATGGTGATCAACGGCGGCTGGGTCAAGGAGGGGCGGTACGACGACGTACTCTCCGAGATCCGGGCGGTGAAGGCAGCGGGGGACGGCCGGCTGCTCAAGGTGATCGTCGAGACCTGCCAGCTCACGGAGGAGGAGAAGATCCGCCTGTGCGGGGTGGTGTCCAACGCAGGCGCAGACTACATCAAGACCTCCACCGGCTTTGCGGGCGGCGGCGCCACCGCGGAGGACATCGCGCTGTTCGCCAGACACGTGGCCCCGCCTGTGAAGATCAAGGCCGCGGGCGGGATCCGGACGCTGGAGGATGCAGAGCGCTTCCTCAAGCTCGGGGCGTCCCGGCTCGGCACCAGTTCGATCGTGAAACTTTTGGAAAACCGGCCGGCCGCCGGCTATTGAAAGGAGAGAGGGCCATGTCGGAAACCTCCCGCACCCCGACACCACACATCGACGCGCATCCCGGGGATTTTGCCAAAACCGTGCTGATGCCGGGGGACCCCCAGCGCGCGCAGTTCGTCGCAAAGACCTATCTGAAAGACGCCCGGCTCGTCAATAACGTCCGCGGCGTACAGGGGTACACCGGCACGTTTGAGGGCGTTCCCGTCTCGGTCATGGCGAGCGGGATGGGCATGCCCTCGATGGGGATCTACAGCTACGAGCTCTTCCGCTTCTTCGGGGTGGAGAACATCCTGCGCATCGGCTCCGCCGGCGCGCTGTCCCGGGACATCCGCGTGCGGGACATCGTGCTCGGTATGGGCGCGTGCACCAATTCGCGGTTTGCCCACCAGTACGGCCTGCCCGGCACCTTCGCGCCGATCGCGAGTTATCCGCTGCTGCGCGTGTGCGCGGATGAGGCAAAGCGCAGGGGACTGCTGGTGCATGTCGGCAACCTGCTCTCGTCCGATACCTTCTACGACGCCGACCCGGCCGCTGCCGGCAAGTGGGCGGGCATGGGGGTGCTCGCCACCGAGATGGAGGCGGCCGCGCTCTATATGACGGCGGCGGCCTGCGGCAAACGGGCGCTCGCCATCTGCACGATCTCGGACCACATCCTCACCGGGGAGAGCACGAGCGCGGAGGAGCGCCGCGCCACCTTCACCCAGATGATGGAGCTCGCGCTGCACACGGCGGTGCGAATGGAAGGGGAGGCGGCGGAATGACACAGCCGGTTCGGCGGGTATTTCTGATCGTGCTGGACAGCCTCGGGATCGGGGAGGCGCCGGACGCCGCCGCGTTCGGGGACGAGGGGAGCAACACGCTGCGCAGCATCTCCCGTTCGCCGCAGTTTTCGGCGGACACGCTGCGGGAGCTGGGGATGTTTAACATCGACGGGGTGGACGGCCCCGGTGTGGCCGTTCCGAAAGCCGCGATCGCCCGCATGACCGAGCGGTCGAGAGGAAAGGACACCACCATCGGCCACTGGGAGATTGCGGGGCTGGTGTTGGAAAAGCCGCTGCCGACCTATCCACACGGTTTCCCGCCGGAGGTGATCGGGGCATTTGAGGCCGCAACCGGTCGGGGGACGCTGTGCAACCGCCCGTATTCGGGCACACAGGTGATCGCCGATTACGGCCGGGAGCACTGCCGTACCGGCAAGTTAATTGTCTACACCTCGGCGGACAGCGTGTTCCAGGTGGCGGCGCACGAGGAGATCGTGCCGCCGGAAGAGCTGTACCGCTATTGCGGGCAGGCCAGGGAGATTTTGCAGGGGGAACACGGTGTCGGGCGTGTCATTGCCCGGCCCTTTACAGGGGAGTGGCCGTATACGCGCACGCCGCGGCGACACGACTTCTCGCTCTCCCCGCCCGGCGTGACCCTGCTGGATCAGGTGTCCGGCGCGGGGCTTGAGGTGCTCGCTGTCGGCAAAATCGGCGATATCTTTGCCGGGCGCGGGGTGACGCAGTCCTTTGTGACCACAGGCAACGATGACGGCATGGAAAGGACATCGGCTTTACAGAAAGAGAATTTCCACGGGCTGTGTTTCGTCAACCTGGTGGATTTCGACATGCTGTACGGGCACCGCAACGATGTGGACGGATATGCCGCGG
The DNA here is from genome assembly GCA_019417045.1 of Oscillospiraceae bacterium. Taxonomy (GTDB): domain Bacteria; phylum Bacillota; class Clostridia; order Oscillospirales; family Acutalibacteraceae; genus DXWE01. The sequence goes on from DXWE01000024.1 coordinate 15,194, forward strand.
CACTCGCCGCGTTTGACCGGTGGCTGCCCTCCTTTTTGCGGGGGATGCGGCAGGAGGACGTGCTGCTGCTCACCGCCGACCACGGCTGTGACCCGGCGACCCCCAGCACCGACCACTCGCGGGAGTACACCCCGCTACTGGTGGTCGGGGAGACGGTGCGGCCGGTGAACCTCGGCACGCGGGGGAGTTTTGCGGACATCGCGGCAACGATCTGCGAGTGGCTTGGCGTGCCCGTCCCGCCGGATGGGGAGAGCTTTGCCGCGGTGCTGACAGGAGTGGATGAGGAAGGACGGGGGGCGTGATGAAATGCGGCCGCTGGAATTGATTGCGCTGGCCAGAGAGGCCAGAGAACGCGCCTATGCTCCCTATTCCGGATTTCGGGTGGGCGCCGCATTGCTCACCCGGGCGGGCCGGGTGTATACCGGGTGCAATATCGAAAATGCCGCCTTCACCCCGACCAACTGCGCCGAGCGCACCGCCTTTTTTGAAGCGGTGAGCCGCGGGGAGCGGGAATTTGCCGCGATCGCGATCGTGGGCGGGCGGGGCCGGCAGGCGGCAGGATTCTGCCCGCCGTGCGGGGTGTGCCTGCAGGTGATGCGGGAGTTCTGCGCGCCGGATTTCCGGCTGTATCTCGCGGGCGGGGACGATACGTATCAGGAGTGGACGCTTGCCGACCTGCTGCCGCAGGGATTCGGGCCGGATCGGTTGTAAAAAGGGGGAAAGCAGGATATGCGGGCCTATGACATCCTCGAGAAGAAGCGAAACGGCGGCGCGCTCTCAGAGGAGGAGATCCGCTTTTTCGTAAACGGGTACACCGAGGGGCGGATCCCGGACTACCAGGCGTCGGCACTGCTGATGGCGATCTGCCTAAACGGCATGACCGACGAGGAGACCGTGTGCCTCACCCGGTGCATGGCGCAGTCGGGCGACCAGCTCGACCTGTCCGCGCTGGGGGACGCGACGGTGGATAAACACAGCACCGGCGGTGTGGGGGACAAGACCACCCTCATCG
>DXWE01000024.1:16215-16681 GCA_019417045.1 Oscillospiraceae bacterium
GCGCTCGGCGGCCGGGTGGCGAAACTCTCCGGCCGGGGACTCGGGCACACGGGCGGCACGATCGACAAGCTGGAATCCATCCCGGGATTTCAGACCGCGCTGCCGCCCGACCGCTTTTTGAGGCAGGTTCTTGCGATCGGGGTGGCGGTGGCCGGGCAGACCGGCAATCTCGCTCCGGCGGACAAGAAGCTGTACGCGCTGCGGGACGTGACCGCCACGGTGGAGAGCATCCCGCTGATCGCGTCGAGTGTGATGAGCAAAAAGCTCGCGGCGGGCGCGCGGTCGATCGTGCTGGACGTGAAGGTCGGCAGCGGTGCGTTCATGAAAAACCGCACCCAGGCGGAGATCCTCGCCCGGCTGATGGTGATGATCGGCCGGAAGAACGGCCGCCGCGTCACGGCGGTGCTGAGTAACATGGACGTGCCGCTCGGATACTGTATCGGCAACGCGCTCGAGGTGCAGGAGG
>DXWE01000240.1 GCA_019417045.1 Oscillospiraceae bacterium
ACGGCGGGGACGGCAGCGCCCGGTCGTTTCATATCGACACGGTGCGCCAGCTGCGGGAGAACGCCTTTTTGGTGCCGAACGAAGCACCTTATCGGGTGATGATCCTCTGCGAGGCGCAGGCGATGACCGAACAGGCGCAGAACGCCCTGCTGAAAATATTGGAGGAGCCGCCCGCGTATCTGATCTGTATCCTCACCTGTCAGAACCGGGCGCAATTGCTGCCGACCATCCAGTCGCGCCTGCTCTGCCTGACGTTGCAGGGCGTTTCGGACGATGAGGCGCTGCCGGTGCTGAAGCGGCGTCTGCCGCAGGTGCCGGAGGAATCGCTGCGGCGGGCGCTGCGGATTTTCGGCGGCTGTATCGGACAGGCTCTCGCCGGGCTGGAGGGGGACACGCTGCAGGAGGTACTGGATCTCGCGCCCTCCCTGGCGCGGGCGGTCGCCGCGCCGAGTGAGCTCGCGCTTTTGCGACTGACCGGCCGGCTGGAGGCGAAAAAAGACGCGGTGGACGGGGTGCTCACCGGACTGATCCTGATATTCCGGGACAGTCTGGCGCTTCTCAGCGGGGAACGGCAGTTTGTTTCCACCTCGCCTCAGACCGCGCAGATACTGGCGCAGTCCCTCACCCGGGCGCAGCTGATGCGGCTGATAACCGAGGTGCAGCGGTTGCAGGAGGCCCGGCTGCGCAACATCAATCACACGTTGTTTCTCACCCTGCTGTGCGCACGCCTGCGGGCGGTGGCAGAGGATTTTGATATAGCGGAGGTACCCGAATGATTGAAATTGTCGGCGTTCGATTCAAAAACGTGGGCAAGGTCTATTATTTTGATCCCAACGGCGCACAGCTGCGCAAGGGCGATCATGTGGTCGTGGAGACGGCGCACGGCATGGAGTGCGGCGAGGTGGCGATTGCGAACCGTGAGGTGGAGGAGGACTCGATTGTCAAGCCTCTAAAGCCCATTGTCCGCCCGGCGACCAAAGAGGATTTGCAGCGGGCGAGGGACAACCTGGCCAAGGAAAAACGGGCGTTGCAGATCTGTCAGGAAAAGATTGCGGCACACAAGCTCGAGATGAAGCTGGTGGACGTGGAATACGCGTTTGACGGCTCCAAGATCCTGTTTTATTTCACCGCGGACGGACGGGTGGATTTCCGCGGCCTGGTCAAGGACCTGGCTTCGGTGTTCCACACCCGGATCGAGCTGCGGCAGATCGGTGTGCGGGACGAGGCGAAGATGCTCGGCGGGATCGGGATCTGCGGCCGGCCGTTCTGCTGCGCGCAGTTTCTCGGAGATTTCCAGCCGGTCTCCATCAAAATGGCGAAGGAACAGGGGCTCTCCCTCAACCCCACCAAGATCTCCGGTTCGTGCGGCCGGCTGATGTGCTGCCTGAAATACGAGCAGAATACCTATGAATCGCTGCTGCGCATGACCCCAAAGCAGGGGGCGGTCGTCAATACCCCGGAGGGGCGCGGGGTGGTGGTGGACTCCAATCTGCTCACCGGCGTCATGCTCGAGGACGAACTGGTGATGATGGCCGGCAAGGAGTTCCCCTGCGTGGACGAGGGCTTTGAGAAAAACGAGGTGGTGGACGTGGTCGTCCGCCCCGAGGACATCATGGTCTGTCTCTTATACACATCTGAC
>DXWE01000241.1 GCA_019417045.1 Oscillospiraceae bacterium
GATGGGTTCGGCGGTACTGCCGTTGAAAAAGAACAGGACGTCCGGCTCGGATCCGGTGTGGAAATCGGTGATCACCTTGGTCTTCCAGGTGTTGTCCGCCTTGGCGGAGTGGTTGACGATCTCGTTGCCGGTCTGTTCACACCAGGCCGCCACCTTTTGGGAAAACAGCTCCGCGTTCGAGTCGTCGCCGCCGAACTGGGTGACAACCAGCAGCTTTGCTTTGCCCGACCCATCGGTCGAGCTGTTGGATTCGGGATCGCGACAGCCGGACAGACAGCCGGACAGGCAAAAAGCCGCCAGGCACAGGGAGAGCCAACGTTTCAAGGAAAACCCTTCTTTCCATTCGTAGCACTACCCATAAAATGCCCGGCGGCGCGGCGCAGTATACCTGCGCGAAAAAAATTATGAAAGAGCGTCGTAGATCGCGGGGATATCTGCGGGATCCCGCGTGCAGGCAAGATCAAAGGCCGGACAGGCCCGCAGCAGGTCGTCGAGCAGCCGGCACAGCCGGCCGAGCCGTTTGGGATCGGCCGGGCGCAGTGTCTCGCCGAGCAGTCCCGGCAGCGCCTGCGCGCCCGTCAGGGGGCGGACGGCAGCGGCCGTTCCCCGGCGGAGCAGGCACAGCGCGTGCAGCGGCGCAGAGGCGTTGGCGTTCACCCCATGGGGGCCGCTCCAGGGAGTTCCGTACACCCGCCAGGTCCCACCCTGCTGGCGAAGCAGCGGCTTGTCGTCGTTAAGCGTGACGGCGCGCGGGCCAAACTGCTCGCACCACAGCCGGGCATGCGTGGATTTGCCGGCCCCGCTCGGGGCGACAAACAGAAAGGCCCGCCCGTCCACCGACACCGCGGAGGCATGCAGGACCAGGCCGTCAAAATCAGGCATACGCGTGCAGATCGCCCGGTAGATCTCGGCGCTCTCCCGCCGGTCGGGCGGCAGCGCCGCGGCGGTACCGCGGCTTTTGAGGCTGTCTTCCCCGGCGCAGACGGTAAACGCCGGCACGGCGCCCGCCGGGGCGGGATACTGCCGGCACAGGTGCTCCACAAACGGATAGCGGTTTTCCACGCGGATGGTGAGTCCGGCCAGCTGGCAGAGAAACACGGAGAAAGCCCCCTTTCTGATTGTCTATCTGTGGGCAGTATACCACAAAGGCGGGAAGAACCGCAACAAAAACGGGGCGGAAACGCCTGTTTCCGCCCCGCCGGGGATCAAAGGACTTTGGAGAGAAAATCGCGCAGCCGCGGGCTGCGGGGATTGCCGAAAAATTCCGCCGGGGGCGCCTGTTCCATGATGACCCCCTCGTCGATGAACAGCACCTTGCTCGCAACCTCGCGCGCAAACCCCATCTCGTGGGTCACGATGACCATGGTCATGCCGGTTTCCGCCAGGCTGCGCATGACGCTGAGTACCTCGCCGACCATCTCCGGGTCGAGCGCGGAGGTGGGCTCGTCGAACAGCATGACGTCCGGGTTCATGCACAGCGCCCGCACGATGGCCACCCGCTGTTTCTGCCCGCCCGAGAGCTGCGACGGATAGGCCTGCGCCCGGTCGGCCAGACCCACCCGATCG
>DXWE01000242.1 GCA_019417045.1 Oscillospiraceae bacterium
CAGGACAATCTGCTCATCTCGCTCGGGCTGGTGGGCCATTTCAGTGAAAAGCGCGCGGCCCGGCTGCTGGCCAATGAGGACAGGATCGATCTGTACGAGGATAAGCTCGGGACATATCTGGTCAAGCTCAGCAGCAAGGAGCTGTCGGACGAGGACAGCAAACAGATCTCCAAGCTGCTGCACTGCATCGGGGATTTTGAGCGGATCGGCGATCACGCGGTCAATATCCTGTCGGCCGCGCGGGAGATATCGTCCAAGGGGATCCGGTTTTCCGAACCGGCCCAGGCGGAATTGCAGGTGCTCACAAACGCGCTCATCGATATCCTCACCACCACCATCGCGGCCTTTATCCAAAACGACACGGCGTCCGCCCGGCGGGTCGAGCCGCTCGAGCAGGTGATCGACGGGTTGATTGCGGAGGTGAAGAGCCGTCATGTGGCCCGTCTGCAAAGCGGCGACTGCACGATCGAGCTGGGGTTTGTGCTCTCGGATCTGCTGAACAACTACGAGCGCGTGTCCGATCACTGCTCGAATATCGCGGTCTGCCTGATCCAGATCCAGGAGGCCCAGTTTGACACACACGGATACCTCAACCAGTTAAAGTCCTCCGGGCAGCCACAGTTTGTCTCGGAGTTTGAACGGTACCGGCAGGCATATGCGCTCCCTTCTCCAAACGGCTGATTGGCGTCCCCTCGACGGAACCGCTTTCAAAACAGCCGCCCGGAAATCTATCAATTTCCAGGCGGCTGTTTTTCGCTTGTTTATCGGATTTCCTGCTCCAGTTCATCAAACGTCCGGGTGCTGAAGAATTCGCCGAGCGTCATCTCCAATCCGTCGCAGATCTTCTTGATCGTCGCGAGTTTCGGATTGTTGCTCCCACCGTTGACGATGTTGTTCAAGGTCGACTGGGTAATGCCGCAGATGAGTCCGAGTTTGTTGATGGTGATATTTCTCTCCTTGCACAACTCCAGAATCCGATCGGCCGTTGCCTTCCCGATTGTCACAACCTCACCTCATAGCTTTGAAATGGATAGTAACATTGTATATGCCCTACCCACACAAAGTTTACCCGCGTGAAGTTGATTTTATCAAAAAGCAGCGTCGTCTGCGGCCAAAATGTATTTTGTACTGATGTCGGATTTGAACGAGAAGAACAACACCGGTACAGCCGGGGCGGCCACTGCTGCCATCCGTCCAGAGATTGTCCCTTTTTTACCGGGCTCCCGGGATCCACTCCGGGAATCCGCCCTATCATATACCCAACCGGGATTTCCCCTTTGTCCCCGCCGGAAAGTCAGAGCGGCATCATCCGCCTTGATGCCTGGTCTTGTGATTCTCCGTCCGGCAGTCCACGCTCCCCAGAGCCCTCCTCTGCCAATTTCGCTCAGAGGGGAGTCGAGCGGCTGCTCCGGACAAGGGGCGACCGGCTGTCGCTCGGCTACTCCAGGAGGCGAAGCCGGCGGCCGTTCCCCCTCCTGAGAGTCCTCCCATCGCTCCCGGCGGGGCCCCGTTGCTGGGTGCCGTAATTTCCGTTCCGGCAGGGCACAGGGGCGG
>DXWE01000243.1 GCA_019417045.1 Oscillospiraceae bacterium
AGAGGCGGTTTCCCCGGCCTGTGAGTGTGGTTGGTATTCCTACCAGTTCCCTTTGGTAGAAAAATATTTCTCAGAAATGTTGGAGGTACATCAAATGGCAGTCAAAATTCGTCTGCGCCGCATGGGCGCCAAAAAGGCTCCGTTCTATCGCATCGTGGTGGCGGACTCCCGTTACCCGCGCGACGGCCGGTTTATCGAGGAAATCGGCTACTACAACCCGCTGGAGGAGCCCTCGGTTCTGAAGGTGGACACCGAAAAGGCCCAGAAATGGATCCAGAACGGCGCGCAGCCGACCGATACGGTCAAAGCGCTGCTGAAGAAGGCCGGCATCTGACCCGCCGGCCGCGTCAGACAGAAAGGTTGGTATTTCGATGAAAGAGTTGCTGATCCTCCTCGCGCAGGGGCTTGTGGAGCATCCCGAGTCTGTGACGGTGGAGCAGGACGAGCCCGCGGAAGACGGCACCATCGTGTTCCATCTGCATGTGGCGGAAGAGGACATGGGCCGTGTGATCGGGAAACAGGGGCGCATTGCAAAAGCGATCCGCACGATCATGCGGGCCGCCGCCACCCGTCAGGAGCTCAAGGTCGCAGTGGAGATCGACTGACCCGCAAAAGACCGGAAAACAGGTCCGTGGATTCCCCATGGGCCTGTTTTGCTATACCGAAAGGAGAGGGTTCCGTTGGCCGGGTATGTGCTGTATAACGGATTTTGGAACCGGGAACCGCCCGATCCGGTGCGCCGGCTCTCGCAGGCGGGCGCACGGCTCGGCGTAGCATTGCGCCCGGTCCCGAACACCGCATTTATCTCCGAATTCACCGGCGGTTCCGCCCTGCCGCGCACCCGGGTCGTCGGGCCGGATGGGCCGCTGTCAGCGGCGGATTTCGTGCTGTGCTGGGACAAGGACGTGCGGCTGCTGCGCGCGATGGAGGCGTGCGGCACGCGGGTGTACAACACCGCCGACAGCGTCGCGCTGTGCGACGACAAGGCCGCCACCCACCGCGTGCTCTCGGACGCGGGTCTGCCGATGCCGCGCACCTTTGTCGCCCCCATGACCTATGTGTCGTACGATTCCCCGGGCGACGGGTTTTTGCAGGCCGCGGCGGGGGCGCTCGGGTTCCCGCTGGTTTGCAAGGAGTGCTTCGGCTCGCTCGGGGAACAGGTCTATCTGGCGCGCGACGAAGGGGAGCTGTTCGCGCTCGCCCGCCGGATGGGCCCCCGCCCCTTCCTGTTGCAGGAGTTCGTCCGCCCCGCCGGGGAGGACTACCGGCTGTATGTGGTCGGCGGCCGGGTGGAGGCCGCGATGCGCCGTCACTCTGACCACGATTTCCGCGCCAACATCGGCGCGGGCGGGACCGGCGAGCGGTATGTGCCGACCCCGGAAGAGGAATCGCTCGCCCGCCGCTGCTGCGAGGCGCTCGGGCTCGGTTTTGCCGGGATCGACCTGCTGCACGACGCGCACGGCCGCCCGCTCGTGTGCGAGGTCAACGCGAGCGCGCACATGGCCGCGCTGACCGCATGCACCGGGATCGACGTGGCCGAGC
>DXWE01000244.1 GCA_019417045.1 Oscillospiraceae bacterium
GGTTCTCCGGCGAGAGCGACGCCGGGATCCCTCTCGCCGTCTCGTTGCTGTGCCCGGCACTTAAGCCCAGCTTGAACATACTTAACCCTCCTTGATCTCGGGCAGGCCCGCGATACTCGTCAGCAGGGACAGCAGCCCCGCCAGCACGGACGCACTGCCCAGCATTGCCCAGTTGATGTCCCCCAGCACGGCCGCGGTGCCGATCGTCGCCACCGCCGTCTGCGCCACCGTCTTGAGCGCCCGAATCCCCGCTGCTTTCAGCCATTTCTTCCAGTTTTCTTTCATTTCCATTTCCTCCTTAATCCGGTTTGTGGTATCCTTCCAGATCCGCGATCCGGTGGTTCATCACCTTGAATTTCTCGTCGTGCACCTCTGTTGCCTCTTCCACCTTGTACATCCGGTCGATCAGGTTGTTGTGCTGGTTCACCTTCTTCTCCAGCTGCTCCAGCCGGTAGCTCGTCAGCCGCGCGTTGATCGTGATCCCCACCACCGACCCGATCGCCGATCCCGCCAGGCTGATCAGCGCCACCACCAGCTCTGTGTTCATGCGCTTTCCCCCTTTGGCGCAACCGGCCACACTACAGTATATGGGAATCCCTCCTGCTGCGGTACGTCCCTCAGCTCCTGTCGGTATCCCTTCCACTCGGCCCGCGCCTCCTCGCACAGCGGCGTATCCGTCCCCTGTGTCCAGTCGCTCTCCTTCAGCAGCCGGTCCCGCTTCTCCCGGATCTCTCCGGCAAGCGCTCCCGCCTCCGTCTCCTTTGCCCGCTGCAGCCACGCCTCCCGGCTGGACAATACCGCGTCCGCCAGCGTCTCCCTCCACGGCGCGCTCACCCGGTACTCCTCATATACATATACCGGCCTCCCGCCCCGCGTCTCCTCTCTGACGTCCTCCCGCAGCGCGATCTCCCCGATCTCTCCCCGCCGCGTCACCTGCGTCTCCTGTGGCCTCACCATGCTCTCGCTTCTCATGTCCTCATCTCTCCTCTCTCATCGGCAGCTCAGCCGCGCCACCCGGTCCACACTCGCGTGTGCCGGCCGGCTGGCGGTATGCCAGCAGCAGGGGCCGTCCGCCCATCCGAAATACCAATGGCCTCCCACCGCCGCGCCGCACACATCGTATGCCGGTTTGCTGTAGTAGTCCGCGTACCCTGTCGTGGCGCTCCCGCCGACCGCCTGCGGCAATCTCACATGCGGGAACCGGCTGTCAAGTCCCAGCCCGGTCACATATCCGTCCGCATCCGCCGGCGTGTACGACAGCTCCACATAGTCCTCCGTCACCGCTCCCTCGGCATATTTCGTCGGGTCGGGCAGGTAGTACGCCGCATACGCATACGGATCCTCCGCCGTGCCCGCGCCGCTTCGCGTCACCAGCAGGTCGGACACCCATTCAAACGCGTTGCCATAGGGGGATTCCTTCCCGCGGTAGACACAGGTGTGCCTGCCGTCCGTGTTCGAGACCGGCGACCCGCTCGTGGAGAGCACCCCGTCGCACGATCCGTTTTTC
>DXWE01000245.1:0-324 GCA_019417045.1 Oscillospiraceae bacterium
CCGGCTGCCCGATGATCCGGCAGGTGCGCCCTCCCCGCTCTGGCGGAACGCGGGCACCGCCGCCGGGTCGTTCGCCGGGAGCACCTGCTCCACGATCAGCTTCGGGGCCTCCTCCTCGCGCGCGCTGACCCGCCCGCGCAGCAGCAGCACCCCGCCCTCCTGCAGCAGCGGCGCATACTGGGCGAAGGGCTTCGGGAACAGCAGCGCCTCGATCGAGCCGAAATAGTCCTCGAGCACCGCCGTGCGGCAGAAGACCACCAAAAACGGCGGCGTGATGGGCACGGCGCCGAGCTGGCAGAGCACCGTCACCACCCGGCCGTCCAC
>DXWE01000245.1:334-1502 GCA_019417045.1 Oscillospiraceae bacterium
CGGTCGGCGGACTCCTCCGCCTCGGTGAGCACCCGGTCGAGCGGGGTGATGTCCCGCCGGTCGTAGCACTTGGCGTACGGGGCGAGCGGATGGCCGGAGAGGTAGAGCCCCGTGACCTCCTTCTCCATCGCGAGCAGCTGGGCATACGGCAGCTCGGGCTTTGGCGGCAGCTCCGGCTCCTCGAGCCCCACCGCCCCGGGATCGTCGAAAAAGCCGAGCTGGCCCTCCACATTCCGCCGCGCGTTGTCCTCGAGCTCGTCCATCACGACCGAATAGTTCTCGAGCATCTGCGCGCGGGTGGCGCCGAGCCCGTCGAGCGCACCGCACTGGATCAGGCTCTCCATCGCGCGGCGGTTGAACTCGGGAATGGGGGTCATGCGCTTGCAGAAGTCATAGAAGCTGCGAAACGCGCCGCCCTGCTCCCGCTCGGCCACCAGCCGGTCGATCGTGCCGCGCCCGAGATTCTTCACCGCGAGCAGTCCGAACCGGATGTCCTGCCCCTCCACCGTGAAATCCGATTCGCTGTGGTTCACCGAGGGCGGGAGCACCGAGATCCCCAGCCGCCCGCACTCCCCGATGTACCGCACCACCTTGCGCTCGTCGAGCGAGTTGGTGAGCAGCGCGGCCATGTACTCCCGGGGATAGAGGCATTTCAAATACGCGGTGCGGTACGCGACCAGCGCGTAGGCCGCCGCGTGGGACTTGTTGAACGCATACGACGCGAACGCGGTCAGCTCGTCGAACAGGGCGCTCGCGGTCTGCTCCGGCACCCCGCGGCGCACACACCCGTCCACCACCACGTTGCCCTGCTCATCGGTCAGCCCGTGGATAAACACCGCCCGCTCCCGCTCCATCACGTCGTGCTTCTTCTTGCTCATCGCGCGGCGCACGATGTCCGCGCGCCCGAGCGAATAGCCCGCGAGGTCCCGGAAGATCTGCATGACCTGCTCCTGGTAGATCGCGACCCCGCAGGTGACCTCGAGAATGGGTTGGAGCAGCGGGTGGGAGAAGCGCATCTTCTCCGGATGGTTGCGGTTTTGGATGTAGGTCGGGATCGAATCCATCGGCCCCGGCCGAAACAGCGAGATGGCGGCGATGATGTCTTCAAACCCGCGCGGCTTCATCTGCACCAGCAGCCGCCGCATGCCCGCCGATTCGAGCTGGAAGA
>DXWE01000246.1 GCA_019417045.1 Oscillospiraceae bacterium
CCGGGGGTGTACCTGATGAAGGACGCCGCCGGGACGATCATCTATATCGGCAAGGCAAAGGCGCTCAAAAACCGGGTCTCCCAGTATTTCGGCAGCGACACGAACCACCCGGAGAAGGTGCGCCAGATGGTCGCGCACGTCGACCGGTTCGACACGATCGTGGTGGACAGCGAGTTCGAGGCGCTGGTGCTCGAGTGCTCGCTGATCAAGCAGTACGCGCCGAAATACAACATCCTGCTCAAGGACGACAAGGGGTACCGCTATATCCGGGTGTCCCCGCCGCCCTATTCCCGCATCACCGAGTGCAAGCAGCTGCAGGACGACGGCGCGCGGTATATCGGGCCGTACATGAGCTCGTTCGGGATCAAACAGGCGATCGACGAGGCGAACAAGGTGTTCGGGCTGCCCACCTGCAACCGCCAGTTCACCTTTGGCAAAAAGCCGCTGCGCACCGAGCGCCCCTGCCTCAACCACTACATCGGGCAGTGCTGCGCGCCGTGCACCGGCCGGGTGACGGAGGCGGACTACGCCGAGCGGGTGGAAAACGCGCTCGAGCTGATTTTGCAGGGGAGCGCGAAGATCCGGCAGACGCTGCGCGAGCGCATGGAAAAGGCCGCAGAGGACCTGCAATTTGAAAAGGCCGCCGACCTGCGCGACCGGCTGCGCGCGGTGGAGCGCATGGGCGAGCGGCAGAAGGTCGTGATGTCCCGTGTGCCCGAGCAGGACGTGCTCGGCACGGCGCGCGGGGACGGGTACGTGTGCTTTGTGGTGCTGCGCTTTGTGCACGGGGCGCTGACCGATAAAGAGGAGTTCCTCGTGGACGACGCGGGCGAGCTGCCGGGCGCGCGGGCGGAGTTTTTGCGGCGGTACTATTCGCTGCGCGACCGGGTGCCGCCGCAGGTGACGCTCGACGGGGAGACGGAGGACAAAGAGCTGCTCGAGGAGTGGCTGTCCGGCAAGGCCGGGCGGCGGGTACGCCTGGTTCAGCCCCAGCGGGGGGAGCAGGCGCAGCTTTCCGAGATGTGCCGGCAGAACGCCGCCGAGGCGATTGCCCGCAAGGCGGGGATCAGCGGGCGGGACGCCGCCGCGCTCGACGAGCTGGCCTCGACTCTCGGGCTGCCGCAGCCGCCGCGCGTCATTGAATGTTACGATATCTCCCACACCGGCGGCGCGGACGCGGTCGCCGGCATGGTGGTGTTTGAAAACGGGCGGCCGCTGAAGGCGGGGTACCGCAAGTTCAAAATCCGCACCGCGATCGCCGGGGACGACTACGGCGCGATGCGCGAGGTGATCGGCCGGCGGCTGGAGGAATACCAAAAGGCGGCCGGTACAGAGGGCGCAGACGAGACGGACGGGGCGTCCGGCGCGGCTGGCGCGGGTGAGGCGGTTGGCCCGAACGAGGCGGCCGGTGCGGCCGGGGGGCCGGCAGGCGGAGTACCGACGCCGCAGGCAGGCGCCGATGGC